>NZ_UNRE01000003.1:0-300000 GCF_900537085.1 Agarivorans sp. Alg241-V36 | reverse complement strand
TGTTGGGGAGTATTGTTTGAATCTGGCTCAGCAATTTTAATCACTATATAACCTCATGACCGAGTTCGTTGAATCCTACACAGCGTAACACGTAACCCACTTTCAGTACGCCAGCAAACACAATAGTAGATATGTGTGCGGTAATTTGCATTGGCATAGAAAAAGCCTGTGCTAAGGGGTAGGAAATGATAATAGATGAAATGATCACAACAAGTGAAACCAGCATTAACCAGTTTCCACCTACTATGCAACGCATATATTGGCGAAAGTCGCTCGGTTGTTTCGAATCTACAATTACTGGAAAGTGTTTCATAGGGCTACCCTCATACAAATTACTTGGAGTTTAGTTTTACTTACTCGATACATCGCAATCTTCATACCAACTATGTAAAGTCGTTAAAGCCAGTAAATCCGCCTATCTACTTACCTGTGTAGTCATTTTGACTTCTTGAGTGGTGGAGTCATAAAGACTACTATGAGTGTTAATGAGGAGTAATAATGTCAGATATATCTTCAAAAGCTTTAATAGAGTTGGCCCTAGATTTAGCCCAAAACTTAAGTAGCAAAGACCGTTTCGACCGTTTATTGGATACTGTTCGAAAAACCATTGCTTGTGATGCTGTGGCTTTGCTAGCTGTAAGTGGGGAGTTGCTCAAGCCACTCACCTTACAAGGCCTTAGCCGAGATACCTTAGGTAGGCGCTTTTATTTGTCGGAGCACCCTCGCTTTCAACAAATCTGTGCTTCTAACTCCCCAGTGCGTTTTCCGGCCAATTGTGAGCTGCCTGATCCCTATGATGGTTTGTTGATTGACCGAGAGGGTGATTTACCGGTGCATGCCTGTATGGGCTTACCCTTGTATTTTGACCAAAACTTAATTGGTGTGCTGACCTTAGATAGCTTTACGCCTGAAGTGTTTGATGACATTCCCAATAGAACGCTTGAAGTTATTTCCGCCATGGCGGCTGCAAGCTTGAATACCGGCCTAACCCTAGATTTACTCGAGCAGCAGGCTCACCATTCACAACAAGTGTTAGAGGAGTTAAATCAAGCCGCTTGGCATCACAATAGTGATGAGATAGTGGGTGAAAGCTCGGTGATGAAGCGCTTAAAACAAGAAATTGCGCTGGTGGCTCCCTCTGACTTTACTATTTTGATCCAAGGTGAAACCGGTGTGGGTAAGGAGTTAGTAGCGCGCTCGCTGCACCTACAATCATCCCGTTACACAGCGCCAATCGTGCATGTTAACTGTGCGGCTTTGCCTGATAACTTGATTGAAAGTGAGTTATTTGGCCATGTAAAAGGTGCATTTACTGGCGCTGATAAAAACCGTGCAGGCAAGTTTAGCATTGCAGATGGCGGCACCATTTTCCTCGATGAAATAGGCGAGCTACCTTTGGCCGCGCAAAGTAAGCTATTGCGGGTACTGCAAAATCAAGAGGTGCAGTCGCTTGGCCAAGACAAAATTCATAAGGTAGATGTGAGGGTGATAGCAGCCACCAACCGCGATTTAGCTAAAGAAGTGGAGCAGGGGCGATTTCGCGCCGATTTATATCATCGCTTATCGGTTTACCCAATATTGGTACCACCTTTACGTGAGAGGGCGGGAGATGTTCAGTTGCTGGCGGGCTTTTTTGTTGAGCTGGTTAAGCGGAAGTTGGGTATTCCACAAATTAAATTGCAAAGTGATTTAGTGGCGTATCTAAACGCTTACGATTGGCCTGGCAATGTTCGAGAACTAGAACATTTGATTAGTCGCGCAGCACTAAAGGCGCGAGCTTATCAAAGTGGCAAAGACATTGTACGAATTAGCACTGTCGATTGTGGCGAGCTTAAATCGGCAGATGTTGCGGAAGAGACTTTGCATGAATCTACAACACCAAAAAGCTTAGCGTTGGGGGGCCTTAACTTGCGCCAAGCCACAGACGCATATCAAAAAAACTTGGTGGCAGCGAGTTTAGAGAAGCATCAAGGAAGCTGGTCAGCGGCAGCTAAAGATCTGGGTGTTGATAGAGCCAATTTAAGCCGCTTGGCGAAACGTTTGGGTTTAAGTGTAGATAAAGTCGTTAAACGCTAAACTATAGTTTGCTTGTGTGCGTAATTATTTTGAACGCCAAATCTCAAGGACGAACTGTGAAAAAACTATTATCGACTAGCTTCGCGCTTTTATTTCTCTCGAATACTGCCATTGCTGCGCAGAATGATCAGTTTGCTTTAATTGACCATCAAGGTGTCAACACTTGGGTTAAGCACGCCGGTGATAACTTACTGCACCTTAACGCTTCACCCATAGAAAGCGGCGAAGTTAACGGTCAGTCATCGCCTATAGCTGAGGCCAAATACTTAATGCCGATTAAACCAGCCACTGTATTTGCGGTGGGCTTAAATTATCGCAGCCACGCTGGAGATGCCGGTGCCAGTAAGCCGGAAATATTCTATAAGTCGCATAGTTCCTTGAGCATTGGAGGCCCAATACAGTTTCCAAAAGATGCGCGTAATGTGCATTTTGAGGGAGAGCTGGTGGTTGTGATTGGTAAAACCTGTTCAAAAGTTACCAAGCAAAATGCCAAAGATTGCATATTTGGCTATACCGTTGGTAATGATCTCACTGAGCGCTCTTGGCAAGGTCGAGATTTACAATGGTGGCGAGCTAAGGGAGCCGATGGCTTTGCGCCTATTTCTCCTTGGATAACGCAAGTTATGGGTGGTAACCAGTTTACTGTAACCACTAAGTTAAATGGCGAAGTAGTTCAGCAAGAAACCTCGGCCAACATGATTCACTCTGTTGAAGACATCGTCAGCTACATTAGCCAATATGTGCAGCTACATCCCTATGACGTGATTTTTACCGGCACACCTGGAAGAACTAAAGCTTTAAAGAGCGGAGATAAAGTGGTGGTGAGCATTGATGGTTTAGGCGAGGTGTCTACTCAGATAGAGTAAACACCTTCACTTTGAGGCTTAAAGCTATTTTACCGGGGTTAAACCTCTATCACGGTTATCCACTGCGCCATCTAAATCGAAATCAGCAGATTTCCAAGCGCTTGCTTCTTCAAAGGAGAATTTTTTAGCTGCCCACGCTGTGGCTGAAGAAAGATCAAAGCCTGAATCTATCCAGCCTCTAGCGTCAACAGCGCTAAACGCTTTAGCCCAAGCCGTAATCTCATTGGGGTCGCTAAAGTTTTGGTCTATAAATTCTTTCACTTGCGGCTGGCTGATGCCAGCTCGTACATAGGTTTGTACTTGCTCTACATTTACGCCAATTTCTTTCCAGGCGGCAATTTCAGATTCAGACATGCCATCCCAAGTAGGTTGGCTTGAACATGCAAACAGCAGTAGTAGGCTAAAACCTAAACTTATCAAACGCATAATATATTCCCTTAATTATCAACAGTGACCTATATTGACTATAAACCATGGCGAAAAATTCGCCATCGACTAGCGAGAATCATCAACAAATAAATACCGATTAAATCTAACTGGTGATAGCTTCAATCGCCAAGCAATGCAGTGGCGGTGTGAGATGGAGCTAGCAACAAAAAACTTGGTGAAAAACCAATCAATTTTGGCCTCTTAAGGCTGAGTTGCTGATGTCGAACAAGGGCGTGAGGCGATCTTTTCAACGCTTGTTCGATGGTTGCTTGTACTAAGCCTAAGAATCAGTGATTATACGGCTTTAATTAGCGTTTAATTATTTATAGGTAGGCTGGTATGAGTGAGGCGGAAAATCGCCCTAGCAATTTCATTCGTCACATCATTGATGAAGATCTTAAATCCGGAAAGCATGACTCTGTGCATACGCGTTTCCCACCGGAGCCAAATGGTTACTTACACATCGGCCATGCTAAGTCGATTTGTTTGAACTTTGGTATTGCTCAAGACTACCAGGGCGCATGTAATTTGCGTTTCGATGATACCAACCCTGAAAAAGAAGACATTGACTACGTTAACTCTATTCAACAAGACGTTAAGTGGCTTGGCTTTGAGTGGGATGGCGAGGTGTGTTATTCCTCAAACTATTTTGACCAACTATACGCTTATGCCGAAGAGTTGATCCAAAAGGGCTTGGCCTTTGTTTGTTTCTTAAACGCAGATGAAGCCAGAGAGTACCGTGGCACCTTAAGTAAGCCAGGTAAAAATAGCCCTTACCGTGATACATCTATTGAAGAGAATCTAGCATTGTTTAGAAAGATGCGTGCTGGTGAATTCAAAGAAGGTGAGTGTTCATTGCGCGCCAAAATTGATATGAGCTCTTCGTTCATGTGTATGCGCGATCCAGTGATTTATCGAGTACGCTTTGCTCATCACCATCAAACCGGTGATAAATGGTGCATTTACCCAATGTACGATTTTACTCACTGTATTTCTGATGCGATTGAAGGCATTACTCACTCTTTATGTACTTTAGAGTTCCAAGATAACCGCCGTTTGTACGACTGGGTACTAGAGAACATCACCATTGAGACAGTGCCTCATCAGTATGAGTTTTCACGCTTAAACCTTGAATACACGGTAATGTCTAAGCGTAAGCTTAATACCCTCGTGGTGGATGGCCATGTGAATGGTTGGAACGATCCGCGTATGTTAACCATTGCAGGTTTGCGTCGCCGTGGTTATACCGCAGGCTCTATTGTTGAGTTTTGTAAACGAATCGGCGTGACTAAAATGGAAAACATGGTAGAAATGCCAATGTTGGAAGCCTGTATTCGAGAAGATCTTAATGCCAATGCACCCCGTGCGATGGCAGTACTTGACCCTATTAAAGTAGTGATTGAAAACTACCCAGAAGATAAGCTTGAGCAACTGTCTGCACCTATTCACCCAAGTGAAGACATGGGCGAGCGTGAAGTGCCATTTAGTCGCGAACTTTATATTGAAGCGGAAGATTTCCGTGAAGAAGCCAACAAAAAGTTCAAGCGTTTAGTGATCGGCAAAGAAGTGCGCCTACGTAATGCTTATATGATTAAAGCTGAGCGTTGTGACAAAGATGAAAACGGCAATGTAACCACGGTTTATTGTAGCTACGACGAAACGACCTTAGGCAAAAATCCAGAAGATGGGCGTAAGCCAAAAGGCGTTATTCATTGGGTTTCTGCTGAGCACGCAAAACCTGCTGAAATTCGCTTGTACGACCGTTTATTCTCGGTAGCAAACCCAGCGGCCGAAGAAGACTTCACCGCGGTGCTTAACCCAGATTCATTAGTGGTTAAACGTGGTTTTGTAGAGCCAAGCCTAGTGTCTGCCAAGGCAGAGCAAGCCTACCAGTTTGAACGCCAAGGTTACTTTTGTGCCGATAGCGTAGATTCAAGCCCCGAAGCTCTAGTGTTTAACCGCACTGTAGGTCTACGCGATACTTGGGCCAAAATTGGTGGCTAGGCGCTAGCAATTAAACGTTTGCCAATAGAGATGGAGTTGTATCAATGAGCAAAACGACTTTGGTTAGCCAAGCGGATGCCTTACCTGGACGTATGGAAGCCATTAACTTAGACGGTATTCACGCTGTTAATGGCAGCAACTACCTAGAACATGCTAGCGCTAATCAAGCAACGGCTTATTTTGGCTTAGGTTGTTTTTGGGGCGCAGAACGTTTGTTTTGGCAACAGCAAGGCGTAATTACAACTGCGGTAGGGTATGCCGGCGGTTTTACGCCTAACCCTAATTACGATGAAGTGTGTACCGGTTTAACTGGACACACTGAAGTTGTGAAAGTGATATATGATCCAAGTGTGATTAGCTATCAGCAATTGTTGACCTGCTTTTTTGAGCAGCACGACCCAACCCAAGGCATGCGCCAAGGTGGGGATGTTGGTACCCAGTATCGCTCGATGATATTTGCTACTAGCAGTGAGCAGTTGGAATTAGCTAAGCAAGCCCAACAGGCTTACCAGAAAGCCTTGCAAGGTGAAGGTTTAGCGCACGCTATTAGTACCGAATTAGTTAACTTTGATACTTTTTATTACGCAGAGCTTTACCATCAGCAATACTTGCACAAAAATCCTAATGGATACTGTGGCTTGGGCGGGCTAGGTGTTTGTTTGCCACCTTGGCTTCAAGAGTAAATGGAAAAAGCAGCCGAATGGCTGCTTTTTTATTGCTTGGCTAAATGGTTGTATTGGTATTTACCAGCTCAAAGGCATTTTCATTGGCTGGTTTGCGCTTTGTAAGCCGCACATTTCGTCATAGGCGGAGTGCTGAACTAGCCAAACTTTATCGATGGCCTGTTCTTGATAATGTTGTTTTATGCTAGAAATACTGGCGAACCTGAGAGGGTGGTGATTGCTATCACAAAGTACCCGTTGAAAGTTGTGTTGTTGCTCGTTGACTAGGTAGATGTCGCCTTCATGAGAATTAATGATCAGATCCATATCAGCCTCCTTAGCTTGTGTATTTAATACGCAACAAACTAGCGAGTAGATGACAAAGAAATAAAAATTAGTGGAAAGAAGTTGGGGGAGGAAAACCGCCCCCACTGTCTTATAAACTAGCGGCGTAGTTTTAAGAGACTAATAGGGCAGGTAATGCCTAGTTTCTCAGCTGCTTGTTTAAATCCAGCCTCTAAACTTTCGAAGCTCATATTTGAGGTGAACTCCATGCAGAGCATGTCTCGTTCTTTCTCGATGTTCCATAATACGGCTTCATCGGCGGTGGCAGATTGGACTAGCGGAAGTGCTTGTGTAATTGCTGCGCTTATTTTTGCTTTATATCTCATGAATCACCTTTAAGAGAGTAAGGGTCGCAGATCTCTCACTCACTAACTACTAGATATTTATTGTTCCAAGGTTATTAGGGTAATAGCATATTGGATTCAGTTACCAATGCGAAGCCATTACTTCTTCTCATCATCCATGACTTAGCCATCTTAAAGCACTTTTGATTACAAGACTGTGTAAAAGTTCGCATATTGCGATAAATATGACATTTTTTAGTTAAATATAAGTTTTTAATGCTAATAATTAAATATCAATTAAGATAAACCGCTTACTTGATAATCACTTTTTATATCAGCTACCTATGGCCTATTGTTATTTCAGACACTAACTGATGAACTAAGTTATCTAGAGTTGAAAAATCATCTTCATAAAGGATTTGATTTTTAGCTTTGCTAGAGAATGGCAATAGCTCTAACCAACGTAAAACTACCCAATATTCATCATCATAAGCGAAAAAGTCTGGATGCTGCTCGTAGAGCTCGTGCTGAATTAATACTTGCTGCAGCTTTTCACTTAGGTCGTCCTCAACGGCGGGGGCTTCTTCGAGTTGCCAATTGGGTTTAGCTTGGGCAAAAGCGCTATAAAGCTTATCATCAGCTTGGCTGGTATCACTTAGGTCTACGCGTTTTATACCGCGTATGGTAATGCCAAGCATACCGTCTTCAAGCTGCTCAAAATCTTCTATTTGGCAATGAACGCCTATGTTGAACTCTGTATTATCTTCCGCGAGTGGTTGGCATAGTACAAAGCCTTTAGCTTCTTCACTGGCTATAGAAACCAAACGCAAATAACGTGGTTCAAATATTCGTAATTTGCTCAGCCCTCCGGGCAAAACAAAAAGCTCTAATGGAAACAAGGGTAAGCGCATAGTTCACCTTATCCAATCTGATTAACTTCCAAATAACTACGTGGTTTATTGCTAGTGTGATCAACCCTTTCTACATTAATTATACTAGCTCAAGGGTATTCCACTGTGAAAACGAAAAACGTCATCTTGTTGAGAAATTAGTTCTGCTTCATGTTGGCCAATTATGCTTAGCCTTTGTTGTAGCTCTTTTTCGTCAATGATCATATTCGCTAAGCTCAAATAATCCTGATAATGGCGGGCTTCTGAGCGTAATAAAGAAATGTAGAATTGACCGATGGTTTCGGGTAAAAACGGCGCGAGCATGGCGAAACGTTCACAGGAGCGAGCTTCAATGTATGCGCCAACAATCAGTTTGTCGGCTAAGGCTTGTGGTTCAAAATGACGAACTTGCGACATTAAGCCTTTAGCGTAGCCACCTGCTGGGAGGTTTTTATAGCCAATTCCAAATTGATGCATGATAGAAAACACCTGCTCAAAGTGATGTAGTTCTTCTTTAATTAGCAGCCTCATTTTTTCAATCAATGCTGCTTGAAAATCGGAGAGTTGCCCTTGTTTTCTTGATTCTGCTTTGGCGCTTAATGTTGATGCTTGTGGCTCTGCGTTATAGCTGTGAGCACTTAATTGTTTACTTAGTTCTGCCAATAACTCTGGGTCAAACTTGCATCGCTGCATCAAGCTCAGTGTTGCGCTGGCAGTACCATGTTGTTTTTCATCAGCATTATTTGCACCTAAAGGAAAGAACCAGTCCATAAAAACCGGCACAGACCAACGACCCGCTCTAAAAATAATGAATTCATAAGGCGCTAACAGGGCTTTTATCTCTTGTTGAATCACTGGCTGATTAGTACCTGCGTATTTGAGTAGAAGTTTGCTGGCAGTGGCAGCTGCTTTCCACTCAGCATTAGCGTGATCAACTAACAAAATGCTTAAGCTAGCGGGCTGTTTTGCTTCCTCTAGCCATTGTTTGGGCGTAGGGCAGTGCAAAAAATTGTTAACGGGTTCGAGTAAGGCAGAGTATGGCATTGGCAAAAATAGCGTGTTTACTTCAAGTTAATGAAGTTTCACCCATTTGGAGTCTTGTTTTCAAGTACTTGATCCGTAGGCTTAATGGCGGTTTTAACAGAGACAGAGAAAATGGAACAGATTAACCAGCAATTCGATCAATTATTAGACCCACTAGCACGCCTAAACGAACTGTGCGCCAAGCTGCCCAGTGGAGATAAAAAGACCCGTTTGCTGGAACAAATTGCCGCTATTAAAGAGCATAACGAACAAGCAAAAAGTGAGTTAAAAGCTTTTCTTTCTAATTAGCTGGTGTCCCAGCGGCGCTAACTTCCGAGTCTATAAAGTCTGTCTCATGCAGGTTTTCTAGAAAAACCGAATATGGATGTTTACCAATAGCACTATCTTCCCCCAGTTGTCCTTCTGCTTTTTGAGCTTCAGTGGTTTTTTCATCGACGGCGTTTACATCAACTGGGTTTACATCAATAACGTTTTCATAAGTAGTGCCTTTCTCAATAAGCTCTTCATTATCGATTAACCTAGGCATTTCTATATCTTGCTGTAACAAGAACTGCTGCTGAGCTTGATTCAAGTCTTTAGCTGAAAGTTGGTTCAATAAGACGCGAATCAGCGACAAACTCATATCCAAATCATCCTCAAGGTATTGTTGCCGGGCACTGCTTAAGCGAAGCTTTTGTTTTAGTTCCCAAGTTTTGGCCAAGTTCTCTTGGCTCAGCGCTGGCACAATTGGTTTAGCAGGCTTTTTGCTGCTTTTTTCGGCCGCAGTTAACTGATTAGCGGCCTTGATTAATTGCTGATTAGACTGATACCAGCCATTACTTAAAACAATCACGATTACCGCTAACACGCCAACGAGCGCTGGCATTACTATCTTTTGTAGTCGCTTGGTTTCTTTTATCTGTGCTTGTTTGGCAATTGCTACGCTTAGTTTTTGAATATAAAATTGTTGCTGATGAATGGTTTTCTTTAAGGCGAGTACTTGCTTATTGGAGTCATCCAAAGATTGCTCAATAGCAATTGCCCCTTCACCCAATAACAATTTTTGATAACTGTTTTTAATCAAAATCATCAATTGGGCTGAACCGCCCTTGTCGGGGTGGCAGCGGCTGGCGAGTTGTTTGTAGCGGTTTTTTATTTGCTCTTCGGTGGCATTTTCCGGAAGATCAAATAATTGAAAGTGCGTAGTCATGTTTTTGTGTAAGGTTTACGATCCCTGTTAGCTGGCTTAAGCATACAAAGTTTTTAGCGTTTTGTCCTTTGAATAAAGCGAGGGTTTGGCTAAAAGCCTGTCGGGAAATCAGTTACACTTTGCCGATACTACAAAAGGTGAGCTGTATGACATATCAAACCGCATTTGACCAACAAGATTTCATGGCTAATTACTGGCAACAACGTCCCTGTTTGTTAAAACAAGGCATGCATGATTTTGTTGATCCGCTAAGCCCCGAAGAGCTCGCTGGCTTAGCTATGGAGGCGGATATTCAAAGCCGTCTTGTGAGATGTGTAGACCAGCAATGGGAAGCCCACCTTGGTCCTTTTGAAGATTTTGCCTTATTGGGCGAATCACAGAGCTCTTTGTTGGTACAAGGAGTAGACCATTGGCATAGCGAAGTAGCGAAGCTAGCTGCGGCTTTTCAGTTTATTCCAAACTGGCGGTTTGACGATGTAATGATTTCTTACTCTACGCCTAAAGGCGGTGTGGGTCCGCATATCGATCAATATTGTGTATTCATTATTCAAGGCGAGGGCAAGCGACACTGGCGGGTAGGGCAAAAGCAAATTCTTAAGGAATTTGCCTCTCACGATAAGCTAAAACACTGCGAGGACTTTGTCGCCGAAATTGACGTGGTTCTAGAAAGTGGTGATGTGCTGTATATCCCGCCTGGCTGTCCGCATGAGGGCTACGCTATAGAGCCGTCAATGAATTACTCGGTAGGCTTTAGGGCTCCTAATGCTAAAGACTTAGTCACTGGTTTTGCCGATTACCTATTACAACACGATACTAGTTCGCAACGTTTTGCCGATCCTCACCGACAAGCCACTACTGAGTTTGGCCGAGTGGCAGAAAATGACACTCTAGCTTTGAATAAATTGATGCAATCCTTGCTCAATTCTCCGCAAGCCAGCGCTCATTTTTTAGGGGAGTATTTAAGTGATTCATCGCATAGCTCAGACATTGTGGTACTGAATGGCAGCGAAGATGAATTAACCATGAGTGATTTACATGAGCTTATGGAGCAGGGCGCTGAGTTAAAACGTACTGCAGGGATTAAAGCCTTATATCTTGATGTATTGCCCTACGAATTGTTTGTAGATGGCCAAAGCTATGCGGTGCCTAATTGTTCATGGGCTTTAGCAAAGAATATGTGTGATAGTGTGGCAATAGACGCTCATTCCCTGCGAGCTTTTAACGAAGATAAACATCAGCTTGATTGGCTTTTAGAATTACTCAATGCGGGTTTTTGGTATTTTGACGAGTAGTAACTGTTAAGCAAATTCTATTCATTGTTTAGTTAAGCTTGGTAAATGTTTATCTGCGAATGAAAGTGCTTTAGAGCTCGCTAATCGCTAGCAGTTAGCGAGCTTTCTGGTAAAATCCTTCAGCAAATTAATGTTCCCCGTAAAAATCAGTGTGTAAGCGAGCTTGTTCGTTGATTTTTCGCTCTTAAATAGAGGACTGTTTACCATGAGTCTTGCTGATAAAGTATTAGCAGTGAATAACGATTTACCCATTCGCACCGACGCGCCCGTTCATAGCGGTAAAGTTCGCTCGGTATATTGGCTAACCGAAGCCGATAGTAAACGACTCATTAAAGAAAAAGCTTATGATGTTGCTGCCGACACGCCATTAGCGATTATGGTAATCAGCGACCGTATTTCAGCCTTTGACTGCATCTGGCACGGTGAAGAGGGGCTAAAAGGCGTGCCTGGTAAAGGTGCTGCACTTAACGCAATTTCAAATCATTGGTTTAAGCTGTTTAAAGAACAAGGCTTGGCCGATAGCCACATTCTCGATATTCCACATCCCTTTGTTTGGATTGTTCAAAAAGCGCGCCCAGTAATGATTGAAGCTATTTGTCGCCAATACATTACGGGTTCAATGTGGCGCGCTTATGAGAAAGGCGAACGTAATTTCTGTGGTATTGATTTACCAGAAGGTTTGCAGCGCGACCAAAAATTACCAGAGATTCTGATTACTCCCTCTACTAAGGGCATTCTTAAAGGGATCCCTGGGGTTCCAGAAGCAGACGACGTAAATGTCACTCGCAACAACATTGAAGACAACTACGCCGCTTTCAACTTTAAATCCGCCAGCGATATCGATGTGTACGAAAACCTACTTAAGCAAGGTTTTGGTGTAATTAGCCAGGCCTTAAATGACATTGACCAAGTATTTGTTGATACCAAATTTGAGTTTGGCTACGTTACCGACGCTCAAGGGCAGGACAAATTAATATACATGGACGAAGTTGGTACGCCAGACTCATCGCGTATATGGGACGGTCCAAGTTACCGAGAAGGTAAAGTGGTTGAAAACTCTAAAGAAGATTTCCGCCAAACTTTACTTAGCTACTTCCCAGATCCTGATATTCTGTTAAACAAAAACCGTATGCCTGAACGCGAAGCCTTAGCGCGAGACAACAACTTGCCCGTTGAGGTCTTAATGAAAATCTCTGAGACTTACACCGGCATTGCAGAGAAAATTACTGGCGCACCTATCACCATTGGTGATAACCCTAAGCAAGAAGTGATTGATATTCTTCGTAAAGACTACGATTTAATCGTAGATTAAATCTACAGGGCATAACAAAAGAGCAAGGCAGTGCCTTGCTCTTTTTTATTGTCTGAGCTTTGTTAAAGTGCTTAGTTAAGCTGCGCTAGGGCGCTAGTTAGGGCCGTTTCATCCTGCTTAAATACTGCTTCAGAAAGTTCACTTACCTGTTGGTTTAGCTTATCCGAAGCAAATTTCTCGGCTCCAAACGCGAGGTGTTGTACTTGCTCCTGCGCCTCTTTCCATTTTTGCTGCTTGGCAAATTCCACGATTAAAGAACAGCGATTTTTGTTTTCGATGCTGAATACACTTTCTAGTGCTCGCAAATAAGGTTCATTGCCACTTTCTGCCGGCGATACATTAGTTTGTTTATCCGATTTGGGCTTAGGCTCGCTCGGACTCAAGCCGCTGAGATTTTCAATTAAGCGAAGGAAGCTATATTCCGATATAGCATGGGATGACAATAGCTGCTCATCTGCACATAAGCCGTCTAATGCCTGTCCAAAGTGCTGATTCAATACCAATACATCACGTATATCATTTTCAATATTAGACTCGCTTAGCAAATAGTAATGTAAACCGGCTAAGCGAGTAACATCTAAGTCCTCAACGTTGTTTACCAATAGCAGTAAGCGAAGTTCGGGTTTGTACTGTTGTATTTGTTGAATTCGTACTGTTGTGAGTTCGCTACTTTCCAGCAACAGGTAATCCACTGTGCCGAGGTTCTTAATCTGATTATATGCTTCTTGCCAAGCACGATGCTGCCATTTTAAAGCGATGTCGCCTAACTGCGTATTTAAGTGTTCAAAGCGGTGTTTAGATTGGCTAAATGAAGCGATAGAAAAGCTGCTCGGCGTGGTTGCTTCATCTTCACTTGCTGCGGCAATAGCAACCTGTGCAAGGTCTTCAATAGTTTGCTGCTCTTGTGTGTTGGAATGTTGCTGGAAGAAGCTAGCCATTAAAAAGCTACATAGTTGAGGCTTTAAGCAAAACAGTGGTTTAAGAGAGGAGTCATACTGTGCCGATGAAGGCAGTTGTTCCGCTACCAGCAACACGTTTAGCTTAATGCCTTGATCTTCTAACTCGAGGGTTAACTCAGGTTTATCGCTTATTACCGTTACGCTGTGTTTAGCGGCTACTTCGTCTAGTTGCGTGAGGTCTATGACCTCGGCAGATAAAAGTTGCAGCTGAATGCTGAGGCAACGCTGGAAAAACTCATCGGCAAAATCTAGCGCAAAATATTGCATATCTTCGCTAGTGCTTTCTACTAATTGATCGGATGCTACCGCTTGATAATTTAGGCAAAGACTTAAAGAATCTTGATTTTGCTGTTGGCGCCCATTGACCTGTTTCACTAAGGCCGCGCTGAGGGCGATGATTGATTGTTGCAAAGTGCTTAGTTGGCCGGCGTTTTCGCTATCCACAGAAAAGACTAATTGTTGGTTTTCAACTTGTAGCTGAATAAGCACTTGGCTGTTGTTTGGATACAAAGAGATTAAATAAAGCTGTAAATCTAATATCGCAACCAAATGAGCACGGTTTAGCATGTATTGTTGGCTAATCTCTGGGCTAACCACCAATGCCCAATGTAAGTTTTTAGCATGGAAAAGGGCAGAAAACTGAGCAAGTCGCTGCTCGAGTATTTCAAGTACTGATTCTGATTTACACTTTATGCAGGTGTCTTGTTGTTGCTGCCAAGGCAAACTGCGTAGCAGTGTGTTTAAACGGACCTGTGCGTCTAAGCGCTCTCTAATGGAATATTCTGTAGGTGCCAGTAGTGATGCTTTGTTTAGTTGGTTTAAGGCATCTAAGCAACCGGCTTTTAGTGGTGTGTATAAATCACTTGGCATTAGTTGCTGTAAAAGGTGTTTAGGGCTTTGTTTGTGCTGTGTAAGCTGTTCTTGCTGGCGTATAGGGTTAATACTTACCAAATATAAGCTGTCTTCACTAAAGGGCAGGGCAAGGTGAGTAGCTGCGTAAGTTTTGCCGGTTTTGTTTGCTCTTACTAATAAGCAAAACTCCTCAGGGTAAGAGACCAATAACTCCATAAACTCACCGTCTTGAGTTTCGTTTTGCTTAGGCACTGAGTAGTGTTTGTTCAAGTTGATGTTGATGAGTTTGTCTTTGCTCACGTTTAAATAGTTACGCCCAATGGTGCTGGCTCCAATAACGTGGTTGTGTTCATCAACGATAAAGGCAGCGTTATTGGCATGCTCAAGCAAAGCTTTTTTCAAGCTATTGGCTCGGTTTGATAACTCAACCAGCTGCTTTACTTTATGTTTGTCTTTTTTGTGTTGGGCTTTGGCTGTTTGTAACTCTTTGCTTAGTTTGGCATTAGTAATTTCAATCGCTGTTTTCGAGCTAGAGATAACAGGTTCTTGTTTTGGCGGAGTTGGTTTGTTGACCGTCGGCTTGATTGGTGTTGGATTTGCTGAGGCAGTGGTAAACATTCGACTAACAAATACGCTAAGTACGATTTGTAGTAACAAGATCCCTGCTAACAATCTAAATGCCACTAAACGATGTGGCAGTAACCACTGGTAAACGCTACTCGGGCTAGAGAATTCAATCTCAACCCAAGCAATAGGATTAATTTGGCTAGATGGTCGTTGTTGGTTGTCGACTTGAGCAGCAAGTTTGTTGGTTTGTTTGCCATCATTTTGCTGCTTCTTGCGCGGTGTGCCGGCTTCCACCATGACTTTACGACTACTTTGGTCGGTGACTTTTACATAGTTAACACTGGGTGACTTTAACAGCTCTTCGGCCAGCTCTTTTAACACTGGTTTATTTTGAATATTTACTGCGCGCCGTGCACTAATCTCAAACAAACTTAGTGCGGTTGTTACTTCCTTCTCGGTATTGTTTTTTTGCTGCTGATACAGAAAAGGCAAGGCTAAGGCAGTGACACTCGCTACCACCAATAAGCAAATTAGGTTAATTAGTAAGGCAGACTTTAAACGAGTACTCACGGGCATCCTTGCAAGTAAAAGGTAATAAAAAGGCGCAATCTGCGCCTTCAGTTTTAAAATGCATAACCTAAGCGCAGATAAATGCTGTCGAACTCAATTTTTCTAAAGGTTTTAGCATTGTCTTGGTCACGTTTGTAGTAGCTATAACCACCACCAATATCCCAGCGCTTATTAAACGCATAGTTAAGGCCTAAATCTGTCATAAGCACTTCACCGTCGCCATTATTACCGTATTCGCCAGTAAATGCGAGGTTCACCTTAGGCGTAAAGTGGTAACCAAGGGTTGCGTTTGCTAAGGGGTAAAATAGCCATTCTTCATCACCTTCTAGCTCTTTGCTAAAGCTTGAGTCGGGGTAAAGTGAAGCTTGCGCATATTGAATCAATAAACCTAAACCTGCTTTACCAATCCATTGTTTACCTAACTGTAAATCGTACTGCCAGTTAACTAAGTTATCCCAAACTTGGTATTGTGCATATACATCACCTCCGCCTTCTACCTTGCCTTGGTCTCGCGCTTCATAAGGTTGGGTTGAGTAACTAAAGCTGTGTTGATCACTGGCTAACCAAGTCCATCTTGCGGCAGCAGTTGTGAGCGTATCTTCTTGACCAAACTCTATGTTTTGGTTGGATGCAAAGCTACCAATGTCATTAGATTTTAAGCGAGTAGGCCCAAGCAAAAAGTCGAATTTAAACTTAGGGTCAAATGCTGTTGGTGGTTTTTTAGAACGTGTTCCGCCTTCAAAAAAGCCATTTGATAGTGATATTTGTAAACCTTTAGCATCACCATCAACCATTGGGCTCACTTTAATGTCTTCGTCGATAGGGTTAACAAAAAACAAGTTACTTAAAGTGGCTATACTGGCGCCAGCTATCACGTCATCCCAGTAGTGTTTATCGCCATGTACTCGGCTCCAACCGGTGTAAGCGGCAAGCGCATAAGCGGGAACCCCCCAGGCTGAACCATAGCGAGTTTGGAAGAAAGATGCGCCACTAAACGCTGCAGCCGTATGGCCAGAAGGAAAAGAATTATTAGTGGTAAAGTTAGGCCGGCGCTTGTCTACAGCAAACTTAATACCATGAGTAAAGATCATGGTAGTGGCGAAAGATTTGGTTAATTGCCAGCTACCTACAGTATCCCCTTTAGCTAAACTTACGCCTAGGCCACCAAGAGGCAAAAGAATTTGAGTATAGTCACCTATTTGTACATAGGTTTCGTCGGCTGCTGCGTTAGCGCTAAACACAGATAGAATGGCAGCCGAGATTAAGCTGGTTTTTAGCTTCATAACTTGTTCCTTGTTCGATTTAGCGATAAATCCCTTACCGCTAATACTTCTTCGTTTATTATCATACCCACTGGAATGCTATTAGGTCTAGTGATGTAATTTATTTTGCGAACAATTCTAAGTGAATAATTCTGCGACTGGTGATGAATTTTGCTTATCACGCTGTTACATTATCGTCGCGTAAATTGAGATTAGTGGAAGTTTAATGAAATACAGCCCCAGCATAGAACAATTGATTAAGTCACTACAGGTATTACCGGGCGTGGGTCCTCGTAGTGCCCAGCGCATGGCCTTTCATTTGTTAGAGCGCAAGCGTAAAGATGGTCTACAACTCGCGGCTAGCATTAGCAATGCGATGGACGTGATAGGGCATTGTAAGGTGTGCCGCAATTTTGCTGAGGAAGAACTTTGTCCCATCTGTCAGTCTCCAAAACGTATGAACAAAGGGGTGATTTGTGTGGTTGAAACCCCCGCCGACGTGGCAGCGATAGAACAAACAGCTCAATTTTTTGGCAGTTACTTTGTGCTCATGGGTCACCTTTCTCCACTAGATGGCATTGGCCCAGCAGAGCTTCATCTCGATAAGCTAGAGCAGCGTTTAGCCCAAGAGGAAGTCGCTGAATTGATCCTCGCGACTAATCCAACCGTTGAGGGCGAGGCTACCGCTTATTACATCGCAGACATGGCCAAACGTTATCAGGTAAAAGTATCTCGCATTGCTCACGGCGTTCCGCTGGGAGGCGAACTTGATAGCGTGGATGGCACGACACTTTCGCATTCTTTGATTGGTCGGCAGCAGCTCGATTAAGTAGCTCTCAGTATTTTAATATAAGCTCACTACGGTGAGCTTTTTTGTATCTCAGAGATAATTTTTTTGGCTGTCAGCTTGAAATCAAAATTGGCTACCCCCATATCGTTTATCAACTAACGAAGTATGTGTAAAAGCAAGGAAACAATACGATGACTGATGCAGCTCATGCAGAAACTCATGGCTTTCAAACTGAAGTAAAACAGTTACTCCAGTTGATGATCCATTCTCTATATTCAAACAAAGAAATCTTCTTACGTGAACTTGTCTCTAACGCGGCAGACGCCGCCGACAAGTTGCGCTTTAAAGCGCTAGAAGACAGCGCTTTATTTGAAAATGATGGTGACTTACGTGTACGAGTAAGCTTCGACCAAGATGCTAAAACTATTACCTTGTCTGATAACGGCATTGGTATGACTCGTGATGAAGTAGTTGAGCACCTTGGTACTATTGCTAAGTCTGGTACTAAAGAATTCTTTGGTCAGTTAAGTGGCGACAGCGCAAAAGACTCACAATTAATTGGTCAATTTGGTGTAGGTTTCTACTCAGCATTTATCGTAGCCGACAAGGTAACCGTTGAAACCCGTGCTGCTGGCGCAGAAGCTAGCCAAGGCGTGCGTTGGGAAAGTGCCGGAGAAGGTGATTACACTGTAGCCGACATTACTAAAGAAGGCCGTGGTACCGACATCATTCTTCACTTGCGTGAAGACGAGCATGAGTTCTTAGATAGCTGGAAAGTGCGTTCTATCATCACTAAGTACTCAGATCATATTTCGATCCCAGTACAAATGTGGAAAGACGAAACCCCTGAGTCTGAAGGCCCAGATGGTGAAAAAGTTGAAGCAGTACCAGGTGAGTGGGAAGCCATCAACAAAGCAACTGCATTGTGGACTCGTGGTAAAAGCGACATCTCTAAAGATGAGTACAACGAATTTTACAAGCACATTTCTCATGACTTTGCAGATCCACTTACTTGGGCGCATAACAAGGTTGAAGGTAAGCAGGATTACACCAGCTTGCTTTACATCCCAAGCAAAGCCCCATTTGATATGTGGAACCGCGAGCGCCAACACGGCTTAAAACTTTACGTACAACGCGTATTTATTATGGACGACGCCGACGAGTTTATGCCGGGTTTCCTACGCTTTGTGAAGGGTGTGTTAGATTCAAACGACTTACCGCTAAACGTATCGCGTGAGATTCTTCAAGATACTAAAACAACCGCTAACTTACGTAGCGCTTGTACTAAGCGTGTTCTTACTATGCTTGAGCGCATGGCGAAAAACGATGCCGAGAAATACCAAACGTTCTGGGCAGAGTTTGGCCAAGTGCTAAAAGAAGGCCCTGCGGAAGATATCGCTAACAAAGACCAAATCGCTAAGTTACTGCGTTTTGCTTCAACTAATAGCGATAGCGCTGAGCAAAATGTTTCGTTCGCCGATTACATCGAGCGCATGAAAGAAGGCCAAGACAAGATTTACTACGTAACTGCAGACGGTTACGCCGCAGCAGCGAATAGCCCGCACCTAGAAATCTTTAAGCGTAAAGGCATTGAAGTACTACTAATGCACGACCGTGTAGATGAGTGGTTAATTAGTCACTTGCCAGAAGCTGAAGGCAAAACGCTAGTTTCTGTTACAAAAGGTGATTTAGACCTTGGCGACTTAGATGACGAAGAAACTAAAAAGCAAAAAGAGCAAGACGAAAGCGAATACGCTAGCTTTGTAGAGCGCATGAAAGAAAGCTTGGGCGATAAAGTTAAAGATGTTCGTTTAACTTACCGTTTAACCGATACACCTTCTTGTATCGTTGTTGATGACAACGACATGAGCACGCAAATGCAGAAGTTGATGCAAGCAGTTGGTCAAGATGTGCCAGATCAAAAGTACATTTTTGAATTAAACCCTCAGCATGCCTTAGTTAAGCGTGTAGCAGACGAGCAAGACGAAGCTAAATTTGCAGAATGGGCAAGCTTACTGCTCGATCAAGCAACATTAGCCGAGCGTGGTAGTTTAGAAAACCCTTCAGATTTCATTAAGCGAGTTAACCAACTTTTAGCTTAATCAAAGTCTAAATAATAAAAGGCAGCACTAGGTGCTGCCTTTTTTATTGTTTGTTTTATGAGCAGCGTTCAAAACAAACGAATATTCATGGACTTGATTGCAGCTATACAGGTCAGATGACTTTGAAGTGAATGCAGAGGATGAGTTCACAGTTAAAGCGCTAAATCGTTGCTACACTAAACAAAAAAATAATAACGGAAAGGTAGCTAACATGCGCAAAATGGTGCTGATTATAGGCTTAATGTGTACGCTTTCTCAGGCTAACGCAAAAGTCACATTGTGGAATGCCCATAACCCATCTCAATATCTTGATAACGCCATTGCAGAGTTTGAAAAACAATCCGGTGTTACCGTAGAAAAAAATAACTTCTTATCGGAGCGATTACGCGAAGAAGTACTTAACCAAGCACGCACCAATACCTTGCCGGATATCCTTTATGTTCCTAGTGACTTTGTCGGGATGCATGATTTGATTTCTTTAGCGCCAGTGCCCAAAGACTGGATTATTCCGCAAACAGAGTCGCGAGTGCTAAAAGCCGGCTTTACCGATAACGAGCAATACGGTGTGCCACTATTTCAAGGCAACCATTTGGTGCTTTACTATAACAAAGATCTAGTTAAACAGCCTGTCAGCTCTTGGGCCGAGTTACTAGATCAACAATCAGATCTTAGCCAAGGTGAACAACAAGCTATTGTTTGGAATTACTCGGAGATGTATTGGTTCATTCCATTCCTCACGGCATTTCAAGGCTGGCCGTTAAATGGCGATAAAATCACCTTAGACACCCCAGAAATGCAGCAGGCTTTAAAGTTTTATAAACAGCTTAAAGATATTGGCTTAGTTGATCCTAGGTGTAATCACGACTGTAGCGTAGAGCGATTTAAAAATGGTCAGTCCGCTTACATGATTAACGGCGATTGGATTTATAACGATCTAAAACAAAATATGGCCGAGAAACTGGGTGTAAGCACCTTGCCAAATATTCAAGGTGAGCCAATGCTGCCAATGTTTTCTGGTTATGTATTGGCCTTTCCACGTCTCTCAAGGTCAGATGAAAATTATCAGCAAATTAAGCAATTTAGTGCTTTTATGCAGCAGCAAGAGGCACAGAGTATCATTTATCATCAAGGTGGTTTAATTCCTGCTAATGTTGAATTGGTTTCGCAAATTATCAGTGATAACAGCCCCAACGAACAAAACATGTTGAAGCAAATGGAAGAAACCAGAGCGATGCCCGGTGACGCCGAAATGACCGTAGTGTGGTTAGCCCTAGAGCGTGGCTTTAACCGATATATGGACCATAACTATTCAGTGGAGCAAGCCACCCAACTCATGCAAACGATTGCTGATAAAGAAATTCGCAAACGCGGAAGCAAAAAATGACAATAAGACTTCGGTCTATCACATTTTTGTTACTGATCTTCGTAGCCATTATTCCGGTTTCGGTGCTCTCGTTCACCCTTTATAAACAAATGTACAACTTTGTTTATCAATCGGTGGATAGTCGCTTAGCTGCCTCAGCTAGCCAAATAACTGCAGAGCTTAAGCATAGCAACGAGATTCTTACCAATGGATTGCGTTTGCTGTCAGAGCAAGAGAGTGTAGTGAATGGCATTGATGACTTACTTTATTCGATTCACCTTCCCGACATACTTGGGAATTTTGTGCTCGATGCGCCGTTAATTGAGTCTTTGTATTTGCTAGAAGCCGACGGCTTTGTCGTGGAATCTTATGGTGGAAATATTCTTGCGCTTGAGCAGTCAAATATACTCCAAGAGCGTTTTACTAGCCCCTTCGTAATAAAAGATCTTGAATCAAAAAGTAAGGTCTATTTAGTTGATAATTACTCTTTGGTTGGCAAAAGCGGTCAACACCATAGCTTGGTGCATGTAGTGCCAATTTACTCTGATCGCGCCATCGATCGTATCGTTGTAAAAGGCTACTTAATAGCAGTAGTGCCTATTTATAAGTTAGCGGAAGTTGCCGCTAATCGCTTAGACGACCAAGAAAGTCTGGCTGTGTTCTATCGCGAAGAACAATTGGTTGGGAACCTTATCGGTGATGACGCTTACGATGTTACTCATGGTAGCCGGTTGATTATATCCGGTCGAAACTATCAAAACTCCGTATGGATTAAGATTAAAGTTGGTCAGCGCCTAGAGAGCCTAGCTAACCAAGTTAAAGAAGCCATGGCGCCGGGCATGGCTAGTAGCATTATTGTTATTGGCATCATAATTGTGGTTGTGATGTTGTTTGCGCATTTAGTGGCAAAAGCATTTGGCCGTTTGTACGGCTTAATTCGAGACTTTGAAAAAGGCCGAAATGCCGATGCCCTAAACAACGGTAAGCTGGTGATTCGAGAATTTGCCGATGTAGCTAATTTGCTTACAGAAATGAAAGGCACCATTGGCGAACAGTTACGCACCGTAAACGAGAAAAACGTTGAGTTAGCGCGCATTGACAAGTTACGGGCAGGCTACTTAGAAGAAGTTCAGAACCTAAATAGTCAACTTGAGTATAAAGTGGAAGAGCGCACCCGTGATTTAGAGCAGTCGATGGATAACTTGGCGCAGAGTAACTTCTTTTTTCAGCAGCTAGTGCAATTTAGGCGGGTATTAGAAGCTAGCATAGGCAACCGACAAATTGCTAACGATGCGCTACGAATTTTATCGATGTGTTTTCCCAATACCGGTTTGGTTATTCACCTGCCGCAATCTCGAGGCCATCGCATGGTGAACGATAGTTTATCGGTAGAGGTAGAAAGCTTCGAACAGTTAGCTAATCGGGTATCAGAAAAATCTCGACAACGTTGGGATCGATTCAGTATCGAGTTTAAACAACAATTGGTAAATGTGTTTGGTATTCGCTGCGGTGGCGGGAAAATGGGTTGGTTGCTTATCAACGAGCCGAAGTTAACTGAAGAAAACAGTAATCGAATTCTATTGTTTATCACCGAACTCAGCGCATTTTTAGAAAACCGAACCCTGAACGAAGAGCTGGACCATGTTGCCAGAACCGATTCTTTAACGGGCATTAAAAACCGCCAAGCCTTTGATGAACTGCAGTTCTCATTAGAAACTCAACTAGATGCCGAAGTGGGTTTATTTATTATTGACGTGAACGGCCTAAAACAAATGAACGATGAGAAAGGCCATGAGAAAGGTGACCAACTGATTATTTCGGTGGCCAGAGTATTAGCTGATTGTTGTGACGGCCTAACCCAAGATTTCTACCGTATTGGCGGTGACGAGTTTGCGGCGGTATTGTCTGGTGAACAATTGGAATCGGCAAGTCAGCTAAACGAGCGTTTAGCAGCAAGACAAAATAATCAAGTGGGTATCGATCTAAACAGCTTTGGCGGAGAGCCTTTGGTGAGCTTCTCCGTAGGGTATGCCTCAACCACCGACGTAGATTTTAGCGGCTTGTATAAGCTAGCCGACCAGAACATGTACAGTAACAAACAGCGTTATTATGCAGAGCTTCGTCAAACTGAACTTTAGTCGAGCTTCCCTTGTAGTTCTGGCCTCATCAGTGTAAATTCACGTCTCTTGTAAAAGCACTAAAAACTAGACCAAGGAACAGCAAATTATGCGCATTATTCTTTTAGGCGCTCCAGGTGCGGGTAAAGGTACCCAAGCACAATTTATTATGGAGCGTTACGGCATCCCTCAAATCTCTACTGGCGATATGCTTCGCGCCGCTGTAAAAGCTGGCACAGCTTTAGGCATCAAAGCAAAAGAAGTAATGGATGCAGGACAATTAGTTTCCGATGAGTTGATTATTGGCCTAGTAAAAGAACGTATTCTTGAAGACGATTGCGAAAAAGGCTTTTTGTTAGATGGTTTCCCTCGCACCATCCCACAAGCTGACGCAATGAAAGACGCCGGTATCAAGATTGATGCGGTGTTAGAATTTGACGTAGCCGACGAAGAAATCGTTAAGCGCATGAGTGGACGTCGTGTTCACCCAGGCAGCGGCCGTGTTTACCATATCGTTTACAACCCACCTAAGGTTGAAGGTAAAGACGACGTAAGCGGCGAAGACTTAGTAATCCGCCCAGATGACGAAGAAAGCATTGTTCGTGACCGTTTAGCTATTTACCACAAGCAAACTAAACCATTAGTTAGCTACTACGGTAAAGAAGCTGAAGCAGGTAACAGCAAATACTTCAAACTAGACGGTACTCAGTCAGTTGAAGCTATCAGCAATCAATTAGTTGAATTACTTGATTAATTACTAATTAGTATTTGCAAAAAAAGCGGCTATTGCCGCTTTTTTTTATGCCTAAAAATGCCGTACACTGTGTTGTCTACTTTTAGGGAATAGTTGAATGTCACAAAATGACAGTGAGTTAAAATGTGCCGTAATATTGGTGAACTTAGGAACACCAGACGAAGCGACACCAGGTGCAGTAGCTAAATTTCTGGGTCGGTTTTTGTCCGATAAGCGGGTGGTGAACCTTCCTAAGTTGTTATGGCTCCCATTACTGTATTGCGTTATTTTGCCACTGCGCTCGCGCCGTGTAGCTAAGTTGTATCAGCAAATTTGGTTGAAAGATGGCTCGCCACTTAAGGTGATTAGTGAGCAAATTTGTAGCAAAGTTGCGGCTAAGCTTAGTGATAAGTATGAAGTGCATTTAGCCATGACCTACAGCGAACCAGATATTCAGCAAGTGGTTAATCAAGTGCTAGATGCAGGCCATCAAAAAGTGCTGTTATTGCCAATGTATCCCCAGTATTCGGTATCAACCACCGCACCAGTGTTTGATGCTTACGCTAAAGCGCTTAAAAACACCTATAACCTGCCAGAGCTGCGCATGGTAAAAGACTACTACGCCGAGCCAGCTTATATACAAGCGCTAGCTAATTCGATTAAACAACACTGGGAGCTAACTGCCCGCGGCGAAGTGCTGTTGTTTTCTTTTCACGGCATTCCAGAGCGTTATGCGCGCAATGGCGACCCATATCCACAACAGTGTGAAGATACAGCCGCTAAAGTTGCCGCAGTGCTTGGCCTTAAACAAAACCAATGGCGTTTATGTTACCAGTCGCGTTTTGGTAAAGATCCTTGGGTAAAACCTTATACCGACCGATTACTGCATCAATTGGCGGAGCAGGGCATTAAGTCTGTAGATGTTATTTCACCGGCGTTCTCGGCAGATTGCTTAGAAACCATTGAAGAAGTGTCTTGTGAGCTACGCGATGAGTTTTTAGAGGCGGGTGGGGAGCAATACCATTACATCTCGGCATTAAACGATAACCCAGAACAGGTAGAGCTTTACTGCCAGTTAATCGAAAAACATACCCAAGGCTGGTAGTTTTAGATTGAACCTTCAAAGCCTCGCTAGATTATTAGTCTAGCGAGGCTTTTTTATTTAGCGGCCCTTGCTAAGGGCATCTTCAAATTCGTAGGGCGATAAAATTACGCCTTCTTCTTGCTCGTTGGGAAATACCGCAACATATAACTCATCGCCGGTTAGCCCCTCGGTCCAACGGCTACGCCATTTATTTAGCGAAATAGCTTCGGCTTTACAGTGTTCCCAATCGCCAGTGGCCCAAGCGTCAGCGGTATCTTTACTGGGCCACACTGGTACGCAGTCTTCATCTTCCGAATTAAGCATTACGCAACCATCATCGTCGATTAAAATCCACAATTGGTTTTGAGCTTTACTTTCTTTTATTAGGTATTGCATGCGCGAATGGCTATCGGCTTTGGCAATGTTACTAGCGTCAGACATGGTTTGTCCTCCTTACGATGATCTGTGATTAGAATAATCCAAATAAACCAAGCCGTCATATAAAAGCGCTAGGCTGGCTGTTGAATGCTTAGTTTTCCGGCGGATAGACTCAACGCAGCTAAACTTATGTGATCTTTGTCCTAATATGTGCGTTGTTTAAGCAAGTTGTGGCATAATGCGCGACCAAACAATTTAGTCACCAGATTACCCAGCAATAAGCTGGTGTAACGTAACCAATCGGAATATTTACATTGCTTACTTCTTCTAATATCACCATGCAATTTGGCGCCAAGCCCTTGTTCGAAAATGTCTCAGTTAAATTTGGCGAAGGTAACCGTTACGGTCTTATCGGTGCTAATGGTTGTGGTAAATCTACCTTTATGAAGATATTAGGTGGTGATTTAGAACCAAGTGCGGGCAATGTATCTAAAGATCCTAACGAGCGCATTGGTAAGCTAAAGCAAGACCAATTTGCTTACGAAGATAAAGCGGTAATCGACACCGTGATTATGGGTTACGAAGAGTTGTGGGCAGTTAAGTCTGAGCGCGATGCGATTTACGACAACCCAGAAATGACAGAAGAAGACGGTATTCGTGCTGCAGAGCTAGAAGCCGAATTTGCAGAAATGGACGGTTACACTGCAGAAGCGCGTGCCGGCGAATTACTGTTAGGCGTAGGCATTCCAATTGAACAACATTACGGCCCAATGAGCGAAGTGGCTCCCGGTTGGAAACTACGTGTATTGCTAGCCCAAGTATTGTTTGGTGACCCAGACATTATGTTGCTCGACGAACCAACCAACAACTTGGATATTAATACTATTCGTTGGTTGGAAGGGGTGCTTAACGAGCGTAACTGCACCATGATTATCATCTCGCACGACAGACACTTTTTAAACAGTGTATGTACTCATATGGCCGATTTAGATTACGGTGAGCTACGCACATTCCCTGGTTCTTACGACGAGTACATGACAGCGGCAACCCAAGCGCGAGAGCAAATGTTGTCGGACAACGCCAAGAAAAAAGCGCAAATTGCTGAGCTTAAAACCTTTGTTAGCCGCTTCTCGGCCAACGCTTCTAAATCTAAGCAAGCTACTTCTCGCGCTAAACAAATTGATAAAATTCAGTTGGCCGAAGTTAAACCTTCTAGCCGTCAAAACCCTTACATTCGCTTCGAAGAAGAGAAAAAGCTGCACCGCTTAGCCTTACAAATTGAAGGCTTAGAAAAGAGCTACGAAGAAACCTTATTTAAAGATCTTAATTTAATGGTGGAAGTGGGCGAGCGCATAGCGGTTATTGGCCCTAACGGTATTGGTAAAACAACCTTCCTTAAATGTTTGGTGGGCGATACCGATTTTGGCGGTAGCATTAAATGGTCTGAGAATGCTCAGCTAGGTTACTACGCGCAGGACCATGCTGCCGATTTTGAAGAAGATAAAAACCTAATTGACTGGATGTGGCAATGGGGTAAAGAGGGCGACGACGAACAAGTGATTCGTGGCACCTTAGGCCGTTTACTATTCTCACAGCAAGACATTAACAAATCCGTTAAGGTTATCTCTGGTGGTGAACAAGGTCGTATGCTGTTTGGTAAAATGATTTTGCAAAAACCAAACATTATGGTGATGGACGAGCCAACCAACCACTTGGATATGGAATCTATTGAGTCACTCAACTTAGCCTTAGAAAACTACCCAGGCACTTTGGTATTTGTAAGCCACGACCGAGAGTTTGTATCAAGCCTTGCTACGCGTATTATCGAAATGACACCAGAAGGTATAGTAGACTTCCACGGCACCTACGAAGAGTACCTCAAAAGCCAAGGCTTAAATGCTTAAGAGCTTAAATTGCAGTTAGTAAAAAGCAGCCATCGGCTGCTTTTTTTTTGAGCTAACGCCTGCATTTGCGGCTGGTTTGGAGCGCAGCGGAAAACCAGTCCAACAACATGCACTTGTTAGCCGTGAACTGGCTCATAACTTAGGAGCTCCGAACCTACAAAATAGTTGCCGTAGTACTCACCCGCTCGATCTTCGGGATATTTCTCGAAGTCAATATAAGGTGCACTACAGTGAGGGCACCTAAACGGATTTAGATAGCTAAAAGCACTGCCATCTGGTGCTTCAGGTAGCATGCCTTCCAGTTTTGACAGTGGATCTTTATTTGGGGCTGATAATGCGGCAGGGCTACCTTCAATGTGGTCACTTACCGTAATCGTGTATTTCCCCGAGCCAGAGTAAAAATAGCCGGAATTACTAAAACCTGCATGATAAGACTGTATTAAGAATGACTTTTGGCAGCTATCGCATACACAAGATAGAACTGTATTTCCTGGAGTAACAGTGCCATTGAAGTGAAGCCCTCTTTTAAATAGGCCTCGACCTATGAAAATGCTTGCATCAGTGCTTGATCCACTCAGAAAAAATGGCTGCAACCGAATACCAGTTGCCTTGCCTTCTTTGAATGCACTTTCATTAAATTCTTTTGAGTCAGTAATCACGCAATCTGCTTGGCATGCAAGATTGGGGTGGACTCTTACGGAAAAGTGAAACCAACCAGAATTATTTCCAAGATCATGAGTGGTCTTATTACCCTCTGAATCAATAAATTCAATGGTGCTACGCGCATCGCACTTCACCGTTGGTTTTTTTTCGACAGGCAGCTCGTCTTTTACAATCGAACAAACTTCCTTCCCATTCACCAGCACCGTTAATATTGGAGCTTCCTTTTTCTTGAAGATACTGAACATTTCTATCCTTTACTGCTAACGCCCCGCTAATGGACGAATAGTTGTTGGCGAAAATAGGCGACGCAGGAGCAAAAGCCAACGGTTATTTGTCCTGCTAAGCTCCTTGTAATACGGGACTAGTTACCTGACTTCATGTTTTTACTTGAACGAAGAAGTGAGTGTAATTCTGACTCAATAAAATAAAGAGCTTCACCCGCTTTTCCATCTTTACTAGAAATCATATCGTCTCCAACAACCTTAAGTTGGCTCAGCAGGCTTTCTATTTTAGAAGTGCTAAAAGCTATTCCAGGCTCGTCCCAACCAGATACCTCTATAAAAGCAATGTCGGCGTCCGATGATAAAGTTTTACTATATGCCAATTTGAATTCCGTATAACGCCTCACTAAGAGGCGAGTAATTGTTGGCTAAAATGTGTAGCGAAGCGGAACCGAGCCAACTGTTACGAGTCCATCTTTAGTGACTTGTTAGCATGACTTACTACAAATCGCTGGATATACTTTCTAGTGACACTACCCGAGACATCAATATTTTTAGTTCAACTCCTGAGTAGTTATCAAGCTTGGTTTGAATAAAGTTAATCATTTCAGGAATATCACTATCACTCTTTACAAATACATATTTAATATCTGCTGGCGATATTTTTAGAGAGGAGAATTCCTTTGTCTCTTTATTGTGTTGCTCAAGAGTTTCGGCATTATCATAAGACTGTTTATCCAACCAAGCTTGAACATCAGTTTTTTTGGGAACAAAACGCCATTCACTTTCTTGGTAAAACTCTTTATCCACAGGAGATCCGGAAAGTAGCATTTTCCCTTCTAATGGTTTTAAAAAGGAGAGTAGTTGATTTAAATCATTTCCTGCGCCTTCATAGTATCCATTTTGACCATGTGCATTTTTAAATAGGTTATTGACCGAAGAACAATATGTACTGTTTTTTGCTACATATGACAATGGATTCAAATTATTAGCCAATGCCCATTCTTTAGTTACCCCTATCCCAAATTCGCCATAAAAATCGACATGTTCACCAATTCTAGACAGCGGAATATCGCAAAAGCAAACCATTGGAAAAGCCACATAATCATATTCAAAAATATACCAACTCAAATCTTCTAGGTAGTACCTAGGCCAAAAACCATCAAGTAAAATATTTTTAACAAACTCGATGTTTTTTGTGAAATGAAACAAAGTGTGTGATTTAGGCTTCATATTATCTCGTCATGCTAACATTCGTATAGTGCGCATGCGCGTTTACCAGATTAGACCAGTGAAAACGCGCATGGCTAAATATCTGAATTTAATGAAGAAACAAGAATAAGGCTCAATACGTTTTCTGGCAAAACGCGCATGCACAGTTAATAAACCTATTATCTAATTCAACACTAAGCTAAGTGATTGATACTACGCTTGTAATTTTTTCAGCTCAAGGCAAAACGCGCACAATTTGTCTTGTTTATTCACACTAGAAAGCCAAAAACAAATAATACTGTATGCATGACCAGAAATGGGGCGGTGTTACGTCGCTCGTAGTTTTGCCTGTAGTTGGGGCGGTTAGAGAGATTTGGTTATCTGAGGCAAATAAAAAAGCCACAACAATTGTTGTGGCTTTTGCTATTAACTAGGCCTTAAGCGTGAGGCTTTAGGCAGTAGTTATTACAGCTGGTCTACAAGCTTAATCGCATCACCAATGTAGTTGGCTGGCGTCATCTTCTTCAGCTCGTCTTTGGCTGATTCTGGCATGTCTAAACCGTCGATAAACTCACGCATAGCTTGTGCGTCTACGCGCTTACCACGAGTAAGCTCTTTTAACTTCTCGTAAGGCTTTTCGATGCCGTAACGGCGCATAACGGTTTGTACTGGCTCGGCCAATACTTCCCAATTGCCGTCTAAATCTTTAAGCAAGTTTTCTTCGTTAACTTGTAACTTACTCACGCCTTTTAGCGTGGCTTGGTAAGCAATTAACGAGTAGCCCATGGCTACACCAAGGTTACGCAGTACCGTTGAGTCGGTAAGGTCGCGCTGCCAACGAGAAACAGGCAGTTTAGCGGCTAGGTGGCCAAACAATGCGTTGGCAATTCCTAGGTTACCTTCTGAGTTTTCAAAGTCGATTGGGTTAACTTTGTGCGGCATGGTTGATGAGCCAATTTCACCAGCAATGGTTTTTTGCTTAAAGTGACCAAGGCAAATGTAACCCCAAATGTCGCGGTCAAAGTCTAGCAAGATGGTGTTGAAGCGGGCGATGGCATCGTATAGTTCTGCGATGTAATCGTGCGGCTCAATCTGGGTAGTGTACGGGTTCCATTGCACACCTAGGCTGGTAACAAACTCTTCAGAGAACTGGTGCCAGTCAACTTCTGGGTAAGCAGAGATGTGAGCGTTGTAGTTACCTACTGCACCGTTAATTTTACCTAGTACTTCTACTGCTTCAATTTGCTTAAGCTGGCGACGTAAACGGGCAACTACGTTGGCCATTTCTTTACCCATGGTGCTTGGCGATGCCGGCTGACCGTGGGTGCGTGACAACAACGGTGTTTCACGAAGTTCTTTAGCAAGATCGGTAATCGCATCGATTAGCTTTTGCAGGTAAGGCACTAATACTTCGCTGCGTGCTTCGCTTAGCATTAACGCGTGAGACAAGTTGTTAATGTCTTCTGAAGTACAAGCAAAGTGGATGAACTCTGATACGGCATCAAGTTCGGCGTTGCCTGCTACTTTTTCTTTTAGAAAGTACTCAACCGCTTTTACGTCGTGGTTAGTGGTACGTTCAATTTCTTTAACGCGAGCAGCATCGGCTTCGTTAAAGTTGTCGTTAATGCTATCTAGAAACGCGATAGCCTCAGGAGAGAAGCTTGGCACTTCAGCAATATTTTGCTGTTGAGCAAGTTTTTGTAACCAACGAATTTCTACTCGTACGCGGTATTTAATTAAGCCAAACTCGCTAAAAATACTACGTAGTTCAGAAGTTTTATCCCCGTAGCGTCCGTCTATCGGGGAAATGGCTGTCAAGGCCGACAGTTCCATGGTGATCTCCTAAATTAACTAATCAATGGTGTGTAAAAGTTGTGTTGTTTGCTGTAAGTAGTTTTTACGTGAAAACAGTAACTGGCGTCGTTGGCCGCCCAATTGGCGCCACAGAACACTGGCGCGAATGCCGGCTAGCAGCAGCGCGCGAACTTTGTGTTGAACCACCGGTTGCTGTAAGTAGCTCACGTTTCCAGCTACTTGAATGCGCGGACCAAGCGGGCTAATAATGTCGCTATAAATGTCGGCGATACCGCCCAGCACTTGTTGGTCGAGCAAATCGAAATGTTGTAATTGTCTATCTAGTTGGCCAATGCGCTCGCCCATCATGTTCATTAGGTCGGGGCGTTTGTTTAAGCGTCGCTCTAGGGCTAACAAGCTCACTAGGTAGCGTGTTATCTCGGCGTTACGCTTTTCTTGTTGGCTACTTAGTTGGCCGCTCATTACGCCCAAACCAAGTTTTAGCTGTTCTAATGAGCCAAATACCTCAACGGTTTCGTTAGGGTTGGTAATAAGAATGCTGTTTAAGCTGGTCTTTAAACCCGCTTCGTCGCAGTTGCTAGTGCGCGCAACATCTTGCACCAGCTTAGCCACTTGGCAGATGCCAGCAAACGCGATAACACGATCGTGGATTGCATTGCTCATAGGCTATAGGCCAATTTTTTGTTCAATGATACCGCCACCTAAACATACTTCGTTTAGATAAAATACCGCAGACTGACCAGGCGTAACCGCAATTTGGGCTTCGTCGAATACCACTTCTATTTCATCGTTGTCACGCGGAATAATGGTACAAGCTACGTCTTGTTGGCGGTAACGAATTTTAACGCTACAGCGCAATTCTTCAGTAATGGTTTTACGGTCTACCCAATGCAGTTGGCCTGCAATAAGTGCCCGAGATTTTAGGCGAGGGTGGTCGTGACCTTGGCCAACAATAAGCACGTTGCGCTCAATGTCTTTGTCTACGGTGTACCAAGGGGTCTCGTCACCGTCTTTGGTGCCGCCGATGCCTAAACCTTTACGTTGGCCTAGGGTGTGGTACATCAAACCTTGGTGCTTGCCAATTACCTTGCCTTCGCAGGTTTCAATATCACCTGGTTGAGCGGGGAGGTACTGAGCTAAGAAGTCGGTAAATTTGCGCTCACCAATAAAACAGATCCCGGTTGAGTCTTTTTTATTAGCGGTAATCAAACCTTGTTCTTCGGCAATGCGGCGTACTTCTGGCTTTTCAATTTCGCCTACAGGGAATAGCGTTTGCGCAATATGCTTTTCTTCTAGGGTGTATAAGAAGTAGCTTTGATCTTTATTGCTATCTAAGCCGCGTAGCATTTGCCAGTGACCGTCTTGAAAGCGGCGCTGTACGTAGTGCCCAGTGGCGATGTAGTCGGCAGACAATTCTTCTGCGGCAAATTCCAAAAATGCCTTAAACTTAATTTCCTTGTTACACATAATGTCTGGATTTGGCGTGCGACCCGCTTTGTACTCTTCAAGGAAGTGTTCAAATACGTTATCCCAGTATTCTGCTGAGAAGTTAATGGTATGTAGCTTAATACCTAGTTTGTCACACACAGCTTGAGCGTCGGCTAAGTCTTCTGCCGCTGCACAGTATTCGCTGTTGTCGTCTTCTTCCCAGTTCTTCATAAAAAGACCTTCAACCTGATAGCCTTGCTGAATAAGCAAGTAGGCTGAAACGGAAGAGTCGACGCCGCCGGACATACCGACAATCACTTTTTTAGTGTTGTTTGAGTTCATGCTAACTTGTTGGGAAAAATTTGCGGCGAATTCTACCAGAAAAACTGTGACGAAAACAGCATTTCAGCATGGGTGTCTATGTGATGTCTTCGCCCACTAATTGCTGGTAACTGCCGTTGGCTATTCCGTCTAAGGTGTAGTGGCCAATTTGATAGCGAACCAAGCGCAGAGTAGGGAAGCCAATGGCTGCTGTCATGCGGCGTACCTGCCGATTTCGCCCTTCTTTAATGCTAATGCTTAACCAAGTGGTGGGAATAGATTTACGCTCACGAACCGGTGGATTACGTGGCCATAAATCGGGCTCTTGCATCAGCCTTACTTTGGCCGGCAAACAGGGACCGTCTTTTAGGGTTACGCCTTTACGTAAAGGTTCTAGTTCGGCATCGCTGGGCGCGCCTTCCACTTGTACCCAATAGGTTTTGCTGGTTTTGGCTTTGGGATTAGCAAGCTGATGTTGCAGTTTCCCGTCGTTTGTTAACAGCAACAATCCTTCGCTGTCTCTATCTAGCCGACCGGCGGCGTAAACCTCTTCAATATCGATATAGTCTTTTAGGGTTGCTCGGCCTTGGCCATCGGTAAATTGGCTAAGTACGTCAAAGGGTTTATTGAACAGAACTAAACGGCGTGGGCCATTAAGTGGTTTAACTGATTTGGCCTGAGGCTTTCGTTTAAAACGACGCTGCGCTGGCGATTTTGCAAACTTATTCATAGCGCCAATTGTAACATCTAATGGATGTACCACTAGTAAAACAATGTTAAAGCGTTTGTAAATGGTTTATTATTTTGGCCGAATTATTGGACGGTGAGTTAATAAGTAAACAAGCTTTGTAGTTTTTTATTGCTCGCTAACCACCTCGCAGACTCGATCATTTGTATAAAAATGGCAGCCATTGCGAGAGCAACCACAACTTTTAGGGACCGACATGACGTCAAAGATTATTTATACCTTAACGGACGAAGCGCCAGCCTTAGCCACGTACTCACTACTACCTATTGTACAAGCGTTTACTAATGCTGCTGGTGTTGATGTAGAAACCCGTGATATTTCTTTAGCTGCTCGTATTATTGCTAGCTTTCCTGAATGTTTAACCGAGCAACAACAAATCTCTGATGCCTTAGCCGAGCTAGGTGAATTGGCTAAAAAGCCAGAAGCTAACATTATTAAGCTTCCAAACATCAGTGCCTCGGTTCCGCAATTAAAAGCGGCGATTAAAGAGTTGCAAGCCCAAGGTTACGCTTTACCTGATTACCCAGAAGAGCCAAGTAACGACCAAGAGCGTGACGCTAAAGCCAAATACGACAAAGTAAAAGGCAGTGCGGTAAACCCAGTATTGCGTGAAGGTAACTCAGACCGTCGTGCGCCTGGTTCAGTTAAGCAATATGCTCGCAATAATCCACACTCTATGGGTGCTTGGTCAAAAGATTCTTTAAGCCACGTAGCTAGCATGAGCCAAGGCGATTTTTACGGCAGCGAAGTATCAGCCACTATCCAAGATGCTGGTTCGGTATCTATTCAGTTAAAAACTGACGCTGGCGAAACCATCACTTTAAAAGAAGCATTCCCTGTACTAGCTGGCGAAGTAATTGACGCAGCAGCGCTAAACGTGGCTGAACTGTCTTCATTTATTGAAGCAGAAATTGAAGATGCAAAAGCTAAAGGCATTTTGTTCTCGCTACATATGAAAGCCACCATGATGAAGGTGTCTGACCCAATTATCTTTGGCCACGTAGTAAAAGTATTCTTTAAAGATGTATTTGCTAAATACGGCGAACTATTTGAAGAGCTAGGTGTTGATGTAAGCAACGGCTTAGGTGACGTTTACGCTAAAATTCAACAGTTAGACGCGGCCAAGCAAGAAGAAATTAAAGCTGCAATTGACGCGGTATACGCGCAGCGCCCTGGTTTAGCCATGGTAGATTCAGACAAAGGCATTACTAACTTGCACGTACCAAGCGATGTAATTATTGATGCGTCTATGCCTGCAATGATCCGTGCATCTGGTCAAATGTGGAATAGCGAAGGCAAGCAACAAGATACTAAAGCGGTGATCCCAGATCGCAGCTACGCAAGCATTTATCAGCAAACCATCGATTTCTGTAAAGAGAACGGCGCGTTTAACCCAACAACTATGGGTTCGGTAGCTAACGTTGGTTTAATGGCGCAAAAAGCCGAAGAATATGGTTCACACGATAAAACCTTTACTGCACCAGCAGCTGGTACGGTAGAAGTAGTTGACCAAAATGGCCAAGTAGTACTTAGCCAAGCGGTTAAGCAAGGCGACATTTTCAGAATGTGCCAAGTTAAAGACGCGCCAATTCGTGATTGGGTGAAACTAGCAGTTAACCGTGCTCGCTTAACCAATACTCCAGCAGTATTCTGGTTAGATGCAAATCGTGCTCACGATGCTCAGCTAATTAGCAAAGTAGAACAGTACTTAACTGAACATGATACTAGCGGCTTAGAAATTAAAGTACTTGCGCCAAGCGATGCGACTCAGTTCTCTCTAGAACGTGTTAAGCAAGGCTTAGATACGATTTCTGTTACCGGTAACGTATTACGTGACTACCTAACCGACTTATTCCCAATTCTTGAGCTAGGTACTTCGGCTAAAATGCTGTCAATTGTACCGCTTATGAATGGCGGCGGTTTATTCGAAACTGGTGCCGGCGGTTCTGCGCCTAAGCACGTTCAGCAGTTCGAAAAAGAAAACCACTTACGTTGGGATTCTTTAGGTGAGTTCTTAGCGCTATCTGCTTCTTTGGAGCACCTAGGGCAAGTAACTAACAACGCTAAAGCTGCGGTACTAGCCAGTACGCTTGATAAAGCTACCGGTACTTTCTTAGACGAAAACAAATCTCCTTCGCGTAAAGTGAAAGAGCTAGACAACCGTGGTAGTCATTTCTACCTATGTTTGTACTGGGCACAGTGCTTAGCAGAGCAAAGCGAAGACCAAGAGCTAAAAGCTGTTTTCGCTGAAGTAGCGCAAAAGCTTGCTAGCCAAGAAGCTCAAATTGTAGAGCAGCTAAACACCGCTCAGGGACCAGCAGTTGACTTAGTTGGGTACTACCAACCAGACAGTGTTAAAGTGGCCGCAGCAATGCGCCCAAGCCCTTTGTTTAACGATGTTATCGATAGCCTTCGTTAATTTTTACAAGATGACCCGTCCTAAGATAGGTTGACGATTTTTAGGCCAGCTCCAGTAGCTGGCCTTTTCTATTGTGCACCTGATTGGGCGTTTTCATATTTAAACTCAGATGCGGCCTCATAGCGTTGTATATCGCTATCGATTCTTTTACAAGTATCTTCATTTCTTTAAGCGTTTTACATCGGTACAGTAAAAACTCCTGCTTCAGTATTCCGTTTATCCTTTCCGCCAACGCATTTTGGTAGCAATCATAACCGTCTGTCATCGAGGGTCGAATTTGGTTTATCAACAGYTCATCCTGATAAACTGCCGAGCAGTATTGTGAGCCTCGGTCTGAGTGGTGTACCGTGTTAGCGATATAGCGCTTATCTTTAACCGCCATTTTCAGGGCCTTCACTACGCTGTCAGCTTTCATGTCCTCACTCAAGTGATGACCGACTATTTTACGAGAAGCAGCATCGGTCACCAGCGACAGATAGTGTACACCTTGGTCTGATTCAAGATAGGTTATGTCGCTAACCAGTACATGCTCTGCATCATGTAACCCTTCCTCTTTCAGCAGGTTAGGATGTTTCTTCATCCAGTGCTTGCTGAATGTCGTTTTGGTGAAGCTTCTCTTTGGTTTAACCAGCAAACCMTCACGTCTCAAATAGGCAAAGAGCCCATCTCGTCCAAGTTTAATGTCGTGCTCAAGGAGTTTAGGCTTTATCAACACGTAGAGCTTGCGTACACCCAATCGCGGCATATATTTACGCCAGTACTGTACCCAGTCTTTGATGACCGATAACGTCGCTCTACGGTTTTCCATTCGGGCGACCGCCTGATAAATAGATTGCCGTGAAATACCCGCCGCGCGACATGCAGCAGCTAGGTTTATTTCGCTGTCGGTTTTCGCTTGCCAGATGTACCGGATAAGTACTTTTTTCTAAGGCCCGCTCCGTATTCATTGTCCATGATATCGACCATACCATTGAGGATTTGGTTACGTAGCTTCTCTTCGGCTAACTCACGCTCAAGGCGCTTGATTGTTTCGGCTGGCGTTTCTTTTGAATTAGGCATAAGGGGATGCTGAAATGGTTTTGACCAATCAAGCCTACCATGTTTTCTGAGCCAAACCAGTACTGTTGAACGCCCCTGAATGCCAAATCGGGCTTGAGCTTGTTTGTAAGTCATTTCGCCTTTTTCGACGCGCTCTACGACACCTAATTTAAAGGCTAAGGTGTAATCTCGTTGTGTGCGCTTAGGGCTTGAGTTAATGGGTGTTGTCATAAAGAAGTCCTCTTTATGTCAACCTATTTCCGGACGGGACAGTAGACATAAAAAAGCCTTGGTCATGCCAAGGCTTTTTACATTTACATGAAGTGTTCAATCAGCCTACTTACTATCAACCGACAGCAATTCTACTTCGAAGATTAAGGTAGAGCCGGCAGGAATTGATGCCACACTACGGTCGCCATAGGCTAATTGACTTGGGATAAAGAAACGGAATTTCTCGCCCACGCTCATATATTGCAAACCTTCGGTCCAGCCGGCGATAACTTGCCCTAAGGGGAACTGTGCAGGGCGTTTGCGTTCTACCGAGCTATCAAACACTAAGCCGCTTAACAGTGTTCCATGGTAATGAACGGTCACAGTGCTGTTTGCTGAAGGCTTCTCAGCGCCTTCTACAACATCTTCCAAAATCACGTACTGCAACCCTGATTCTGTGGTTATTACACCGTCTTTTTGAGCGTTTTCGGCAAGAAAGTCGTGGCCCAGTTGACGGTTTTGCTTAACCGCTTTGGCATTATTATTGGCGCGAAGAATAAACAAAATCACAAAAATAGCGAGTAGAGCGATAACCACAAATTTCAAGGTCGATTCCTTACTAGGGTGTTGAGTAAAAGATAAAGGTTAATCTAACTTTACGAAAGTGCTAGTTAAAAAGCACTGCTTATCTAAGAAAACTGGCCTCAACAGCGCTAGCGGGTCATTTTCTTTACAAACACTACAACAAACAGCGCAATGATAAAGCTACCGCTAAAGGCCTCTATGGCGGCGAAAATTCGGGAAAGTCCAACAGGAGTGAAGTCGCCATAACCAAGCGTAGTAAATGTGACCACGCTGTAATATAAGCATTCAAAAAACGCCACAACGTTTTGCCCAAGGCTGTGGTTAACACTAAGCGAAACAATATTGCCGTTAAAGTGAATACCGGTAAATGAGTAGATAATTGCGCAGCTTAAAATGATTAACATTGAGGTGTATACCACGCGAATCGGTAACTCTCCGTAACCGCATACCAAATCAACCAGCTTGGATATTCCTCGTCGATAAGAGAATTTGGGCATTTGATAACGTCGCATAGTGAGTTCTTTACGCAGAAACACGCCTGCTGTGGTAAACAAGCCTTCCGACTCAGCTGTTTTGCGCAAACCGCGATATACCTCTTCGGCTTGTTGGTAGTAGTCGGCCATGGCTTCTTTATCTTGTTGCTGTTCGGCAGCACTACCGAGTTGCTCTTGAAGGACTTTTTCACCCACACAAAGGCTATCGCACTTACATTGGTCCATTTTGGCACCGAGTAGGTTGGTTTTAGTTAGGTCGGCATGATTTAGGTTAGCACCTCGCAAATCGGCTTTCATCAAGCTACCGTTTTGTAGGTTAATATTGAAAAGGTGAGCACCTTTTAAGTCGCTTCGGTAGAGGTCAGCGCCAGAGAGGTCGTAACCTTGCTTGCTGTTGTAGCGAACTAAATCAATACCCGCAAGCTTGGCTTTTTTTAGGCTGATTCCTCGAAGCATACCGCCATTTTGGGCGTAGTTTTCTAGCTTCTCTTTGATCTCCTCGCCGCACTTGTCCTCGTCAGGATCGTGCCAAAAACACAAACCACTTTCTAAAGCTGGCTCACTGCAGCTGGCACCAGAGCTATCTTGATAGAGGCATTTACCGCATTTCTCCATATTTCGCTAACACTCCAGCTATTAATCAACAATTTGATTATTAGCCAGTTTTTTTACTGGCCTAAAGCTAAGTGTATTTCAAATAGAGGATTTTGCGAGTTGCCTTTACTGTTATGGTTAACTGCGGTTAGAGCTTACTTATTTTTGCTACCTAATTGCTGGAACTCGCTTTTTAAGGTTGAATAACGTTCGGCGTGGTTGTCATTTAGCTTAAGACCGTCTAGCAGTTTAATGGTGATTTTACAGTCTGTTAAAAGTTGGCCGCTGAGTCCTTTCTCTGACTGATTAAGCTGTTTTAGAATCGCTTGGATTTTGTTTAAGATAGCGCCAGTGTTACCTGGGGCAACTTGTAAGGCTTTGTCGAAATAGCTAGTGGCTTCATGGAAGCGGCCTTCTTCGTAGGCTTCAATACCCATTTTATTGTACTCACGAAACTGGCCTAGTTTTAGCTCAAAATCTTCGGCTTTTAATACCTTATGCGCAGAGGACAGCGACATAGGGTCAATGTTATCGCGTTTTTCTAGCTCTTCAGCGAAGGGCATTGCGTATTCAAATTCGCCTACAGAGTTTAGAGTTAAGAAGGTATCCGGCAAAAGCTCGCCACTCACTTTGTCTGGGGCATCTAACAAACCGTCGTGGCTATCAAACAGCAATCGTTTGGCTTTGTTTAATTCGCCTTTGGTGGCGTGCACTCGAGCTTGGCTGATGCCTTCAAAGGCATCAAAATTAAAGTCTTCGTCTTTACCTTCTTCACGTCTTGCATGAAATAGCACCGAATTAACCTCTTGCAGCAAGCGATTCTTTCGATATAAATCATCTTCATTTTGCGCTTCATCGATCAGGCTACGTACATAGTTGCAAAGATGATGGGGGCCGCGATGTATAGAACGCCTAGCGAGCTGTAAAATGGTCGAAAAGGTTTCTTTAGCTAGAGTTAAATCGCCAGCCTCCATGGCTAGTTCTGCGAGCAATTGTTGTCGCTCGATACTATTTACGGCTAACTTCGAGGCTTTTAGAACGGTTTCTAAAGCTTTGTCTAACTCGCCCTCGGCACGATAAGCGCGGGCTAGCCAATCGTAACCGGTGAGTAGCAAAGGGCTCTCGGCGATAGAGCGATTAAGCGTTTCTATGGCGCTCTTATTGTCTTTTAGCAAAAGGTGGACTCGGCCAAGGGTAGCTTTCGCCCAAGTTTGTTTTCGTTCTTCTAGTATGGCTTCTAGTGCTTCTTTAGCGGCTTGGTATTCACCTAAGGCGATTTGCGCTTCTACGCGTAGGTTTCGGCAATAATTGCTATAGCGGCTTTCTGCTTCAATTTGCTTATCGCAGAGTTCAATAACTTGCTGGTATTGTTTCTTAGCGAGTGCCTCGTAAACTTCGCGTAGGCTTTGTCGCTTAAGATTGGCGCGCGCTAGGCGGTTATGCAGTTGAAACTGAGAAAAGGGCTTAGTAATAAACTCATCTGGCTCCATTTCTAGAGCACTAAGCACCATGCTTTTGTTATTGTCACCACTAATGATAAAGAATAGGGCATCAACTTCTAACAATTCGCTAACACGCAGTTCTTCTAAAAGCTGGCCGCCATTTTTACCTGTACCTAGATTATAATCCACTAAAAGTATGTCGAATTTTCGTTTTCGGCACGCCCTTACAGCTGCTTCACCAGTATTTGCAAAATAAACGTCGGTTGCACCAAAGTTTTGCAACATCGCCTTAAGCATAACCTGAAAGGCTCGTTGATCATCAACGATGAGTATTTGCTTGTCGCTGTAATTATATTGCGTTGCCATTACTGAGTGTTCTAATCCTTTTGGCTTATCCTAGCATAAGTTACTGAGCGATAAAGTAGTGTAAGTATAGACAGTTAGCACGGTAGTAGTATCTGCTATTAAACCTTGCAAAAACAGCCAAGCTTGATTTAATATTGAGGTGTTAATGAGTCTTTTGGTCTCATTAGCGCTGAGTCAAAGCCAAACTTGGAGTGATCCAAGGTCGGAAAGTTACAGGTCTTTAGGGCAACCTTAAGATGGCTGGACCGCCTTAGTTGAGTGGTTAGATTTGCAAATGTACATCTTTCTACTTAGTAAGTTAGTCTATTTACCGTTTATTACTTTCCGTATTTGGTTGGAACGCCAAGCTAAAATTAGCTTGGCGTATTTGTTTCTGCCGCCTCACCATGTTAAGCATTTGTTTCAAAATGCTGTTATTCCCTAGACTTATTCATCTATTCCCAGCTAAACATCGGGCCCTGTGTCCATTGCATACTGACGACAAATTTCAGGCATAAAAAAAGACATCCTAGGATGTCTTTTTTTATCAGTATGGTGGAGGGAGGTGGATTCGAACCACCGAAGCTTTCGCGACAGATTTACAATCTGTTCCCTTTGGCCACTCGGGAACCCCTCCTGCTTGTGGAGCGGCATATTACCAGAACTTGGTGGGCTGTAAAGCAAAAAAAGCGACATTTTTATCGGCAGATTACTGTTTGCCTATTATCTGTGCATTTAGCCGATATTTGCTAAAGTTTTAGTCTGCTCTTCCGATAGCTATAAAGGTAATGGAGGAGCGATATGTTAGTTGAACAAATTAGACAGAGTAGCTTATGTGATGAACTGCAGTTGGGCGATACGCTTAACCAAAGTACTTTGCATGGTGAACAAGCTCGTTTTCATCTATTACTCAGCATGCTTAGTCAAAACGTGTGCGACCAAGCTCAGTTTTCGATGCAGAAGCAAAATCATGAGCAAGTTCAGCAAGATTTACGCGATAAGTTTCAATTAGCTCAGGCTCGCGCGCTTAAAGCTCTAGATGATGAGTTTCCAGTGCAAGCCAATTGGAGTAAGCACCTGCAAGCGGGAGAAACTTCGCGAATTCGTTTAGAACAAGCTCTTGGCGGCTATGCGGCGTGTGCAGAGGACAGTGTTGACGGTTTACCTCATGAGGTAATGAACAACGTTGATTTGTTAAGCCGAGTCAAACACAAAGTGGCGAAGCCAGATCTGCAACAAGAAATAGATAAAGAAGTGAAGGGGAGTGACATGTACAACTTACTAAGTGACTTCGATTACTCAAAGCCACTTAGCGTTAAGTACTTTAATTAACGAAACACCACGGTACGGTTTCCGTAAACAAATACTTTTTCATCAAGTACTTGCTGCAGGGCTTTGCTCAATACTGCTTTTTCTACATCTCGGCCAGCTTTGGCCATTTCTTCGGCACTGTAAGTATGGTCAACATGAATAACGTGTTGCTCTACAATTGGTCCTTCGTCCAAATCGTTGTTTACAAAGTGGGCTGTAGCTCCAATAATTTTTACGCCTCGGTCGTAAGCTTGTTTATATGGCTTAGCACCAATGAAGGCTGGCAAAAACGAGTGATGGATGTTTAAGATTTTGTTGTTGAAGGCTTCCACAAAGGCCGGCGTAAGAATACGCATGTACTTGGCGAGAACAACATAGTCTGGTTGGTATTGTTGTACTACCTCAATAACTTGCTGCTCATGCTCTTCGCGGCTTAAATCTACGTGGCTAATATGATGGAAAGGAATATCAAATTTTTCCGTCAAGTTGCGCAGGCTGTCGTAGTTGCCCACTACTGCAGCAATTTCTACGTCCATATCACCGTAAACAGCTTTCATCAGTAGATCGCCCAAACAATGGGCTTCTTTGGTTACCATAATGACGATGCGCTTACGCCCAGCACTTTCTAAACGGCGAGTGCTGCCAGTGGGCAGAGCGCCATCTAGATCGGCAAGTAAGGTTTGGTCGTTAAAGTAGCCTTCTAATACCGTACGCATAAAAAAGCGATTGGCATCGTTATCTACAAACTCGTTGTTTTTGATAATGTTAAGCTGGTGCTTAGCACATATATTGGTAATGCTTGAGATTAAACCTTTTGCATCTGGGCATTCGGTTAATAGGATTTTTCTTTCCATTGTGTTTTCGATTTATTCAGTTTTAAAGTTAAGATTTATTACAGCACTGTTTAAACTTTTTGCCGCTCCCGCAGGGGCAAGCCGAATTGCGCGCCAAGGCTTTTGGGGCGAATTCTCCGTCAGTATAAAACCAACGCTCGTTAACTTTTTTAAAGTTAGAGCGTTCGTGCAAAATTTGTCGTTGGCCTTGTTCGCAATAATGGGCTTTAAACTCCACTATGCCTGCTTGGCCGTCTTTAAAGTCACAGCTAAAGATAATTTGTAGCTTTTCCCATTGCCCTAGATCTTCTTTAGCGGAAGATTGCGGGGCTTCGCCCTGTCGATAGTCTGGATGGTGTGTCTGCCATAGATAACTGGCATCTCCGAGCGTAAACGCGGTGTAGCGAGAACGCATTAACTGCTCACAACTTGTCGGTAAGCAATCACCGTTGATGATGGGCTGACAGCACTGAAGAAAATCGTTGCCGCTACCGCAGGGGCAAACTAACACAGGAAAACCTCAAATTTGACTAAGGGCGAAGTGTAACAAGAAGCTGCCGATAAGGCAGCTGAAACTTGGTGATAGTTTGGCCAAATTGACCTGATTAATCAGGATTTAACATGTGTTTAACCGTAAATGTGGTTAATTGCGGATCAAAGTGTGGGTTGTTGGCTAAATCAAGCTTAGCCAAACTTTGTTGTTGGTCGCCTTGCTCACTTAAATATACGGCTAGGGCAACAATACGCGCGTAGATATGAATGGTTTCACCACTTAGGCCTAAAGGGCGGCCACTGCCATCCCAGTTTTCCTGGCTTTGATTGGCTACGATAAGCGCTGCATCTATCTGCTGCTGCACCGAGGGATCTTTTAGTGTATCGGGTAGCTGGCAATGCTCAGCAATACGCTGCCAACTGCCTTGGCTTAGCATATTGCAGCTAAGCAATGCGTCGGGTAAGCCGTGGTTGGCGAGACTGTAGAAGCTAGCGGCTTTGTTTAATACTTCGCGTTGCTGATCGCTTAGTGAATAAGCGGCCGCTAGTTTAGAGCAATAGCGCTCTACATTGCTAAGTTGCTCGGTATTATATTGTTTGGTTTGAATGGCTTGATGAATTAACTCCACTAGGCGCAGTTGGCCGTGAGCCAGCTGTTTTTGTAGATGTTGGTTCTCTAGCCTCACAGCTGTACTTTGAATCAAATAGTTAAGTGGCTCCAGCTGCAATTGCTGGGTATCGCTCCATCCTTCTAGATAGAACATCAAGGGTTCGCTGTCAGTATTCTGCAAATAAAACACCGCGTTGTTCTCACCAAAACTATGTTGTTGGTTTTGCTGTGCTTGGTTGAGCAATGACTGCAATCGGCTCGGCAACTCATGTAGGCTGCGAACGTCTTCTAAATAGGCCAGTTTTCCTTCGCTGTGCAGAACCTTGAGTTTGGAGCGGTAAACACTTAAGGCCAAGCCACTAAGGGGAAGCTTTGTATCTTGCTGAGCTAACAAGTCAACAAGTTCGCGAAACACCCCTGCGGCCAAGTTTTGTTCGTTTTTGCAGTTTTCAATATGGCTAGAGGAATTGATGACCGCTCGCAGGTTATTCCGCTGCGAGTGAAGTTCGGTTATTTCTTGATAGGCACGCAGTGAAGCGCACATTAAAGTGTCTAGGTTTACGTCGCTTAACTCGGTTTTGTTTTTATAGTCACTCACATCATAGCGGCGAATCACCTCTCTAATAGGTGCTAAGCCTGGTTGGCCTGTGCGCAAAATTAGCCTTATTTTGTGGTTGTTAAGGCGCTGGCGAATATCATCGATAAGCAGTAAACCTGCATCATCACTCTCCATAACAACATCTACCAAGGCAATCGCGACATCGCCGTGTTCACTCAGTAACTGGTAGGCCTCGGCGGCGTTGTAAGCATCAATAAAGCTGAGCTTTCTATCTTGGTAAGAAAAGTTGTTTAAGACTAATTTGGTGACGGTATGCATTTCGCTATCGTCATCCACAATTAACACCTTCCAGGGAGCTGGCTCTAGGGTTTCGGTAGCGGTGTCGTCTTCTTCATCAAACAGGAATAGTTCAGCACTATCATCCATTGCTACTGTCCTCTCATGTTAATAAGGCCTCTATCATCAGTATAGAAAATTACTCGCAGTTCTTAGGATATTTTTCTTAAAACTGGATATTAAACACGCTAAGCTTAAGCAATTGCACTTATGTTGCTAGGAAATTGATTTTGCATAATAAATTCGTCATTGAAGCGCTAGACCAAGGCTTAGCTGAAGCCTTAACTAATAAGATAGATTTAAAAACCAAACCACCAGGTTCGTTGGGCCAACTAGAGAGTTTGGCTTGCCAGTTAGGGCAAATTCAGCAGACCCTAGAGCCAGAAATTCGCCAGCCTAAAATGATTGTATTTGCCGCTGATCACGGTATTGCGTTAGAGGGGGTAAGTGCCTTCCCGCAAGAGGTTACTGCTCAAATGGTACAAAACTTTGTCAATGGTGGAGCCGCGGTTAACGTGTTTTGCCGCCAGCATGGTTTGGCCTTTGAGATAGTTGATGTTGGCGTGGGTCAGCTCTTGTCTGAACAAGGCGTAGAATTGTGTAAGGTAGCAACAGGCACCAAGAGTTTTTTAAATGCCGACGCAATGAGTGCAGAGCAATGCACTCAAGCCATTGATGTTGGTGCCGAGCGAGTCGCCCAGGCTGCGCGTGATGGTTCTAATTTGCTGGCTTTTGGCGAAATGGGCATTGCCAATACCGCTAGCGCTGCAGCCATTATGGCGGGTTGCTTGAGTCTGGATGTTAGCGACTGCGTTGGCCGAGGAACGGGTTTAGATGACCAAGGTTTACAGCATAAAACATCGGTATTACAACAAGCCATGCAATATCATCAAGGCGAATACAGCGCACAGCAATGGCTGGCTAAAGTGGGTGGCTTTGAAGTTGCTGCCATGGTGGGAGCAATGCTGGAGGGCGCCCATCGGCGGATTGCTATATTGGTTGATGGCTTTATCTGCTCGGCTGCGGCCTTAGTCGCGAGTCAAATAAATCCCTTGGTAAAGCAATATATGATTTTTTGCCACCAAGGCGCAGAGCATGCTCACCAGCGTTTACTTGAAGCGCTAGAGGCAAAGCCGTTATTAGATTTATCGCTGCGCTTGGGTGAGGGGAGCGGTGCTGTGCTTGCTTATCCTCTGGTGGAGTCTGCATTGGCGTTCCTAAAAGAGATGGCTTCTTTTGACTCCGCTGGGGTGAGTCGTGAGCGTGATTAATCACGCTAAACATGAGCTGAACCTGCTATTTAATGCATTAAGTTTTTTTAGCCGCATTCCGGTTCCTAATAAGGTGAGTTACAGCAGTCAAAGCCTTAGCCAATGTGTGGCCTATTTCCCTTTGGTTGGCTGGATTGTTGGATTAGTGAGTGCTGGGCTAATTCTGCTATTGATGCCGTTGTTGGGTGCGCCCTTAGCCATATTGCTTTCTATGGCAGCAAGCTGTTGGCTTACTGGCGCATTTCATGAAGACGGCTTTGCTGACTGCTGTGATGGCTTTGGAGGCGGTTATACGCCAGAGCAAATGCTCAGCATTATGAAAGACTCACGCTTGGGCACCTACGGTGTGCTTGGTTTGTGCAGCATGTTGGCGATTAAATTTAGTGCGCTATTGAGTCTTAGTGAGGCTCTAAACCCTGGTGATTTGTTGTTGGTGCTTTGGCTAGCGCATAGCTTAAGTCGCTTTAGCGCAGTGCTTATTATTTGGAAACTCGACTACGTGCGTGAGCCTTCGGAGCCGAGTAAAGCTAAGGCTGTCGCGCAATCGATTGGCTCCAAAGAGCTTGTTTTAGCCTTGTGCTGGGTTGCTGTGCCAGCAGCCCTGTTGGAGCTAAGTATGTTAGCTTTTGCATTGTTAAGTTGCTTAGCCGTCACGTTATTGTGGGCTCGCTACCTAAAGGTAAAATTGGCCGGCTATACCGGAGATACTTTGGGAGCCCAGCAGCAGTTAAGTGAAGTAGCTATTTATATCAGTTTGTTGGCAGCGATTAATACAGGCCTGACTCTGTGAATCGAGTGTTATTGGTGCGCCATAGCCAGCCAGATATTGCCAGCGATTGCTGTTACGGCCAGCTAGACATGCCAGCAAAACCAGAGCAATTGAAACAAGCCACAGTAAGATTGCAAAAATTATTGGCTGAATACTCTGTATCAGAAGTGTGTGCCAGCCCTTTGCTACGTTGTCGCCAATTGGCGGAAGGCCTTTATGATTCAGAAGATATTGAATATCAAGGCTCATTGAAGGAAGTAAATTTTGGCCAATGGGAAGGCTCTAAGTGGGATGATATTCCCCGTCACCAGCTGGATGCTTGGGCAGATAATCTAGAGGGTTATCGGCTTGGTCAAACGGGTGAGACTGTGGCAGAGTTTAGCCAACGAGTCCTTGGCTTTTGGCAAACGCGTTTAACTACGTATGGAGAAACGAATACTACTCAGGTGTGGTTCACTCATGCTGGGGTTATTCGCACCATTGTTGGTGAAATTCAGGCTTTGCCGGTGGTAGAGTCGAGCCAAATACCCTTAACGTTTGGATCCTTAACTTGTATAACATTCACTACTAATGGAGCCGTCATTGAATACCTTAATCGCTAAAGTTTTCTTGTTATTTATGCCTTTAGTTTTCGTTCTGGGCCAAGCGCAAGCCAGTGAAGAAAGCACGTCGGCGAATAAACCTAAAGTAAACATAATTGGTAAATGCTGGCAGCGCACGACTAAACCAGAGGTAAATAAATGTTTGGAGAACAGCCTCGCCCAACTTGACCATCAAGTAAGACAACGCTTGGTTGTATTGCATAAACAAGCATTAGATTTAGAGTCCATCAGTGATGGGGCAAAAGGCGCAGTTCAAGCTTTGGAGAAAGCCAAGGTGGAGTTTAGTGAGTTTCGTCAGTCTTTATGCAGTTGGGAAAGCTTAATGATGGCCAGTGGCAGTGGCTCGGGTAGTCAATATTTAAGTTGTGAGATAGAACTAACCCAACATTGGTTGAGCCGTTTGCGCCAGTGGTAAACGCTGAGGTTTAAAAACAAAACAGCCCGCGTTAAGCGGGCTGTTTGTTAGAGAATAAATACTGTGTATTTATTCTTCAGCAGCGCGAGCTTCTTGGCAGCCTTTAATCGCTGGAGTCAAAATTTCTAAAGCCGTTTTCTCGCAAGGGCTTAAGCTAGCGTCTGATTCAGCGATTGGCGTGACTCGCTGTCCCCAACGAATCGCTGCTGCACCCCAAGTTAGGCCAGCACCAAAAGCCGCTAGCAATACATTATCGCCAGGCTTTATTCGACCTTGTTCTAAGGCTTCACACAGGGCAACGGGCACGGTAGCGGCAGAGGTATTGCCGTACTTTTCAATGTTTACCATGATGTTGTCATAGGGAGCATCAATACGTTTGGCAAGGGCATCAATAATTCGCAAGTTGGCCTGGTGCGGCACAATAAAGTCGACTTCATTGTTGGCAATGTTGGCTTGTTCCAATACATTGCTGGCTGCTTCACCCATGCCTTTCACCGCGCGCTTGAATATCTCCGGCCCTTCAAACTGAAAGTTGTAAAGAGTATCTACGCCAGAGAAACGTTTACGGTTGGTGCCAAAGTCTGAAATAAACAAAATTTCACGCTTCTCGCTATCACAGCCGAGTTTCGCGGCTAAAAAGCCTACTTTTTCTGCTTGGTCATTGGCTTCCAAAATCACAGCGCCAGCACCATCGCCAAATAACACTGCTGTATCGCGTTTAGTCCAATCGAGTAGCTGAGTTAAACGCTCAGCACCAATTAACAGAATGCGTTTCATTGCACCGGTTTGGATTAATGCCGAGGCTGTTTGCATGCCATATACAAAGCCCGAGCAGGCGGCATTCATATCAAATACGGCGGCTTGTTCTGCTTTAAGTATTTGTTGCACGCGGCTGGCACTGCTGGGTACCGAAGTGCCAGGAGTACAGGTACACAAAATAATGGCATCCAGCTGTTCAGCTTTTAGCCCTGCAGCAGCCAAAGCTTGTAGGCCGGCTGTTGCAGCGAGTTCCGCGATATCAACATGAGAAACACAGCGCTCTTTAATCCCTGTTCGGCTACTAATCCACTCGTCCGATGTGTCGAGAAAAGTACTTAAATCGTGGTTAGTGAGTCGTGCTGGTGGCATGCATTTGCCCCAACCGGTAATTTCAGCATTGTGCATAGCGTGCTTAATACTCTGGCTAATTGAAGTTGCCAAGGATTATGCCTGATGCATGGCAAATTACCAAACGTGAACAAGAATTAGCCTCAAACAGTGAGTTTTTGTGGTTAGAGCTCACATTTTAGTTTTAGCTGGTGTTTTATTGGGCTAAATATGCCATAATCGGCTCATATTGATGGACTAGACCTAATATTATATGGGTCAATTTATGTAACAGGGACGCTCAATTACTCTCTGAATTACGTAAATGGGGTCTGTTATGACTGCGCAACAACACAATTCTTTATCGTCTCCACCTGGTGGCGTAAATACTCAAATATCTAATTTTACTGATAGTACACGTTTTTTCGAATTAACCGTGGATTTGTACGCTGATTCCTTAAGCCTTCTAGCCTTTGGTGGTGATGTTCTTGGTAATCTTCCTCCCAAAAAATTAGTGGCAGTAAATGGCCAAATAGACAATGAAGATGCTTTTTTCAAGTCTATGTTTATTTGGACATTTTCTGATGTAAATGAAGTAAAAGCACCTGCTAAGCTTAACCCTCAAGACTGGTTATTGCTGGATGCTCGTGAGCAATAGTATTTTCTAGTACTTTGTTAGAGGGTAGCGCTATGCTCAGGGGGCTGGTGTTAAGATTACTGCGAGCAAATAAACGAGGCTACCTGAATACAGGCAGCCAGATATAAGCTTACAGGTAGCGATTCCGCAAATGCTGCTCAAAGTAGCGTGTGTTTAAGGTTTCTCCAGTAGCCCGGCTTACTAGCTCATCGGTTTCGTAAATGCTGGCTTGAGACCAAATATTTTGTTGTAGCCACGCAAATACTTCATCGTAGTTACCCTTTGCCACCGCTTGCGGTGTATCGGGTTTAGCTTTGACTAATGCGGCGTGAAATTGTGCCGCGTACATTGCGCCTAGCGAGTAAGAAGGGAAGTATCCAATTAAGCCTGCTGGCCAATGCACATCTTGCATGCAGCCATCGCGATAGTTTCCTTTGGTAGACAAACCTAAATACTGCTGCATTTTCTGATCCCACAACTCAGGGATATCTGCCACTTTAATATCTTGGTTGATGAGGTCGCGTTCTAGCTCGTAACGCAACATAACATGGGCAGGATAAGTCAGCTCGTCGGCGTCGACTCGAATATAACCGGGCTTAACACTTAAATAGTGCTGCTTAAGTTCTTCAAGTTGCATTGGTTGCTGCTGGCATAAGTGCTGATTCACTAGCGGCAACAGTTGCTCTACAAAGGCTTGGCTGCGACCCAATTGCATTTCGAAGAACAGGCTTTGACTCTCATGGATACCCATAGAGCGCGCTTGCCCCACCGGTAAATCAAGATAATCTAACGGCAGGTTTTGCTCATACCTTGCGTGACCTGTTTCGTGCACAATACCCATTAATGAGCGCGTAAAGTCTTCGTCTTCATAGCGTGTGGTGATGCGCACATCACTGGGTACTCCGCCGCAGAAGGGGTGAGCGCTTACATCTAATCTACCGTGCTTAAAGTTAAACTGAAGTTTTTCCATCACCGCTAAACCTAGCTCTTTCTGCTGCTCGCTAGGGAAGGGGCCATTAAGACTTAGCGCTGGCCAGTTGGCTTGTTTTGCGACTACTTGAGTAATCAGCTCTGGTAACCAAGATTGCAGCTCACCAAAAACTTTATCTAAGCGCTGCATTTGCATGCCGGGCTCATATAAATCAAGCATCGCATCATAAGGGTTTAAGCCGGTTTTATCGGCGCGGATCTGCGCTTCCTCAATGGCTAGTTGCATTACCGCTTGTAAGTTAACTTGGAAGGCTTTCCAATCGTTTGCACCGCGCTGGTCACGCCAGGCATGCTCACAATGTGCAGTGGCCAGTGATTTAGCCTTAACTAAATCAGCGGGAAGGGCAGTTTGGTTGCGCCAGCTGCGGGTCATTTCGCGTAGCGAAGCTTGCTGAATGGGGTTTAGGTCTTGTTGCGCAGCTTGTTGCTGCCACTCTTCCATTTCTGGGCGGGTGGATTTTTCATGAATAATGACCGCCAGTTCGGCTAAGGCTTCGGCTCGAGCTTGGTTTCCGCCATCGGGCATCATTGTGGCCTGATCCCAGCCACAAATCGAATTTAGGTGAGAGAGTTTAGACAAATGTTTAAAGTGCTCACAGAGCTGTTGATAAGCAGTTTGCTTAGTCATAAAGATTCCTAGCTTAGGCTAAACGGCGAGCGTGACGCTCACGGTTATCGAGTTTTTGTAACTCACTTTTTTTAAGTAGTACGTAAATGGCGCCAGTGCCGCCGTGCATTGTTTGGGCGCTATGAATGGCCAACACCGCATCTATTTGTGGCAACCATTGGCTCACGTAGCTTTTCAGTAAGGCTGGGGGATCACTATTGTGGCCCTTACCCGGAATGATTAAGGCACTGCGGATATTGAGTTGTTGGCACTGTTTAATAAAACTAATGATCTCACTACGGGCTTTTTCCAAGCGAAACTTATGTAAATCCAATTTAGCTTGAATTTCATATTTACCTAAACGTAGTTTTTTAAACACACCTTGTTGTAAGCCTGACTTTTTAAAAGACACCACATCGTCGGGATGCAGTAAGGTCACATTCTCTAAAGAAAGGTAATCTTGAGAGGTCGCCATGTGCTCGGCAGCAGCTTGTTGCCTTGCTTGTTTTGCGGCTTCGTTAAGGCTATCGCCAGCCGATACCACGGCATCTTGCTTTAAGGGTTTTATTCCAGCCACTTCCTGCTGGAATAGATCAAATTCATCAGACATAAAAGAACTCCTGAACAACGAAGTTCCTTCTTTATAGATGAGAGCAGGCAGCGGTGCAACCGCTGCGTAAGCTTATTTTTGCTGTGGGTCGCTTTGGCGGATTTTTTTCAAGAAATAAAACGTATAAAAGCCCATCAAAGCAATGGTGGTGGCAATCACCGTAACCGACATTAATCCAATGCTATTGCCAAAGAGTAAATCTAACCAAAGTTCCATTGCTAAACCTCCTTTTAAGTAGGAGTAATTAGCATAATTTGCTCAAGTAAAAGTCAAATTGATGTTGGTCAATTTGTCGCCGGATCAACTTCACGGATTGAGTAACCCAGTTTTTTTAGTTCATCGAGCAAACCTTGTTCTCCATACAGGTGCATGGCACCTACTACTACAAAACTGGTATCACTTAGGGTGGCAAGTTGTTGCATCCATTTGCGATTGCGTTCGAATAATAGTTTATCTAGTACATATTCGGCATCGTGTTGGAACATAGGGTCATCGTTAAGTAGCGCCAGTAGTTTTTGATTTTCTCCGTTATTCCAGTGGCTCACTAGTTGGTTGAACAAACTTGGTACTTGCTCAAAGTCATCTAAGGTTTGCTCTAATAAGGGAACTTGAATGCTGGCTAAGCTACTTAAGGCTTCGATTTGATCGGCAAAGCTCTCTAATTGATGTATGGCTAGCTGGCTTTGTTGGGCGCGTTGAATAAAGTGCAAATCAAGTCCCAACTCAGGCTCAAAACCTAACGCCTGCATTTGTAATTGGCTCAGTACCACCGCTACATACCAAGGCTGCATGTTGTCGAAAATAGCAGGTGAGATCCCAAGCTGTTGGCTACGCAGTTCAAGTTGCTCTAAATAGTCTGGGCTTATTTTATCTGCAAGGTTTTCACCACTAGGCAGCTGACTAGCGCGCTGTAACAGCTGTTGGTCGCTGCTTGAAATGGCCGATACGTCCATTTCTATCACTAAACGCTCACTATGCTCAAAGGCATCAATGAAGGGTTTGGGGAGCGGGTAGAGTTCGTCGCTACCTAAATGAATAGAGCCAAATAAGTAGATTTGTTGCTGGTCTTTACTGGCTAGCCAAAGAGAGGGTTCTGCAGCTATTTGGCTGCTAGAAAACAGCAGCAATAAAGTGCTTAAGCGATTAAGCCAAGGTTTCATAGTTTATCCATGCTTACGAACAGAAAACTACCTTAACATGAGTCGCTTAAGTAGCGTGTGGTTTTAGCCTTTTTTAAGGACCTTATCGAGTTGCGATACTGGCAGTATTCGACGAAGCCAAGCAAACAAATGGGTAGGGAAGGTTACGTAATATCGAGCCTTTGGCTTAGGCTTCTCAAGGGCGTGAAGTAGCGCTTTATACACCGCGCTAGCCGGCAGAGTGAACTTACTGCTTGGGCCTTCTTGTTCCAGGCGTTGCAGGGTTTGTTGGTAAGCGTGCTGATGGCGTGTGTTGTTGGCATCAATGTGTTGCTCAAATGCAGCTTTGGCATTTTTTCGAAACAAGCTAGTAATTGGGCCAGGCTCGATTAGTGAGACTTGAATTGGTGTGCCGGCTAATTCTAAACGCAGGGTATCGGTGTAGCCTTCTAAAGCGAACTTACTGGCGTTGTAGGCGCCGCGATATTTCATAGCGACCAAGCCAAGTACCGAACTGTTTTGGATAATTCGCCCGTGTTGCTGCTGTAACATATGAGCGATAGCTAAACGGCTTAAGTGATGCCAGCCAAATAGATTGGTTTCAAACTGTTGGCGTAGCGCTTGAGTAGGTAAATCTTCTAGCGCGCCGGGTTGGCCGTAGGCACCATTGTTAAACAAAGCATCAATTTTTCCATTGGCCAAGGCTAGCGCTTGTTGCCAACCTTGCTCGATAGAGCTTTCACTATTTAGATCAAGTACTACACATTGCAAACCACTTTCTTGTAGCGTGTTCACATCCTCGGCTTTACGGCAAGAGGCGATAACATTGTAGCCGCGCTGTTGTAACTCTTGAGCGCAATAAAGGCCAATGCCGCTACTACACCCTGTGATTAAAATGCTGTTGATTGGTTTGCTCAAGCAATGCCCTGTATTTTCTTTTCGTAGGCCTTATCAACAAGCTGGTATTCAATTTGTTGATTAACAAGGTCATATTCTTGAACAAATTGACAGCCCAGTGCAAATTCATTTCGCTCGTTGGGGGTGTTTTTAACTTGGCAGGTAAGAATCACTGGCTCTTCCAGCTTAGGAAAGCGGGTTTGTAGCTGTAAGTTCTTGTCTTTTAATACGTTGATGTTGAACTTGTTAGCTGCGCTTGGCACAAATTTACAACCACGTTCAGAGATGTCTTTTAATACACCGCGTAATACATGTTTGGAATCTAGGTGCAAAGTAGCTGGCTGATAGCATTCATAGCGATCATGTTTGCGCAGCGGCATAGACATAACGTTTTGTGGGTATTGCAAAATCATCCAGCGCGCAGGCTCGTTAATTAGCGCCACAATCTCAGAGCGAAAAGCGATAAGCTTTCCATCCCAATGAAAGCGTGCATTTACTTCGCAGCCTTCGCTAATTAAGTTGATCCCGGTGCTGGCATCTGCGCCATTAAGGCGGCAAATAATGTAGCTCTTTTTGTCTACGCCAATCCAATAGCCTTTGTAGTCGGCAGCTTTTTTAAAGCGAGTGGTAATATTTAGGCTTAATCCGCAGTTTGGCGGTACCTTGTGAAACTGTACTTGATCCATAAAGGTAAAACTTTAAATCCGTTTATGCAGTGATTCCGTTCGACCACTTGAAAATGTGGTCAGTTGGGCAGATTCTAGCGGATTAACTATCAAAAAAACATCTCGAAAACACATTCGACGGTACAAGTTTTATTGGTTTAAAACTCAATAGTAGATGGGGGGTAAATAAAGCGTCGTTACATCAACACATTATATTGGGCGTTGCTCGAAAGGCCTCTTAGCTCACTTGAAAAACAAAACCACTTTATCGACTAAAAGCTAAGTGCTAAGGGGAATAGAAGGGGCTATCACTGGCTTCAACTAGCGTCAGCTCTTTTGAGTGGCGACGAGTGAACCTTTGCAATAGACCCCTGTTGATAGGTTTTAAACACCTCTAAGACTGCCAAAATGATTTATCCGACTCACGTAAGGCTTCAGCTCTAGTTACGCCTATGTCCTTTAACAAGTAGTCAGGAAGCTTGGCTAACTCGCGACGGCTTTTACGGCGTAATAGCAGTGAATCTAGTTTGCGAATGATAAACCTTAGGTTTAGTTTAATTGATGTTAAACCTTGGCGTTGTGGCTTTGATCTAGTGTGGCTGATTGTGTTCATCACGTAACTCCTTTGCTGCTGATGATTAAAAAATACGCTATATTGGGTTTCACTGACAAACGACTTAAATTGACTCTTAGTTAAGGAAAACTTAAGTGAGTGAGCGGATGCCGCCCTTGCAAGGGCTTTATTACTTCTACTTGGCTGCTGAAATGGGCAGCTTTAAAGCTGCCGCAGAAAAGCTATTTGTAAGCGCAGCAGCAATGAGCCAGCAAATTCGCCAGTTAGAAGAACGGATTGATGTGCAGCTGTTTGAGCGCCAGCATCGCAGGGTGGTGCTAACGCCAGAGGGAGAAACTTTGCATCACTATGCTAAACAAGCATTTAGAAGTCTGCAGGATGGGGTGCGCCAAGTAAGCCTAGACCCTGATCCCAGCAGCATGTCTTTATCAGTACTGCCGTCTTTTGCCCAGCATTGGTTAGTTCCGCGCTTAGGCGAGTTTAGTCAGCTACACCCTAATCTCTCGGTAATGCTTATGCCAAAAAATAGCTTAATAGATTTTCGCCAAGACCGGGTGGATTTGTGTGTTCGTTATGGATTAGGTGATTACTCAGACTTGCAGGCCAATAAACTGATGGACGATCATTTATATCCGGTTTGTCATCCCTTGTACTTAAAGCAGCACCCAGAGATATGTTTAAACGATTTAAGTAAGCACACTCTCATTGACGACGCGAGGCCCGACATGAACTGGCAATATTGGTTAGAGTTGGCTGGTTTTAACTCTAGCGTGCCTAAAGCTAACTTATTGTATCAAGGGGCTCATGTAGTGATTGAAGGAGCCTTAGCAGTGCAGGGGATAGCATTGGTGAGGCACAGCTTAGCCTGGAAGTACATTCAGCAAGGTTTGTTGGTTAAGTTAGGCGATGTGGAAGTGAAGCCGCGTTATCGCTACTACTTAGTTGCGCCTAAGCCATACTTTAAACGGCAGAAAATAACCCAGTTTAGTGAGTGGATAAACCAGCAAGCGCAGCAGTTTTGGCAAGAAAGTGAGTCACAGCGCAGCGCAAGTACAATCGTTGAAGCGCCACTAACAAAGCTTGAACTTAAGTGCTGAAAGCAAAAAGCCCTGTTGGGAAACAAGGGCTTTTGGAGTTCTGAGTCACTTAGTTGCTTAGTTCAGCCTCGTTTGTCGCTGTTTGTTTAACAAGCATTGGCTTTTCTGGCTCAACAATGTCTATTCGAGTCGCTTCTAAAGTGGCCCAGCTTTTACCATTGCGGATAATTTCTGCTTTTACTAGGTGATAATCTAGTTCAGGTGCTAACCACAGCCAAGTGCTGCGGCCTTCGCGTTTTTTCTGCTCCACTTTTAACGCTTCAAAGGTACCTAGTATGGTTTCTACGGTTTCTTCTGCGACCACGGTGAAGCGGTAATTGTCCACTTCATCAATCACATTGTAGTGGTAGTCTAAATCCGTTAGGCCTTTCTTCAAGTCGTTTTGTAATTGTACCGAGAAGCCTGCCGCATCCATTAACTGGTGCACGTTGTCTGGCGCTTCAAAATGGTGTCTCTCGCCATCTACGTCGACAATTAGGCCACCTTTGCGATCAGGATGTCCTGTCACGTTAGTGGTGGAGAAAAGGCTACTTTGTTTAAGCACAAAGCCTAAGGTTTTTACATCTTGCTGGTGATAGGTGAAACGGGAAGTATCATCGTACTTTAAGCCGCCCGCTAAGGCCGTGCCGATGCTTTTAATCTGAAAGGTATCATTACCCAAATCAATTAGCTGGCGGTAACCTTTAGCAATGGGTATGCCTTTGAAATCAGCCCGGTATTCCGCCTCAAAGGGCAGAACCTCTGCAAGGCTAGCGGTACTGACTAGCAAAGCCGAAAGTGCTATAGCTTTTGATAACGACATGACAATAACCCTAGAAATTCTTTATTACAGTATAGTCGCCTAGTATGACAAAGCTTGCGGCGAAATTGAAAACAAAAAAAAGGCCCCGTAAACGGAGCCTTAGTATTCAGTGCTGTTTAGTGATTAAGCTTTTGCTTTAGTCGCTTTTTTAGCAGCTGGTTTTTTAGCTTTTTGAGACTCAGCGTCTGCACTATCTGCTGCTTCGGTGTATGGACGACCGTAGTAAGAATCAATTAGAACTTGTTTCAATTCAGCAATTAGTGGGTAACGTGGGTTTGCACCAGTACATTGGTCATCAAACGCGTCTACTGCTAGCTCATCAACTTTAGCTAGGAAGTCAGCTTCGTTCACGCCTGCATCTTTAATAGATAGAGGAATGTTCAATTCAACTTTCAATTCGTCTAACCAAGTTAGTAGGGCATTAAGCTTAGTTTCAGTGTTACCTTCACGGAAGCCTAAGTGCTCAGCAACTTCTGCGTAACGAGCACGTGCCTTAGGACGGTCGTACTGTGAGAACGCAGTTTGTTTAGTTGGCGTGTTAGTCGCGTTGAAACGAATTGTGTTAGTTAGCAACAATGCGTTAGCTAAACCGTGTGGTACGTGGAACTCTGCACCTAGTTTGTGAGCCATTGAGTGACACACACCTAAGAAAGAGTTAGCAAACGCGATACCAGCGATAGTAGCAGCATTGTGTACTTTCTCACGAGCTACAGGGTCAGCTTTACCGTTTTGGTAAGAGCTTGGTAAGTATTCTTTAAGCATCTTAAGCGCTTGCAGAGCTTGACCGTCTGAGTATTCGTTCGCTAGTACAGAAACGTAAGCTTCCATAGCGTGAGTAACCGCATCGTAACCACCAAAGGCACATAGTGACTTAGGCATATCCATTACTAGGTTAGCATCAACAACAGCCATGTTAGGCGTTAGTTCGTAATCAGCTAATGGGTATTTTTGACCAGTTTTGTCGTCAGTTACAACCGCAAACGGCGTTACTTCTGAACCAGTACCTGAAGTAGTAGTAATACATACTAACTCAGCTTTTGAACCCATTTTAGGGAACTTGTAAATACGTTTACGAATGTCCATAAAGCGCATTGATAGGTCTTCGAAATCAGTTTCTGGGTGCTCGTACATTACCCACATGATTTTCGCAGCATCCATTGGTGAACCACCACCAACAGCAAGAATTACGTCTGGCTGGTAGTTGTGACAAGCTTGTGCGCCTTTCTCAACAATAGACAGAGTAGGATCAGCTTCTACATCGTGGAATACTTCCACTTCCATGCCTTTGTCTTTAAGGATGGCACGTAGGTCGTCGATGTAACCGTTGTTGAACAAGAAGTTATCTGTAACAACCATTGCACGTTTCTTGCCGTCTAGGTCGTCCATTGCGATTGGTAATGAACCACGACGGAAGTAGATTGACTTAGGTAGTTTATGCCACAACATGTTCTCAGCTCGCTTCGCAACAATTTTCTTATTGATAAGGTGTTTTGGACCCACGTTTTCAGAAATCGCGTTACCACCCCAAGAACCACAACCTAGCGTTAATGAAGGTGCTAGTTCGAAGTTGTAAAGGTCACCAATACCACCGTGTGAAGAAGGGGTATTCACAAGAATACGTGCAGTCTTCATTTTGTCGCCAAAGTAAGCTATACGGTCAGCGTTAGCGTCTTGGTCTGTGTAAAGTACAGACGTGTGACCAACACCACCGATGTCTAACACGATACCAGCTTGGCGAACAGCATCTTCAAAGTCTTTCGCTTTGAACACACCTAGCGTAGGAGATAGTTTCTCGTGAGCGAATTCATCATCGTAAGACGCTTCTAAGCCTTCACCGATTAGAATTTTAGTTGATACTGGAACAGTTACGCCAGCTAGCTCAGCAATTTTGTATGCTGGTTGGCCAACAATTTTAGCGTTAAGCGCGCCATTGATAAGTAGTACTTTACGTACCTTATCAGCGTCTGCTTTGCTTAGTACTGCTGCGCCGTATTTAGCGAAACGTGCCATTACTTCGTCGTACTTAGATTCAACGATAATAGCTGCTTGCTCAGAAGCACAAATTACGCCGTTATCAAAAGTCTTAGACATTAAGATAGAAGATACAGCACGTTTAACGTCAGCTGTTTCGTCGATAACTACCGGCGTGTTACCAGCACCAACACCAATTGCAGGCTTACCAGAAGAGTAAGCAGCTTTAACCATGCCTGGACCACCAGTTGCAAGGATAAGAGAAATGTCGTCGTGCTTCATTAATGCGTTAGACAATTCAACAGAAGGAGTATCAATCCAACCAATGATGTCTTTAGGTGCACCAGCTTTAATTGCAGCGTCTAATACTAGTTGTGCAGCAAAGTTGGTTGAGTTTTTAGCACGTGGGTGCGGAGAGAAAATACAACCGTTACGCGTTTTAAGGCTGATTAGCGCTTTAAAGATAGCGGTAGAAGTTGGGTTAGTGGTTGGTACGATTGCACAAACAATACCGACTGGCTCAGCGATAGTAATAGTACCGCCTTCGTCGTTGCGTTCGATAACGCCACAAGTAAGTTCGTCTTTATATTTGTTGTAAATGAACTCAGAAGCGAAGTGGTTTTTGATCACTTTATCTTCCATTATGCCCATGCCAGACTCTTCAGCCGCCATACGAGCTAGTTCAATACGTGCTGTAGAAGCAGCGAGTGACGCAGCGCGGAAAATTTTGTCCACTTGTTCTTGGTCGTAAGATGCAAATTCAGCTTGCGCTGCCTTTACTCGAGCAACCATTGCGTTTAACTCATCAATATTACCTACAGGCATCCTGTTCTCCTCATTTAAACTAAAACTAATTAGTAAACCGATACTGTTTAATTTATCCGTAAATCGAGGGCCGTTACAGCCGCTTTAGTGGTTTAGTAATTAACTTTCACTAGCGATTATAATAGCCCTTTAGTGGTACCACTTGATCCAGATCATGTGTTGCTAAGTTACAAATGTAAAAAAATCACTAAATAATTACAGCTTTATTTAGTAATTAGTGTAATTTTTGAACAGTTATTGTAATTTTTACCATATTCTTTTGTAATACAAAAGGATTGAAGCTAAAGGTAAACTGACGAATACTGATCATTATTAACAATTTATTAGAGGTTAGCTTAACCTAGTGGTTTAACAATAAAAATCTATTTGTTTTCGAGAATAATCGCGCTGAGCGCGCTGTGAAAGGTAACTTATTATTTGTCGTTTTTGTAATTCGAGTGTAGCATCTTGCGTGTATGTGCTTTTTATTAGAATATTGTACTGATTTAATATTCATGTAAAGTGAATGGAAATATCACAGAAGACTAAAATTACAGTTCGCTGTGTCAATATGGAGATGAAAATGAAAACTGCTAAAACCCTCGCGGCTAGCCTAGTTAGCGCCGCAATCCTAAGTTCTTTCACCACTGCCTCTTTTGCTGCTGATGTTCCAGCTGGCGTTAAACTTGCCCCGGTACAGGAATTAGTACGTGGTAACGGCACCGAGCCTGCTTCTTTAGACCCTCACAAAACCGAAGGCGTGCCAGAATCAAACGTGATTCGAGAGCTTCTAGAAGGTTTAGTAAACCAAGATGGCGACGGCAATTTGGTCCCTGGTGTGGCTGAGTCTTGGGAAACTGAAGACAATTTAACCTTCGTATTTCACCTTCGTAAAGACGCTAAGTGGTCAAATGGCGATGCCTTAACAGCCCACGATTTTGAATATAGTTTCAAACGTGCAGTTGATCCTAAAACTGCAGCGCCTTATTCATGGTACCTAGAAATGACCACCATGGTGAACGCGGCAGCCATTATTAACGGCGAGAAAGACGCTTCTGAATTAGCGGTTAAAGCGCTTGATGACTACACCCTAGAAATTAAACTAGAGCAGGCGCTACCTTACTTTGTAGCGATGACCTCACATACCACCTTAAAACCAGTACACCGTGCTACCGTTGAAAAATTTGGCGATAAGTGGACTTTACCAGCCAACTTTGTTGGTAACGGCGCTTACAAAGTAGCTGAATGGGTAGTGAACGAAAAAATCGTTATGGAGCGTAACGAGAACTACTGGGATAACGACAGCACTGTTATCAACAAAGTGACTTACTTACCGATTGAAAACCAAGTTACCGATATGAACCGCTTCCTAGCGGGTGAGATCGACATGACTTACGAAATGGCCAATGAGCACTTTAAGCGCATGCAAAAAGAGCAGCCAGATTCGTTAAAAGTAACGCCTTACTTATGTTCTTACTACTACGGCTTTAATAACAAAAAAGCACCATTTGATGATGTTCGCGTGCGTAAAGCCTTGTCTTACGCCATTGACCGTGACGCAGTAGCTAAGTTTATTGTGGGTAAGGGTGAGCTACCTGCTTACAACTTCGCACACCAAAAAGTGGCCGGCCTACAAGTAGATACGCCAGATTACGCAACTTGGTCGCAAAAAGAACGTAATGCTAAAGCTGCTGAGCTGCTAGCCGAAGTGGGTTACGGTAAAGACAAGCCTCTAGAATTTACCTTGTTATACAACACCAGCGAAAACCACAAGAAAATTGCCATTGCGGTAGCCTCTATGTGGAAGAAAACCCTGGGTGTTAAAGTAAACCTAGAAAACCAAGAATGGAAAACCTTCCTAGATAACCGCCGTAACGGTAACTACGATGTAACCCGTGCCGGCTGGTGTGGCGATTACAACGAAGCCTCAACTTTCCTATCGTTAATGCAAAGCAACAATGGTAACAACGACCAGTTCTACAACAGCCCAGCTTATGATGGCTTTATGAATGCTGCTATGACAGCGGTTGATGATGCTGTTCGTGGTGATAACTACCGCCAAGCAGAGGCACAACTTGCTCAAGATATGCCGCTTGCTCCTATCTACCACTACGTAAATGCGCGTTTGGTTAAGCCAACTGTTGGTGGCTACCCAATGAATAACGCTGAAGATAAAATTTACACTAAAGATCTATACATCATCGCCAAATAGTTGATGGTTTTTTATAAGGCACCTTATGCTTAAGGTGCCTTATTTTGTTGTTAGCTAAGTTAGTTAAATCACAGCAATAAACATAAGCTGGAAAATCGAATGATTAAGTTCATCTTAAAACGAATGCTAGAAGCAATACCGACACTGTTGGTATTGATTACTATCACCTTCTTTATGATGCGTTTTGCCCCGGGAAGTCCCTTCTCTGGTGAGCGCTCACTCCCGCCTGAAGTATTAGCCAACATTGAGGCTAAATACGGTTTAGACAAACCGGTACTGGAGCAATACTTCTCCTACTTAGGCAACTTGGCACAGGGCGATCTTGGGCCATCATTTAAATACAAAGACTACACCGTGAACGAATTGGTGGCGCAAGCCTTGCCGGTGTCAGCAAAAATTGGCTCTATCGCCTTCATTTTTACCGTGTTGATGGGGGTGTCGGTTGGCACGCTAGCAGCGCTTAAGCAAAATACTTGGATGGACTTTAGCATTATGTCCACGGCCATGGCCGGGGTGGTGATGCCTTCCTTTGTATTAGCGCCCACCTTGGTTTACATCTTCGCGATCAAGTTGCAATGGTTGCCTGCAGGTGGCTGGAACGGAGGGCAGTGGCAATACATCATTCTACCGATGTTGGGTATGTCCTTGCTCTATGTGGCTTCGTTTGCGCGGATTATGCGCGGTAGCATGATTGAAGTATTAAGCTCCAATTTCATCCGCACCGCCAAAGCCAAAGGTTTGCCATATCGCCACATTATTGTTCGCCATGCACTGCGCCCAGCCTTGCTGCCGGTCGTGTCTTTCATGGGGCCGGCCTTTGTAGGCATTATTACCGGCTCGGTGGTGATTGAGACCATTTTTGGCTTACCAGGCTTTGGTAAGTTGTTTGTGAATGGCGCACTGAACCGTGACTATTCCCTAGTATTAGGACTGACCATTTTGATTGGTACTTTTACTATCGTTTTCAACGCGATTGTAGACATCTTGTATGCCTTCATCGACCCTAAAATACGCTATTAGGAGGCTGCCATGTTAGACAATAAACAGAACAGCGACGCTATTAGCGAATTCGCAGATAAGTTAGAAATTGAAGGTCGCAGCTTGTGGCAAGATGCGCGAATGCGTTTCATGCGTAACCGCGCCGCGATGGTAAGTTTAGGCATATTGGTATTTATTACTCTGTTGGTTATGTTTGGCTCTCACCTTAGTGAGTTTGCCTTTGACGACACCGACTGGGGCGCAATGCACAATGGGCCATCTATTGAAAGTGGTCACTACTTTGGCACCGATTCCTTAGGCCGGGATATGTTTGTACGCACCTTATTAGGTGGGCAAATTTCTTTGCTGGTAGGTGTGATGGGTGCCTTTGTTGCGGTGCTAATTGGAACGCTGTACGGCGCTACCTCGGGCTTTTTAGGCGGCACAGTAGACAGAGTAATGATGCGCTTGCTAGAGATTCTTTACGGCATTCCATTCATGTTCTTTGTGATTTTATTGGTGACCTTTTTTGGCCGTAACATCTTTTTAGTGTTTGTTGCCATTGGCGCAGTATCTTGGTTAGACATGGCACGTATTGTTCGTGGCCAAACCCTTAGCCTTAAAAATAAAGAGTTTATTGAAGCCGCAGAAGTGTGTGGGGTTTCAAAGTGGAAAATTATTACTCGCCACATTGTGCCTAACGTACTAGGTATTGTTGCGGTATACGCCACCTTGCTGGTACCACAAATGATTCTTACCGAATCCTTTCTAAGCTTCTTAGGTTTAGGTGTGCAAGAGCCAATGACTTCATGGGGAGCTTTGTTGCAAGACGGTTCGCAAACCATGGAAATCGCAATATGGCAGCTGTTATATCCAGCCGCATTTATGGTAGTCACGCTGTTTAGTTTTAACTATGTAGGCGACGGTTTACGTGATGCCTTAGATCCTAAAGATCGCTAAGGTAGGGGCAGAGTAATGAGTTTATTAGATGTGAAAGACCTTCGCGTAGAGTTTTCTACCCCAGAAGGCAGCGTAACCGCAGTGAACGATTTAACCTTTTCACTGGAAGCAGGCCAAACCTTAGGCATTGTGGGTGAATCTGGCTCAGGTAAAAGTCAAACAGCCTTTGCCTTAATGGGGCTGCTAGCGAAAAATGGTACTATTTCCGGCGAGGCCTTGTTTAATGGCCAGCAGGTACTTAACTTGCCAGAGCAACAGCTAAATGCGATTCGTGCCGAGAAAATCTCGATGATTTTCCAAGATCCCATGACCTCGCTAAATCCCTACATGAAAGTCGGCGAGCAGTTAAAAGAAGTATTGCGTTTACACAAAGGCATGAGCAATCGCGAAGCCCATGTTGAAGCCGTGCGTATGCTAGATGCGGTTAAAATGCCTGAAGCTGAAAAGCGAATGGCGATGTATCCGCACGAATTTTCTGGTGGCATGCGTCAGCGAGTAATGATTGCCATGGCCTTGTTGTGTAAGCCACAGCTATTAATTGCTGACGAGCCAACCACCGCTTTAGACGTAACCGTGCAAGCGCAAATCATGACTTTGCTTAACGAGCTTAAAAGTGAGTTTAATACCGCTATTATTATGATTACCCACGATTTGGGTGTAGTAGCAGGTATTTGTGACAAAGTATTGGTGATGTACGCAGGCCGCACCATGGAATACGGCAGCGCTAAAGATGTATTTTACCAACCGAGTCACCCTTATACCGAAGGTCTGTTAAAAGCGATTCCGCGTTTAGATACCGAAGGCGAAATATTACCTACTATTCCGGGTAATCCACCAAACTTGCTTAAGCTTCCGCAGGGCTGTCCATTCCAAGAACGTTGCCACAGAGTAAGCGATCACTGTCGCCAGCAAACACCTGAATTAAGTACTTTTGCTAATCAGCGTCAGCGTGCTTGCCACAATGATTTCCACTTAAGCGGAGGCCAATAAGATGAGTGATAAAGCCTTATTGCTTGATGTGGTGGATTTAAAAGTCTACTTCAAAATTAAGAACAACAAAGGTTTACCTTGGGCGCCAGCAGCTACTTTAAAAGCAGTAGACGGCGTATCACTAAAACTCTATCAAGGTGAAACCTTAGGCGTTGTTGGTGAGTCTGGTTGTGGTAAATCTACTTTCGCTCGCGCGGTGATTGGCTTAGTGCCAGCCGAGGCAGGTAAAGTAGTGTGGTTAGGTCAAGACTTAACTAGTTTGCCACACAAAGAACTGCGTGAAAAACGTAAAGAAATTCAGATGATCTTCCAGGATCCGCTAGCGTCTTTAAACCCGCGCATGACGGTAGGCGATATTATCGCTGAGCCCTTACAAACCTTTTACCCCAAGCTGAGCAAAGCAGAAGTAAAGCAGCAAGTAAAAGAGATGATGACCAAAGTAGGATTATTGCCTAACGTAATTAACCGTTATCCGCATGAGTTCTCTGGTGGTCAGTGTCAGCGTATCGGTATTGCGCGCGCTTTGATTCTAAAGCCTAAGATGATTATCTGTGATGAGCCAGTATCTGCACTGGATGTATCGATTCAGGCGCAGGTGGTTAACCTACTTAAAGAGCTACAGGCAGAAATGGGCTTAAGCCTTATTTTCATTGCTCACGATCTTTCGGTAGTTAAACACATCTCAGACAGAGTATTGGTAATGTACTTGGGTAATTCGGTTGAATTAGGCACGGCTAAAGCCTTGTTTGATAAACCTACTCACCCTTATACCAAAGCCTTGATGTCGGCGGTACCCATTCCAGATCCAGACTTGGAACGCAATAAAACCATCGAGTTGTTAGAAGGGGATTTACCTTCTCCCATCAATCCGCCATCGGGTTGTGTATTCCGCACCCGTTGCCCTATTGCCACAGAGCAATGCGCTAGCACTAAACCTGCTTTATTGGGGAGTGATGAGCACTCGGTAAGCTGTTTACACACCTCTGTGTAGTTGCTTTAACTCGTTGATAAAAAGCCAGGCTAGTCCTGGCTTTCTTGTGAGTGGATTTGGGCTTTAGCCTAGAGCAAGGCGATTTGCCAAAGCTTACTGAGTTGAACTACTTGATTCATAAAGCCAAACCATCCGATCTAAAAACCACATTTTAGTTAGATAGATGTAGATGACGCCTTGAAATGTAAGGTTTAGGTTTAAGCTCCACAATCCATAAATCAATACTAAACCACTTAAACACTGTAAGGTATTTAGGATAATAACGGCCTTGGCGTGAGAGCGGGGAATAGGCTGCTCTTTGCGTTTCATTAATATCCGCTCGCCTAAAACTGCTTTGGCTGTCCAGTTGTCGTAATTCTTGGGTTTGGCAAACAAGGTTGGATTGAGCCACAGCCAAACCACAAGCATGGATATTGGAATCAAACAGTACCAGCCTATCCAAACTCGAGACCAAATGCTTAATACAACAAATGGCAGGGTTGCAAATCTGCTCCACACCGACCAAGGGTTGGCATGTTTCAACCAGCTGTCATCGTTAGCTAAGAATAACTTCGATATGGTTTTATCTAGTTCCAAGAGAAGCTCCTCAATTATGCAGCTCGGTTAAACCAGACACTAAAAGCTAAGTCGGCTTTTGGTTACGAGCGAGTAAATCTAAGTATTTGGCAAAGCGCTTTTGTCTGGTTTCGGGCTTTTTGGCGCTAAGCAAGCCGTGGGCAATTACATAGCGATTTGATTTAGTGAGTGTTGCATAAAACTGTTGCGCACTAGGCTCAAGTTGTAGTGCTGTTAAGAAGTCTTCGGGGACTTCCATTTCACTCACCGAGTAGGCGTTCTCCCATCTTCCATCAGCTTTAGCGGCATCTACATGTGATAAGCCAAAGGAGGTCATTCGGCCATCTTGGATTAAACGCTCTACATGTTGGCGGTTTCTTTTCGACCAGTTGCTACGAGGTTTTCTAGGGGAGATCCTTTGCAGATAGCTTTGCTCATCAACAGACTTTTTGATGCCGTCAATCCATCCCCAGCACAGCGCTTCAATCACAACATCATCCCAAGTAACACTTGGCGTAGCAGTGTGCTTCTTGAATATCTTTATCCACAATTCACTTTGGTTTGCGTGATTGTCTTCAAGCCACTTACTAAGTTCTTGTGACGTAGCAAAGGCGACTACTTTACTCAAATTGGGATCTGGCATCTTATTTTGTCTTATAGAGGCTTGTATGGTTTAGAGGATGGTGAGTTTAAGCGCTGCGATATGTCTTCTGCAGCTTGTTTTAACCGGCTAAAGTCTCGTTGCTTAATACAACGACAAATCGGCACTTCAAAATCACCGGTTTCGTCCACTGCTTTAAATCCGGCTCGCAGCTCATATCGTCTAAAAGTAAAAAGTGCCCATAAAAGCCCAAGGCCAAACAGAAAAGATGCAAAATAAGACGCTAGCACGGGAGCTGAATACGCACCAATCCAGCCTATAGTGGAAAAAGACAGCGCACAAGACATAAAGTGTAAGCACTGATCCTTAATACTTAAGGGCTTGGCTGATACAGAATGTATTCGCGATAGTTTATATTCATCTTTCCCTTTAACAACGAGGGTGTTGTTTCCTTTAAATTCGATCAATCTGACTCTTCCTTTGAGTATGAAAGCTTTGCGCTATGCCGCTAAATCTGCTGTTTTCGTCACTTACCTAAACATCACTAAACTGTTGGTTTAACTCTAAGGCCAGTACTTGTTTCGCTAAGCTTGAATTACTGGCAAAGAGTATGCCTTTTAGGTTCATAAAGCTGCTTGGGTTGTTAAGTTCTAAGGCGTGGCCGTTGCTGTCACTTACCCAAACGTCGCATCCTTGGGCGATGCTCGCGCTGGCGGCAAAGTCCCAAATACTACCGCCACCTTGGGTGCGTTTCGCCAGTTTTAAATAAAGGGCGTCAGGCTCGCTGATTACAGAGCAAGCGTTTACTACGGCTCCAGCACTACTTAAAACTTGCAATTTAGAATAGCCAAGGCGTTTGGCAAGTTGCTCTAACTGCTGCTTAAGTTGTTCAAAATAAGGGAGTTTAAGGCTGCTTCTATCGCAATAAAAGTTTAGCAAGGTGGAGTCTATATCTTTTAGCTTGCTTGGTTTTTTCTGCTTAAAAGTAAGCTGCTGTTTAAAACTGGTATATTGCTGAGAGTCGGGATTAAAGTAGCTATGGTAAAGGGTGTCACTAAAGGGGAGGTAGCATAAGCCCAGAAGGGCTTGGCCGGCTTTGTTGACCAAAGCTATTGATATCGCATAACCATCGCTGCCTTCGATAAAGGGCAGAGTGCCATCTAAGGGGTCGATTGCCCAAAAGGCTTCACAATGAAAGCGCGGATGTTGTTCTAAATCGAAGCCCTCGGTATTTTCTTCGGCGAGAGTTGCTAGTTGATGCAGCTGAGAGATTGGCTTAAGCGTGTTGAGAATCATCCTTTCACAGTGTCTGTCTACCTCGGTAACCACCTGTGCACTTAAACTTAAGTCTTGAGATTTGTGTTCTACCTTTAGCTGCTCTCTTGGGTAAGCTGCAATGTATTCACCAGCTTGCTTGGCGGCGTTTATGGCTACGCTAACAAACTGTTGCATTTGAGCAGAGCTAAAAGGGCAGTGTATCTTGTGCTTAGTCATTGTCACTTCCTGCCAAAACCTTGAGTGCTAACTGGGTTTGTTGGTGGCTGTAGCTGTTTAGTTTCCAGTGGCCGGGGCTCCAGCCTTGCAAAAAGCGTTCAAAGTCAGCCCAAGAAAACGGATATAAGTCACGCCATTGTTGCTCTAGTTTTGCGACGTTAACATCAGGAATAGCATAGTGTTCAAGGGCTTGTTGCAGCATTTTAAAGTAGTAGTCAATAATGCTTTTTTCTTGCTCAAAACACTGTTGTTCACTGAGGCAGCTGCCTATGAACAAGGCCAAGTCTTGGATGCCACAACCCTTACCTACGTATTGAAAATCGACCGCGGCTACTCGGCTTAGTGCTTGATTAAAGCAAAAGTTAGCCAGCTTGGCATCTCCATGAATAAGGCAAGAGTAGTCACTTGATTGCAAGCTTTGGTCAATCGCTAAAGCGGCTTGTTTTAATGGTGACTCGGCCATGGCGGCTAGCTCGTCGGGGCGGGTGGCTAGATGCCAGTAGCCCCCTTGTGCCCACAGTGAAGAGGCTGAGCGTTGTAAAAAACGGGCATGAAAATAGGCTAACCAACGAATACAAACAAAAGCTTGCTCTATGTCTATTTCATGTTTTACTTCGCTATAACCCAGGGTTTGTAGGTCTTCCAATACAATGCTTTGCTGTCCATTGAGCTGGCTTGAGTCGATGAGCTGAGGCACATAACAGTGCTGGTCACAATCTTGGGCAAACTGCTGATACCAAGCTAGTTCAACTTGATAAGAATGAACTTTACGTTGGTGAGAACGAGCAGTATTCCATCCACGCGGGTGCTTAGTTTGCTCTGGAAAAGCGATATTTTTAACCACCAAGCTTGGGCGAATACCCTGTTCAAACTTCACTCTAAGTAGTTCGCCATAACCACCCCAAAGTGACTGAATAGTTACGACATCAGAAATGCTGCTAGCTTGATTGAGTTGCTTAAGTTTTGCTTGTTGTTGGTGAGTTAAAGACATTAAAATAGCGCTGCTTAGTATGAGAGCTTATGGTACGACATGCGAGTGGATAATATCGAGCTATTCGCTGATATTTTTGAGCAAGAGAGCCTTGCTTAACAGGTCTTTGTTGGTATTTATAGTATAAGAATATTGACCAACTTATCAGATTTTGCCTTATCCCTGTTTGTTAACGATTTTCCCGCCTTTTTATGTGACCATCTTGGCAGCGATAAATAGGTAAATAAATTAGTATATCAGCGGTAAATTTAGCCTAGGAGGGCGATTTCAACCATGCCCCAGATGGACAGTTTTGCAAAACGTTTGTCAATTGATTGGCAGCGTACCTTAGGTGGATCAACCAGTTTTAGTTTTTTCCAAAGCTCAGATTCCGATAATTTAGCCCGTTGCACCTCTGATTTTGCAGAACAACAAGGCGTTCCTCTGTACATGATAAGCCTCAACAATTTGAGTGCTTACTCTCCTTACAGCGCGTTATTTGCGCTGCTAATTCGCCGTTTCGAGCAATCTAACTATAGTGCTGAAGAGCTAGCCGCTAGTGTTACTGATTTTGTTCCACTACAACAAAATTTGTGTGCCATGTTTAAAGGCGAGCGTTTTGAGCGCAGCGAGCTGGTGTTAGTTGACGATCTTTATTTCGAACAGCAGTCTATTGAAAACGCGATTATCGCGTTGGTCGCTAAGTTATTTGTTGAGCCTGCGATTGTGGTAGTAAGTGGCTGGCATTTTGCCTCTGCTTCTGCAATTAAAATAATGCAAGCTTTAGTCGCTAATCAGCTGAGTATTCCAGTGTTAGTGCTTACCTCCGTAGATACCCAATATGCACTGGCTAATCGCCAAGACGATGAAGCTTGGGAAGGTTTCTTAGATTGGTTAGATGACACCACCTTATTGCACAAGGTGCCTGCTAGCCAATCTCCGCTAAAGGTTCACTGGCAATATCGAGAATGTGTAAAAAGTGCTGAAACCTTAGTAGCAGAAAACATCGCATTTATGGCCTGGCCAGAGGCGGAAGTTGCTGCCCGTTTAATGCTAGATAGCTCTGATTTAGAAAGCAGCTTAAAAGTAAGGCTGCAGCTATTCTTGGCAGAAGCCCTGTTGTATCAAGGTGAGCTGAATGCCGCGGTAACAGAATTAGAGCTTCTTCAAGTTTTCCAAGAGTCTTTAAACAATACTTACGACAAGGTACGGCTGTTAAATTTGCTCAGCGTTACCTTGGTGCAACAGCAGAGCTTTGAAGAAGCAATGCAATGCTCAGAAGCAGCCTTAGAACTGGCGGGTCAAGCAACCAATGGTCACTTGGTCGCGCAATCCTTATTCGTAAACTTTTACGCTCATGATAAATCATCTACGCCGCTAAAGTTGGCTGAGTTTGCCCATTTAGACAGTGAGTTACAGCAATACAACATGGATTGCTCACGGCTATATGCCCTGCGTAACTACTATACCTACCTACGTTTTTATGAAGATTTAGATTCAAAGATTGCTTTAGATTTTACTCAAAAAGCGCTAAAGCTAGCGCGCCGAATTGGCCATCGACAAGGTATCGCTGCAAGCTATCATAGCAAGGGCATTATTTACTCTTATATTAGCCGTTACAATGCCACCTTCCGCTGTTTTGGTGTTAGCTCGCGTATTCGCGAAGAACTTGGTGAAGCCAGTGAACGGGTGCGAATGTATAACGGCACCGGCTACTTTAATACCCTCTTAGAAAAATACCCAGAAGCTCAAGAACAGTATTTGGCCGCTTACGATATTGCTAGGCACACCGGTGACTACTCTGAGTTGGTGGTGACTTTGTATAACTTCGCTTGGCTATATTTTTGCACCCGCGATTACCAACAAGCTTGTGATGTATTGGAGCAGCTAGTAAGAATTTGTCGAATTAGACAAATGACTCACTTCCCTTTTAGAAACCTCTACGACGTATTTAGCTTAAAAGGCTTTTGTCATTCTAAACTCGGCGAGCGTGCTCGCGCCCAACAATGTTTAGAGCGTATGCAAGGTTTGCCTTTTAAGCCCTCTGGCACTGGCGCATTTTTAAAAGCCTTGTTACAAGGTGCGCTCGAGGTGGTAGATGGTCGCTTAGATAAAGCCGAAGAGATTTTCGAAGAAGCACCAGCGCTACTTGGCGAAGTAGTCGACATGGATAGCCGTTTGTTGCCGCAGTGCAGCACCGAGCTATTAGAAGTGTATAGCCGCCGCGGTAAATGGGAAGCCTGTGATAACTTGCTGAACAATAGCCTAGCCATGTGTGAAGTGCTTATTTTGCCGCGATTCACTGAAATTTTTAATGACATAAAAACCACCATTGATAAGCGCGAAGTGTTTTATGCCAAAGATATTAATAGCTATCAGCTAGCGCCTATTCACCTTAATCTTGATGATTTGGTTCGCAGTGCTAAACAGGATACTCAGCTCCGCCAAGTGCAGCAGCGTTTAAGAGAAATGCAGCTCATTAGTCGCATGCAATCACTGCCTGAGCGCTTTGAAAGCACTATTGATTTAGCGGTTGAAAGCTTAAAACTGGTTTGTGGTAACTTTACCGTGCAAGTAGGCATGGTGCATCATTTAGATAGCGAAGGTTGGCAAGAATGGGCACATGTAGGTAAATTGCTTAGCAAAGAGCAAGTAGAGCAATACTTAGCACATATGAAAGATAACCAGAGTACTTGGATAAACAATAGTTTTAGTTCCAAAGGTGAAGATGGAAAACGTGCCACCTATAACTCGGTCGCTTGTTTGCCTATATTTGTTGATGAGCATTTATACGGCGCTTTAACTCTTTGTAACTTTAACAGTAATCGATATTTTGACCGCCAAGACCAAGATACGCTTAACCTAATTAGCCGCCAGTTAGGCAGCCAATTGCAGCAGCTTAAGCACCGAGAAAACCTGCTTAAGATGTCTACTACCGACTCGCTTACTGGGTTGCTCAACAGACAAGCATTGTTGGCGCGTTTAGAGCAAGAGCTGGTGATGTTTGAGCAACAGGCTGGCACTTATCACTGTTCTTTGGCCTATATCGATTTAGATAACTTTAAGATTGTAAACGACTTACTCGGCCACGATGTTGGCGACAAAGTACTGTCGGCTTTCTCAGATTTGTTAGTAGATACCATGCGTGCTGGCGACATTGTTGCCCGCTGGGGAGGCGACGAATTTGTGGTGGTATTCCCCAGCGCTAAACACGATCAAGCAAAGCTTACCGCTGAGCGTTTACTAGCCAATTTGCACAAGAAAAACTACTTCAAAGATCAGTTACGCGCATGGGCTGAAAAACCAGATTTGGTGGATAATTTACCCGATCTTAGTTGCTCAATTGGTATTACCGATTGTGGTGGCGTAGAGCACAGTGACTTAAACGAGGATTGGTTACTCAAACAAGCTGACCGCGCCTTATATCGTGCTAAGGCTGAAGGCAAAGGGCGAGTGAGTGTAATGAGTTTAAGTAAAGAATATGAGTTGGACTAAATAAAGCCGTATCACGAAAAAGCGCTGGTAAACCCCAGCGCTTTTTTATTGTTTAGCAACTTGCCAAAGCTTGTGGCTAGACACTAGAGTGAGTTTTCTTGGAAAAGATTTAAGGGATGTAAAGCGTGAAGCTATTTGTAAAATTGTTGATTTTGGCCGCGGTGGGCTTAGTTATTGCCTGTAGTTCCTCGGATAAAGAGTATCAAAATAACCATCTTGAGCCGATCGCTAAAAACCCCTTTAAGTTTCTTTATGTTCGCTTTTTTGGCGATACGAAATGGTCTGATCAAGCTGCCGAAGCTCACCGCGTGCCGCGCCAAGATGTTGATGTGGAACTGCTTAATAATAGTCATGCTGGCACTAAGGTGACTTGGTTAGGTCACTCCAGCTTTTTGGTGCAATTGCCAGAGCTAACTTTTCTTACCGATCCGGTTTTTAGTGAGCGAGTATCGCCAGTAAGCTTTGCCGGACCAAAACGTTTAGTGCCACTCACCTTTAATCCAGAAGAACTACCTAGCGTGGACTTTGTGGTTATTTCTCATAATCACTATGATCACTTGGATAAAAAGGCCATTGAGCACTTCGGAAATTCTACCCATTATTTTGTGCCAGAAGGCTTAGGCGTTTGGTTTGAAAAAATGGATATTGAACCAAGCAACATTACCGAACTACCTTGGTGGGGCTCGCAGCAAAAGGGTGAGGCCTTGGTAACCGCTACACCTAGCCAACATTGGTCGGCACGAGGCTTGTTTGATCGCAATAAAAGCCACTGGGCCAGTTGGCTCATTGAGTTTAACGGCAAGCGTTATTGGTTTGCTGGAGATACCGGCTATAACCCTTATGATTTTAAAGAGATAGGCGAGCGAGCAGGAGAAATCGATCTGGCATTTATTCCTATTGGCGCTTACTCACCACGTGGCTTCATGAAAGACCAGCACGTTAATGTTCCCGAAGCGATAAAAGTGCATCAAGATGTAAAAGCCAAACTGTCTATTGGCATGCACTGGGGAACTTACCCGCTTACTGCAGAGCCGGTGATGGAGCCCGCCGAGCTGTTAGGAGATTTAAGTAGCTCCGAAGCTGCGTCGGCACCGTTTATTACCATGAAAATTGGCGAGACCTTGGTCATGGACTAGGGTTATACCGCTAAATTAACCCTAGAATTCAAGCCTAACACTCAAGCCTAATTTAGTGCTGGCTTATAGGCATTGCCGGTGAGAGTAAGTGCATATAAAGCCGAAAGCGCCATGCCGTAGTAATCGTTATTGGCGTTTTCGTAACCGTTAGCCCCAATGTTCCAAGGTAGGCTGCCATTTAAGGTTTCATCCACCCAATGCTCGGTGTAATCGTTGGCATTGTCTGGGTACCAGTTATAGAGCATTGCGGCTACCGCAAATCCTCCAGAGAAAGAACGCCCGTTATAACCAGCAGAGTTTCCAGTGGCTTGGGAAATATCAGCGTTAATATCGGCAATGCCGCCATTATTGGAATTATTTACCAAGTCATTGATTAAGCGGCGTGTCCAGTCTTGCGACTCACTGCTTCCATACCAGGCGTAGTCCATGGTGACGCGCCAAGGAATACGTGAAGCATCAGAGCCATAGTTGGTGCTTCTGCCGGTAACCGCGCTTCCATCTAACTTCATCCAATCTGGAACAAAGGTTTTATCCCCATTTGGACCAGCTTTTTGTTTGTCGAGTAACTTGCTGTATAGATCGCGCGCAGCTGAGTTCCAGCGGTCATTAGCATTTTTTACCGAGCTGTCTACCGCAGCTACCTCCGCAAAGTAACGAAAGAATGCCGGTATTGAATAAGAGGCATCAATTTCATCATTACATGGGTCGAAGTTAGACTTTTGATAAGGTTTTACCACCCAAGTACCGCCGTCATCAGCGCACCAATGCAACCAGTTATCGTGCAGTTCGTTTACAATGTGAATCGCCTCTGCGCGATAATCAATATCGGGGTTGTCCCATTTATCCGCGGCAACAAACAGTGCCATGGCAATATCAATATCACCATCGGTGGCTGGGCCGCCACCACCCGCGCCAAAACAGGTTTGGCTTTGGCCAACAATGCCATAACAAATATCGTTGGTTACTGGCGAGGCATTGCTCCACACTAACCAAGGCATTAAATCAGCATTGTTATCATCTAAGGCTTTTCTATAAAACCGAAAGAGTTTATCGAAGCGAGTTTTGTCATCGCCATAAGCGGTAACTAGCATTCCGTAACCCATACCTTCAGAGGCGGTTGCGTAAGCATCTTTACTTACGTTGCCACTGCCATCCCGCAACGCACCGCCCGAACCCCATTTAACTCGTGCCATGTCGGTACCGGCATTAACGATATAGTTGTCGACAAAACGGTTATATATGCTGTTCAGTTCTGATGCATTAATCGCAGTGTCGTTGGGAAGCAATATACCTCCCCAATATCCAGAATTGGCTAAATTCTGTTTGCTTAATGCGGCACTGGCCGAAAAGCTGGCGCAATTTAACATCAATGCTGAGCCGATTATTGCGCAGCTTAGCAATGGGCGCGTAGTTGAAAAAACTGTCATTGTTCATCCTTACAATTGATCATTATTATTTTTGTTAGCGCTAACAGTGATAGTTTATATTTTGTGCTGGGCAAAAAATGCTCAGAACCAGCTTTGGACTTAGTGAATGTGATCTAGATGTGTGACATTGGTTGATGGTAATTTGCTAAGTTCTTGATAAAAATAAATTAGTTTATTTCATGGTGCTTGCTGATTTTGCGAGGCAGAAAGCTTTATGGTGAAAAATAGCGACCTAATTTGTGAAAAATAGTAATTGCTCAGCGCGCTTTATGATGCTTTTTACAGCTTAAAATAGGCCAATGTCACAGGCATGTTTATACCTAATCAAAATGATTGCCTATGCCTAAGGTGCTTGTTAGTATTTGTCTTTTCGAGATGAATAGAGCGAAGCAAAATGGATTTGAATGAACTGAACCATGGACAAAGAAGCCGACTGGCCTTTATTGATTTTAGCCTAGAGTATTTTGGCGAAGTGAGTAGAGCCGACTTAATTAGTCGATTTCAAACAGGGCTTGCTGCTGCTACCCGCGATCTCGCTAGCTATAAGCAACTTGCGCCTAATAATGCTTTTTTAGATCATAAAGCACGCAGGTATTTACGCAGGGATCAATTCTCTCCTTTGTTTTCTCATAATCCAGAAGCGATATTAACGGGTCTGTCTCATGGTTTTGGTGACGGCTTATCATTTCCGCTAGAGCCTAGTGATACCTGCTTTGATGCGGTTAGATTGGTGCATCCTAAGGCTGATTTTATTGCCTCTATTATGCGTGCTATTCATCACCGCGTACCGCTAAAGTGCAGTTATCTGTCTATATCTTCCGGCGAAAGCAGCCGGGAAATAGTGCCTCACAGTTTAGTCAATAATGGCCACCGCTGGCATGTTAGAGCTTTTGACCGAGTCAGTGGTAGCTTTAGAGATTTTGTATGTACTCGCTTTACCCAATTGGAAGTTCTTGATCAGTCAATTGCCACGCTAGAAGCGCGCGAATACGACAAACAATGGAATCACATTGTTGAGTTGGAGCTGGTGGCTCACCCTAGCTTGCATTACCCACAAGCCATCGAACTTGATTATGCGATGCATGAAGGGGCGCTTAAACTTGAAGTACGCGCTGCGCTGGCGGGGTATTTATTACGCCAATGGAATGTTGATTGTTCCAAACAACACAGTTTGAGTGGTGGCGAATACCAATTGGCCTTAAAAGACAGCAAGGTACTGGCAAATGTATCGGGCTTAAACATTGCGCCAGGTTGGCAGTTGCAGGAATAACAAAGATTATGAGAGCAAGCTTGCGCGCCCATATTATTAAGGTATGCCAAAGCAAAATTGAGGCTAAAGGTAGTAATGTAGGTTTGTCTTTCTACGCGTTTTTTGCCAATAAAAATGATAAGCCCGAGTTGCTAATGGAAGCCGCCAGGTGGTGGATAGAAACTCACCAGCTCGATCATTTTGAAAAAGCCCACAAGATTAAAGCCTTAGTTGAGTCAGAGAATTAAGGCACATTACTAGGTTTGCGTTTTGGCTCTCTACTGCTGATTTTGCAGCGGAGAATTTGGCTTGAATGTGGGTTATTTAACCACTACAATAGCGAACTTTTATTATTTGATAGAAGGTTATGATGCCAAAAGGCGTCATAAGTAGTTAAATGTTTCGCTCCGCTGTATCAGAAAAAACGCTGTTAAGTTTTTCTAGTTTTTCCTCCTTTTTGTTTGCTTTACTCGGTATCAGCCTTGGTTTTTGGGCCGGTTCTTTAGTGATTGTATTTGATGGTGCCTATTCTTTGGTGAGTCTAGCGTTAACGCTAGTTTCATTGGGCTCTCTAGCGTTAAGAAAACACCCTGTATTTGAAGAACAGCCCAATAAAGCGCTAATGATAGAGCCGGCTGTGGTGGCCTTCAAAGGTTTAGCGATTAGTGCTATGTGTTTGTTTTCATTTGGATCTGCAGTATTGGCCATAGTAAATGGTGGCCGCGATGTGGATACCGGTTTAGCCTTGGTGTTCGGGCTGATTAATGTTGTGGGCTGTATAGCGACTTATCTGATCCTCACAAGAGCGAGTAAACAGTCGCTGCTGCTGGATGCAGAAGCGAAACAATGGTTAATGGACAGTGTAATAAGCGGGGCGGTGTTGCTTGGCTTTGTTGTGGCGATGCTATTAAGTAAAAGTGCTTACGCCGCATTTGCAGTATATGCCGATCCGGCAATGGTGATTATTGCCTCAGCCTATTTTGTCTGGGTACCGCTTAAAATGACCCTTCGTGCGTTAAATCAGTTGAACAGTATTAGAAAGCTTGAATTTAGTTACTAGCTACGATTGCGCTATGTATACATAGCGAATCACTAGTGAAAGCAAAAGGCGTAAAGTTATTACTTACGCCTTTTTTATTGGCTTAGTTGCTGTAGCAGCTGTCCCAATCACCGTAGTTTGCGTCGCCAGCAAGTACTTGCAACTCAACCTCACCCAGTACTTTTACAATGGCAGCATTGGCCAGTTCAATCACTGCGTCTAGCTCTGCTTGCTCAGTGAAGAAGTTAATGGCTACATGATACTGCTCGTTAAAGTAGGCGATAAATAGCTCCCAGCCTTGCTGCTGTTGAGTATTAGCTAACTCTGCATCTACTTCATCAAATTTTTCAATGTCTGCTACGAAGCGGATTTCGGCACAGGTTTGTGCGAATGGTCCAATCGCCATCTTTTTTAAGTGGCGGGCTTTATGGTGGCTTTTAACTTGTGGTTTGGCTAAATCAGGAACAGAGATAACAGTCATTTTAAGTACCCAGTGGAAAATAGTAATTGGACTCGGCTTGGCAATATTTTTATGCCATGCCGTTTGAGCGCGAGCTTAGTCTAGCTGCAGCATTGGCGCAAGCTAAAGCTGAAAATCTAGCTGTTTTTGTACTAGCATAAATCACTGTACATCAAAGCTTACAGTCAAGTTTTGCCAATTGAGCTTGCTTTGCCTGAGATGGGTTAACATTAGACAGTGCTAGCGAAAAAGTTGTCAGTTTGAGCCGCTGCGCTAGGCAAGACAGATGCAAGCATGCTGGTAGACACCATACTTACTCCCTTGGTGCTGTTGCGGGTATGTGTTGTCGTGCTCTTTTTCGTTTTTTGAACTTCTATTGTTTTTAAGTATTCACGTTCTCGCGTGACTCCCACCTAAGGCCTCTGGCCTTAGGTTTTTTTTATCTGCAGTTTGCTGCTTGATTAAGCAACGAGGGGGCAATTAGCGCTGTTCGTCGTCGAACTGTTTGATAAGTACAGAAGTATCGGCGCGAGCATAGCCACGCTGTTGTAACTTGGCATATTCATTATCAACTTGTTTGGCTAATGGTAAGGCAACACCCAGTTTGTCTGCTTCATCAAAGCATATTGCTAAGTCTTTTCTCATCCAATCAATGGCAAAACCAAAGTCAAACTCATTGGCTGTCATGCTGCTGGCTCGATTGCTCAGTTGCCAGCTTCCCGCTGCGCCGTGCTGCAGCACCTCTACAACTTTGTTGATGTCTAGCTTAGCGGCACCTGCCAGCTTTAGCGCTTCTGATAAACCTTGCAAGATACCAGTAATACAAAGTTGATTGACCATTTTGCAGCGCTGACCATAGCCTACGGGTCCTATTAAGTTAACGGCTTTGGCATAGCAATCAAAAACGGCTGCTACTTTGCTTAGGGTCGATTGTTCTCCGCCTACCATTACTGTTAGGCAGCCGTTTACTGCACCGGCTTCACCACCTGATACCGGTGCGTCGAGAAACTCTAGCTGATGGGCTTTGGCAGCAGTAGCTAGCTCGCAGGCAATCTCTGCCGAAGCGGTGGTATGGTCAACTAAAATGCTGCCTGACTTTGCTGCGCCAATAATGCCTTGTTCGCCAAGGTAAACCTGCTGCAAGTCTTGGTCGTTGCCAACACAAGTTAATATTAGGTCTGCTTGGCTAGCGGCTTCTGCCGGGCTAAAAGCTTGTTTACCTTGATACTTGGCTAACCACTTTTTAGCAGTGGCACCGGTACGGTTGTAAACCACCACTTGGTAGCCTTGCTGGCTTAAGTGACCCGCCATTGGAAAGCCCATTGTTCCAAGACCAATAAATGCAACGGTGGCTTTAGTTACTGTAGTCATCATGTCTTCCTTTACCCTAAGAGCAGTTAAGTGGCTAACACCACAATATGACAAAGAGGTTTACATTGAACTAGTTCAATGTAAACCCAATATCAGTTTGGGCTCAAGCCACTAACAAATTGACTTGTTTTACTGGTTCATTTTACAGCTTGCTTGCACATTAAAGCCGAGGGCGATAAATCGATTAACGCTCTGCTTACGTATTCCTAGGAAATTAAGGTTTGCTGCGTTTAGCAGCGTGCAGTGAGTGCTAACAAGAGATTGCTGATGAACATTTTTATCCTAGACCAAGATATAACAAGATGTGCTGAATACCACTGCGATCAACATGTGGTTAAAATGATTTTAGAAAGCGTGCAAATGTTGTGCACTGCATTAAATAAAAAGGGCTTTGTTACTCCTTACAAATCCACGCATGTTAACCATCCTTGCGTATTGTGGGTGGAGCAATCTTACGATAACTATTTGTGGCTCAAACAACTCACTTTAGCCCTGAATCAAGAATACCGGTTTCGCTACAACAAGAGCGTTGATCACAAGTCGATAGCGGTACTGAATAAATTAGGTGAATTTAAGTACCCTAGTGCGGGGCTAAGTGAGTTTGCTCAAGCCATGCCTGAGCAATATAAAAAGCCAAACAACGCGGTGAGTGCTTATAGAGAGTTTTACCTTGGTGAAAAAATGGCATTCGCAAAGTGGACAAAGCGCTCTGCACCAGCTTGGCTTGAGCAAAACTCAATCGATAGTTAATTGCTTAGCTTGCTAAAGAGAGAGTGGCGTGCACAATAGGGACTTATTAAAGCTTAGAGTTGATGGAAGCCTTTTACCTTTATGCAAGCCTTGTTGGCGGGTTTCAATCCGCAAGCTCGTCCCTTATATCTAGAGATCGCCCGCTGTATTGAAAATGCTATTTTAAAAGGCCAGCTCAGTTATCAAGCTAAGTTACCCGCCCATCGAGTGTTGGCAAGAACGCTAGGAAGCAGCGCTGTTACAGTACGTCAGGCCTACCAAGATTTAGAGCGCAAAGGCCTAATAAGCTCTGGCGTTGGCAAAGGCAGCTTTGTATCACTAAATGTTAACCTGAGTGATGGCATTAAGGGACGTACGGGTGATGAACTTAATTTGTCTCTCATTGCGCCTTTACATGCGCCTTTAATATCCCCATTAAGTATTCAGTTGCAGCAACTATCTGCCTCTAACTTACCTGCATTTTGTGGTTACGAAGATGACGAAGGCAATCCAGAACAATTAGCGGTGCTACATCAGTGGGTGGAAGCTCAAGGCATTCGATGTAACCAAGAGCAGCTCATAATATGTCATGGTGCTCAACACGCGTTGTTAGTGGCGATTCTTGCCACCACTCAAGTAGGAGATAGGGTAGCGGTAGAGCGGCTCTGCTACCCAGGTATTTTGTCGATATTAAGACAAACGGGCAGGGTGCCTGTTGCCATCGAAATGGATGAATTTGGTATCCTGCCTCAATCTTTAAGCCAGCAGCAACAGGCGCAGCCAATTAGCGCCTTGGTGTTGGTGGCTTCTTGCCAAAATCCCACTGCCAGCGTGATGCCTAATCAGCGAAGAGAGCAGCTTGCTAAAGTGGTTAAAGGCAGCCCCATCACGGTGATAGATGATGATATTTATGGTTTTTTAACTGAGCAAGAGATTAAACCCTTCTACCATTTTGCTCCAAAACAAACGGTGTACTTAAATAGTTTGTCTAAATCAGTGTCACCTAGTTTGCGTTTGGGCGTGTTGGTGGTCCCCAATGAGTTGCGCGAAGATTACATCAATTTGGTAAGAACAACCTTGTGGTTACCGTCTCCTTTGCTGGTGCAGTTGGCATGCCAGTTAATTAAAGCTGGAGATGTAGCTAAAATAGCTCAGTGGCAAAAAGCCCAAGCTACTCGACGACAGCACTTAGCAAAGCAGCTGCTTAGTGAGTTAGAGTTTGTTAACCAAGATCATGAACGGCATAGCGCTTTTCATCTTTGGCTATATCTACCAGATGGCTGGACGAGTAAGGCCTTTGTCGAAGTAATGCGAAAACAAGGGGTTCACCTAAGCGCTGATCACCACTTTTCTATTGATAAGCCACAACGTTCGGCAGTGCGCATTAGCTTAATGGCCACTCCTGATCTAAATAAACTCAAACAGGCGCTGGGCTTAATTCGCGATGTTTTGTTGCGGCGTACTTAAGTTACTCGTGGGCCTTTTGATAGGCTTTTCCCCAGCCACACAGCAAGTCTAAAGCAGGGTTTAACTGCTCGGCTAAGGCGGTTGGGGTGTACTCCACTCTTGGCGGCACTTCGGCAAATACTTTGCGCTCTATCAGCTTATCTTTTTCTAAATCACGCAATTGTTGAGTTAAGGTTTTTTGGGTGATTTTAGGGATTTCTCGCTTTAGCTCACCAAAACGCAGCGTTTTACCACGTAGCTGATACAAGATAATCACCTTCCATTTTCCACCTATCACTTCAATGGCGGTAGAAACAGGGCATTCATGCTTTTGCTCTGTCAAAGAAACTTCACAATTTTTTTCTGGGCTAGAAGCCGCTGAATCCAACATTAGGCACCTCGAGGAAACTAAATATCTAATTAGTGCGTACTTGTAGATCGCTACAAGCCTTCTTATAGTTACCAAAAGATACTATGTTTCGTTTGGATACAAAAGTTATATCGATTGGCCAAGCGCATATTTGTTAATTTATACAAGGAATCACTCGATGTCAGCCATTTATAAGCCGGATCAAACCATTGAACTGATAAGTTTTAAGCTTTGCCCCTTTGTACAACGCTCGGTGATTACCTTATTACACAAAGGCATCGACTTTGAGATTAAGTACATTGATTTGGCCAACAAACCAGACTGGTTTTTAGCACTATCTCCTTTAGGCAAAGTGCCAGTGCTGAAGTATGGCGATGATGTCTTGTTTGAATCTGCGGTGATAAATGAATTCTTGGATGAAATTACCGAAGGCTCTTTAATGCCAAGTGACCCGCTTCAAAAAGCCAAAGATCGCGCATGGATAGAGTTCTCTAGCCAAGTATTAATGGCGCAGTATCAAACTTCATTGGCTAAAACCCAACAAGACTTTGACCAAGCGCAGGTAGGGCTTAACGACAAGCTCTCGCGCCTTGAAGGCCTAAGCAGTGATAAGGACTTTTTTAACGGCAAGGATTTAGCCTTAATCGACACCGCATTAGCACCATTGTTTACTCGTTTTACGGCTATAGAACGCTTGTTTGAGCGCGATTTACTTGCAGACTTTCCCAAGTTAAAAGCACTAGGGCAACGCTTACTGGCTTTGCCGGAAGTGTCGGGCTCGGTAGTTGAAGATTTTAACTCGCTGTTTGCCGACTACTTACGCAATGCGGACAGCATACTGACTAAGTAATTCGCTCAAGTTTTATTTGTTACTTTTAATGACCCAAAGGATAGAGATATGTCTTTAAGTACACTATTTTCGCCAATTAAACTGGGCGATATTGAACTGAAACATCGTGTTGTTATGGCGCCACTTACCCGCTCTCGCTCCGCTCAACCAGGCGACTACCCCCACGAGCTTAATGTGGAATACTATTCTCAACGTTCGAGTGCAGCGCTGATTATTAGCGAAGCTACTCAGGTTTCTGCGCAAGCTAAAGGCTATGCGTTTACACCGGGTATTCATAGCGAACAACAAATCGCTGGGTGGAAAAAAATTACCGATGCTGTGCATGCCAAGGGCTCTAAAATTGTGCTGCAGCTATGGCATGTTGGGCGCATTTCTCATTCGGTGATTCAGCAAGATGGCAGCTTGCCGGTAGCGCCATCGGCGATAGCCGCTGAAGGGCAAGCCTTTACTGAACAGGGATTTCTAGATTTTGAAACGCCGCGAGCGCTAGAAACAGAAGAGCTAGCTTCAATTGTTGAGCAGTTTAAACAAGGTGCGATTAACGCTAAAAAAGCAGGCTTCGACGGCGTAGAAATTCACGCCGCCAACGGCTACTTGCTGGATCAGTTTCTTAAAGACGGAACTAACCAGCGCGACGACATTTACGGCGGCTCTATCGAAAATCGAGCGCGCCTAAGCTTAGAAGTCACTCAAGCGGTGGCAGAGGTATGGGGAGCGGGCAGAGTGGGGATTAGAATCTCTCCAACTGGCACTTTTAATTCTATGTCCGAGAGTAATCCTCAAGCTTTGTTTAACTACTTAGTTGAGCAGCTCAGTCCAATGAAGCTTGCTTATCTTCACGTGGTAGAAAATTTTGCAGGTGCGAGTAGTGAAGGCTTTGATTTTGGCCAACTACGCAGCCGTTTCGCTGGCGCTTACATGGCTAATGGAGGCTACAGTGCCAATAGTGCTGAGCAAGCCATTGCAGAAGATAACGCCGACGTGGTGTCGTTTGGTTCGCCGTTTATTGCTAACCCCGACCTACCCGAGCGCTTTAAGCAAGATGCTGAGCTAAATGAACTAGATCAAGACACCTTATATGGTGGCGACGCGAAAGGTTATACCGATTACCCCTTTCTAATGAGTGTAAGCTCTTAAGTTTTCATTTCTTTGCGAAAAAGCTGAAGCAAGAAATGTTTGTGCAAGTCCACATTCCCTGTGGTGTTTGGCCTCGCGTGCGAGGCCTTTTTTTATTTTATCTGTAACTCAGTTTGCTTGTAGCTCGCTTTGTTGCTAAATTCGCCAGCCGTTTTTCTACTGTTGTTATCTTATGCGTTTATTAAAATCTACAGTTCACCCTGATCTTGGCTCTCTTGATGGCAAGGCTTTAGAGCGGATTGCTGCAAGAGCTATCGTTTTAAAAGGTGAAGAGATTTTATTGATGTATACCGAGCGTTACCATGATTACACCTTGCCTGGCGGTGGTGTTGATCAAGGCGAAAACCTAATTGAAGGCCTAAAGCGGGAGCTGAGTGAAGAAACTGGTGCTCAGAATATACGCGATATTCAGGCCTTTGGCTGCTATGAAGAATATCGCCCCTGGTATAAGGATGATGCTGATTATATGCATATGTTGTCCTACTGCTATTTGTGCCAGATTGATGACGAGCTTGCCGACAATGCTTTAGAAGACTATGAAATCAACAATGGTATGAAGCCGGTTTGGTTGAACATTCATAGCGCCATCGCGCATAACCAAGAGACTATCGCCAATAACCCAAAAGCGGGAATGTCGGTAGCCCGTGAGACCTACTTGCTGCAAAAAGTGGTGGCTGAATGTTTGATAAACTCGCCGCTTAAGCAGGCTGTTTAAGCTCGCGCCACCAAGAACACCGATAGGGCTTTTTCTGGGCGCCACTTGGTGTCGATGCTAAAGCCTTGCTGTTGAAAGCTGTCTAACAGCGCTTGCTCGGTAAACACCCTTACTAATGGCATCAGGCCTAAGGCTTTACCGATTGGGCCAATAAGCTTAAAAAACTTCATTCTGTCACCTAAACAAGCAGTGCTACTAATGAGCACTCCACCTGGTTTTAGCCAGCTTTTCATAGTTGCAATGGCGGCTTCTTGGTCTTCCAATAGGTGAATCAGGTTAAGCGCAAAGACAATGTCTACCGGTTCATCTACCACTAACTCTTCGACTGTTGCTTGCTGAAAACTCAGGTTTTCTATTTGCTGTTCTTGGCGTTTTCGCTCCGCGATATCTAGCATGCCAGCTGAGATATCGGTGGCGAGTATCTGCTTTAGATATGGGGCATGCAGTAAAGCGGTTGAGCCAGTGCCACATCCCACTTCAATGGCCGTAGCATCTTTAGAAAAGTACTCGCGGCTAAGTGCTAGTTTTTTCTCATAGCTGGGAATATCTGAAATAGCGCGTTTAGCGTAAGAGCTGGCATGTTTGTCCCAAAACTTGGTGCGTGTATCCATCAACATTTTCCCTAATGAGTTGCCTTTAGCGGCGATTGAGTGAATAGTAACCATGCTAAAAACAGGTAGCAATAATCATTAATGCATCATAGGTATACGTATTTGTATGGATAGGCGTTCTATAAACTTTGACTGGAACAGAGCACGGGCTTTTTTGGTCACCGCTGAAGAGGGCTCTTTATCTGCCGCTGCACGAGCATTGGCGATGACTCAACCTACCTTAAGCCGGCAAGTAACGGCCTTAGAGCAGGAGCTGGGTGTTTCCTTGTTTGAGCGAGTGGGCGGCAGGCTAAGCTTAACCGCCAGTGGTGTTGAGTTATTGTCACACGCTCAAGCCATGGGCCAAGCGGCTAATAACTTGTCTTTATCCGCTTCTGGCAGAGCAGAAGCCATCGAAGGTGAGGTATGTATTTCGGCTTCGGAAGCTGTGGCTGCCTTTGTTCTGCCGAGTATTGTTGAAAAACTTCGACTACACGCCCCCGGAGTTCGAGTAGAAATTGTCGCCAGCAATGATTCTAGCGACTTATTACGCCGAGAAGCAGATATTGCCATTAGGGCGTATCAGCCTACGGAATTGGACTTGATTGCTCGCCGCCTTGCAGATATTGATGTGCATCTGTACGCGGCTAAAAGCTACTTGGCTAAGTGGCCGCAGCCTCGCACCATTCAAAGCCTAGCGGATGCAAAATTTCTCGCGTTTCATAAAGACGATGAGTTGATTAATGAGCTAGCTAAATTAGGCTTCTCGCTTAAGCAAAGTAACTTCCCTACCGTGGTGAGCAACCATTTAGTGCAGTGGGAATTGGTTAAGCAAGGCATAGGTATTGGCTTTATGCTCGAGCAGGTGGGCGATAATGAGCCGCTGGTCGAGCGTGCCTTTCCTTCTCTAGCGGCGATTGCCACACCCTCATGGCTGGTGGTTCATCGAGAGTTAAATACCAGCCGACGACTGCGCATGGTGTATGACTTTTTGGCCGAGCAACTAAGCTAGCTGCAACTCGATACGTTCACTTAGCTGCTGCTCCACACAGTTTGCTTCTTCGCCGCTTCGATCAATCACCAAAAAGTCGCTAGTTTGCTGCAAGCTAATCAAGGGGTGATGCCATACCCCGCTGTGGTAGTTAACCCCTTGATCAGGCTGCGCCCAAAAGGCGCAAATGCTATCTTCATCTAGCTCACCAGGTTTTGCCACCACCACCACATAAGGGCGTTGGGACAAGGGCATAAATAACTGGCTGCCATAGGGGTGGTGTTCCAGCATATTTATGGCGAGTGGTAGCTGAAAGGCTTGGCCGCGAAATATCGAGACAATGAGCTTGGCCTGGCTGCCACTGGCTTGTAATTCGGCCAAATCATGGAAGCGACTAGTGGTTCCGCCATTGATGGCAAAAGGCGAGACACTGTCGCAAGCCACTACGTCACCAAAGGGCTCAAAGGCCGCTTGGCTAAGCGGCTGTAAGCTGAGTTTTTTCATCGCATTTCCTTAAACGGATTTACCCCATAAGCGCAGGCGACTAATGCCGCCATCAGGGTAAATATTCACCCGAATATGGGTGATTGTGCCTAGTGGGTTTAGCTGGCTAAAGTGATGATCATTGTCGGCGCTAAGTGACTGGACGGGCAATAACTCTTGCCAGAACATGCTTTGGCTAATTAGGCTCAAGTCGTTAGGATCTTGAATATTGGCAGCTTGTATCGACAGCTTATCGGGGAAGTTACCTTTAAAGTGAGTGGTGGCCACTTCAATTTCATCTACGTCCCCGGCTTGGCCTAAAGCGATAATGCACCAATCGTTGCCCGGTTCTCGACGGCGGCGAGTCTCCCAACCATCGCCCATGTTAACGCCTTTGCCTGGCGCAAGTAGATTGCTGGGCGTGCCATAATGCGCGTCATTGTATCCAATGACTCTGCCACCGTTTTTAAGAGCCACTAAATCAATGCTTTGCTCGCTTGAATGCTGTGGAATAGGGTGGCCAAATACCCGCAAACGGGCAATACCACCATCGGGGAAAATATTAATTTTTAAATGACTAATAGGCTGCTCGGCGCTCACTTCAAAAAAGTGGTGGTTGTCGGCACTTAAAGCGCTGGCAGACAGAATACTGTGCCATTGTGCATCACTTGGCGGTGTATCTTGCTCGCAGTAGCAGGCTTCTACGCTGGCGGCTGGGGCAAAGTTACCGGTAAAAAAGCTAGTGTCTAGTTGTAGTCCTTTTACGGTGCCTGCAACGCCTAGTTTAACTATGCACCAGTCGTGACCTGCATCACGGCGGCGGCGACTTTCCCATCCGTCCATCCATTTGCCGTTATCATCATATTTGTCTGGATAAAACAGGGCCGGCAAGTGGTTAAGCATGCGCTCAGCTTTGGCAAAAAAGTCATCACTAACGGCGATAATTTGGCTGCCTAAGCGGCTGTCGGCTAAATTCACGCACTGTTGGCTAAAGGCTGGCGCATCGGTGGCGGCTGGGGCAGTTATAGCTTGGCTCATAGTTATCCTTAAATTTGTTGAGGAAATGCGCTGATTGGCTCATTTTCTACTTGTTTGCTTCAATTGTTTCACTGCGGCTTAGTTGTTACCCTTATTGGGTTCTTTAAGCAACAGTGAGGTAAATGTTTAGTTGTGAGCTTCTAGCTCATCAAGCAATTGATAATTATTGCTTACTTGGTTGCTATGGGTTTGGGCTGAATGCGCTAAGTAATCGTAGACCTTGTTGCTCAAATGGGCGAGCAGGCTCATCGGCGCGGCATAGCTGTCTAAGGCAGAATGATTGCTCATTGGACAGACTAATAATTGGCTTACTTGAGTGCGATAGCATTGGCCACTTTGGTCGGTAATTAGCAGGCAATTCAGGTTTTGTAATTGCTCTATAAGCGCTGTAAATAACTTAGGTCTGCGGCGAATACCTATTATGATCACTAAGTCTTTATCGTTGAGTTGCGCTAGCTCCTCACCCATGCTTTGGCCTGGAACTGGCAACAAATACACCTGTTTACGACACTGCATTAATTGCTGGCGAAAGTGCAACGCCAGTGGATAGCTGTTGCGATAGCCAATAATCGTTATTCGTTTAGCTTGGCTAATTTGCTTAACTAAAGCCTCACAGTCTATCTGTTCTAGCTGCTTAAATACTTGGCTAATGGCGGCTAAGTCACTGTGTTCACTAGTATCGCTTGCTTCGCTGGTTAAAAGTGGTTGTCCCCATTCGCGCTCTTGGCGTAACAGCTCACAGACTTGTTGATGGTCTTGATAACCCAGTTGGCGGAAAAACCGACTCACACTGGCTTTAGAAACTTGGCAAGCGCTGGCGATTTCAGCAGTTGATAGAATCAGTACTTTATCGGGGTGATGCTGCAAGTAATCTGCTACTACACGCGCTTTGGCCGAAAGCTGCGGGTAGTGTTCAACAATACGTTGATTAAATGCACAGGCCGATTTTGTCATGATTAATTAAAGTCCTTTTAATTTCATTATTGCTTACAGCTTATAACACTGCAGAAATAAAGCTTTGTAACTCGGTGGTTTGGGGCTGGGCAAACACCTGTTTGCTATCGCCGGTTTCCCACACCTTTCCTTGGTGCATAAAGACCACTCTATCACCAACGTCGCGAGCAAAGTTCATTTCGTGGGTGACTAAAATGAGGGTCATGCCTTCGGCGGCCAGTTGCTCTAATACTTTGAGTACTTCGCCTACTAACTCAGGATCGAGGGCCGAGGTGATTTCGTCACACAGCAATACTTTAGGCGACATCGCTAACGAACGGGCAATGGCTACTCGTTGCTGCTGGCCGCCCGACATGCTGGTGGGGTATTGATCAAACTTGTCGGCTAAACCCACTTTTTCCAGCACTTCTTGCGCTAGCTCGCGGCATTCTTGCTGGTTTTTACCCAGTACTAACTTGGGCGCTAACATAATGTTTTCGCCAGCGGTCATGTGGGGGAAGAGGTTAAAGTTTTGAAATACCATGCCTACACTGCGGCTAAGTTGCCTAAGCTGCTTTTCGTCTTCGCTTACCGCTTGTTTATCTACAATAATGGCACCACTTTGAAAGGGCTCTAGGCCATTTATACAACGCAGTAAGGTACTCTTGCCAGAGCCGCTACGGCCAATAATTGAGATAACTTCGCCAGCCTTAATTTTTAAGTCTATGCCTTTTAGCACGTGGTGTTGGCCATAATATTTATGAATTTGTTCAATACTAACCAGTGACATTGAGCTTCTTCTCCAAATGCTTGCTGTATAAAGACAGCGGGAAACACAGTAAAAAGTACAGCGCTGCCACTAAGGCAAACACTTTAAAGGGTTGGAAGGTGGCGTTGTTAAGCATGGTGCCGGCTTTAGTTAGCTCCACAAAACCAATAATGGATGTGAGCGCAGTGCCTTTCACTACTTGAACCGAAAAGCCTACGGTTGGGGCAATGGCCACGGTGAGGGCTTGCGGCAAAATTACGTAGCGCATGGTTTGAAAGAAACTCAAGCCTAAGGTGCGAGAAGCTTCCCATTGGCCCTTAGGTAAAGATTCAATACAGCCGCGCCAGATTTCACATAAAAAGGCACTGGTGAATAAGGTTAAACCGATTATGGCGGCGCTCCAGGCGCTCACGTCAATGCCAATTAGCGATAAACCAAAAAAGGTGACAAACAGTTGCATTAACAATGGAGTGCCTTGAAATAGCTCCACATAGCCTTTAACTATTGCATTCAGCACCGGGCTTTTACTCATGCGCATAAAGGTTAGCAGCATGGCAACTAAGCCGCCGCTGGCAAAGGCAATCAGTGATAACAAAACCGTCCAGCGTGCTGCTAGCAGTAAGTTACGTAAAATGTCCCAATCGGTAAATTGCATCATATTGCTGTACTCCTACAATGCTGGATTTTTAAAGAGTCGGCGTGCTGCTAGCGCAAAGAGTTGGCGCATAGCAATCGCCAGCAACAAGTAAATAAATGCAGTGAGCAAGTAAGACTCAAAGCTTAAAAAGTTGCGCGACTGAATAAAGTTAGCAGAGAAGGTGAGTTCTTCTACGGAGATTTGCGAGACCACCGCCGAGCCCAGCATCACGATAATGCATTGGCTTACCAGCGCTGGATAAATACGTTGAAATGCCGTGGGCAGTACAATGCGGCTAAAAATATGCCAGTGGCTTAAGCCCAAGGTTTTACCCGCCTCCCATTGGCCTTTAGGCGTGGCTTCTATACCTGCACGAATAATTTCGGTGAGGTAGGCTCCGAGGTTAATAACCATGGCTAAGCAGCCTGCTTGCCAAGCACTTAGTTTTACACCTAAAGCTGGCAAGCCAAAAAAGATGAAAAATAACTGCACAATAAACGGTGTATTACGAATGACTTCGACATAGGCGCTAATGAGCCAGCGCAACCAAGCTTTGTTACTTATTTTTCCTGCTGCCCCCGCGGTGCCTAGTAAGATCCCTGCAAAGGTTGAATACAAGGTAAGCTCGGCGGTGGTGAGTAAACCCTTGGCGAGCTCGGGCGTGTAGGGCAGTAAGCCACTAAAGTCTAGTTGGTAGCTCATGGCGCGCTCCTTTAGTACAACTCTTTAGGTAACGATGTTTTAAACCATGCAAGCGAGAGCTTTTCTAACTCACCACTTTGTTTTGCTTTAGCAATTAGCTCGTTTACCTTGGCAACAAGTGCTGGCTCGCCTTTAAGCACACCTACATAACAAGGAGAGTTTTTAAGTAAAAACTTAGTCTCTGGTTTACGTGTTGGAACGCGCTTGGCAATTTCTGTGGCAACTAAGTTACCAGTGGCAATCAGTTCTAATTGGCCTGATAAGTAAGCTGACAAAGTGGTGTTGTTGTCTTCAAAGCGCTTAATGGTGGTAGAACTATCCACTAATTTGCTTAGCTCAATGTCTTCAACCGCGCCACGAGTTACCCCCACCGTTTTACCTGAAAGCTGCTCTGCAGAATCTACGCTTACCTCTTCGGCGCCAAATACACCGAGGAAGAATGGCGCGTAGGCTTCACTAAAATCGATGGCTTTTTCACGTTCGGCGTTTTTACCTAGGCTAGAGATAACCAAGTCTACTTTGCGGGTTTGTAGATAAGGGATGCGGTTAGCGCTGGTTACTGGAACCAATTCTAGTTTTACATCCAGCTGCTCGGCTAAGTAGCGCGCCATATCGATGTCGTAACCCATGGGTTGTAAATCACTGCCTACCGAGCCAAACGGTGGAAAGTCTTGCGGCACTGCTACTTTTAATACGCCGCGCTCCATTAAAGTAGATAGTTGATCGGCATGGCTTACGGTGCTGCTTAGTGCGCAAAGTAAAATGGCTGCGCTAGCAAATAGTTTTTTGAAGGTATACATAAAGCTTCCTTAGCAAGTTTACTTATCGTGAAACGAATGAATCTTTTTGTTTGTGTTTGCAACGTGCGAGCCATTAAGCGAACTGTGGAGTTAGTATTTAGTAAAACCTTTAAATACATGTGCTTATGAGTTTTTGTTTGATGGATTATTCGAAATGTTCTAGCGGACAGAGTTTAATATTTACCCATATTGGTGCTGATTGGGATCTGATTGGTGCACGAATTACTACTAAAGAGGTATTTGTGTCTTTGTTTGAAATAATTTGCCTGTTTTAATTGAAATATCGAATAATTCAAACAAATTTATAGTTTTAAGTTTATGTTTTAATGGGATTTTACTTACTGTGATAGAAAAGTGATAAGTTCGTGAATTGGTTGGGACATGTGCTTCTTATACTGGATTTGACTGTTAAATAAGGACCGCAAAAGGAGCGAACCATGGATCTCAAGTCATCTCTGTTAGCAATGCCGTTTATTGCTGTAAGTACATTAAGCCAAGCCGCGGTAGTAGACGTTAAAATTACTAACTTAACGCAAGGTATTTACTACACCCCTTTATTAGTAACTGCACATACTTCTGACGCTCACCTATTTGAGGTAGGTAAAGCGGCATCGCCATCTCTGCAAATGATGGCAGAGGGCGGAGACATCTCTGGTTTAGTCACCATTGCCGATGGTATCGGAGCTGTGTCATCAGCAAACCCAGCCGCTGGTTTATTAGCGCCTACCGATTACGTGATGGTGAGCGACCTTGATACTGGCAGCAACACTCACTTGAGCATTGTGGCCATGCTGCTACCTACTAACGATGGTTTTGTAGGTAAAGATAGCTGGGAAATTCCAAGCGAAGCAGGCACTTACACCTTCTACATGAATGGTTATGACGCTGGTACCGAAGCCAACGACGAGATCGTAAATGGCGGCGGAATGTCTGGTGTTCCTGGTATCCCTGCTAACCCTGGCATGAATGGCGGAACGGGTGGTAGTGGTGTAGCCACAGCCTCAAGTAATACCAACATTCATATTCACCCTGGTAATGTGGGTGACCAAGATGCAACTGGCGGCATGAGTGACCTAGACAGCCGTATTCACCGCTGGTTAAACCCAGTAGCAAAAGTGGTTGTTACCGTTAAGTAATTAAGGAGGATCTATGGCTATCTCAAGTTTTAGTAAGAGAGCCTTGGCCGTAGCGGTAATGGCGGCAGGACTAAGTGCGTGTGGCAGTGATGATGAGCAAATCGTTATTCTTCCGCCAGATACGCTAGAGTATGAAGTAACCATTTACAACGATACTTCGGCTCAGCCTTTATCTCCCGCAGTAGTGGGGATTCATAGTGCAACCATGAGTTTATGGACCCTAGGCACCTCGGCCAGTGTTCCTTTAGAAACCATGGCCGAAGGTGGTGACGCAAGCGATATTGCTGCTATGTTTACCGGAGACAATGTGGCGGTTAGTGGAGCTGGGGCGATTGGCCCAGGCGCCTACGAAACCTTAATGATTAGTGCAGCCGAGCGCAGCGACATGCAATTATCATTAGCCACCATGATGGTGAATACAAACGATGCCTTCACTGGGTTAAATGCTATCGATATTGGTGGCTTAATGGTGGGTGATAGCATGACCTACAGCTTGCCAGCCTACGATGCAGGTACCGAGCAAAACAGCGAAGCGGTGGGAACTATTCCTGGCCCAGCAGACGGCGGTGAAGGGTTTAACGCGGCACGTGATGATGTAATGAATAAAGTTTCGCGTCATCCCGGTCTAGTTACACAAGCCGACGACCCTGCGTCAGTATTGCTACCAGATCATCGATTGTCTGGCACAGTGGGAAGAGTAGTGATTACTCGTACCAACTAGCGCTTAGGTGACAACACCCGTACTTATAGTACGGGTGTGTATCTGATTCATCGTGGTCGTTCATTACAAGGAAAGGAGCCTATATGTCCCCGCGGATCCTGGTCATTGAAGACGACCACGATATTAATAACCTGATCACCATGAATCTAAACGACATGATGTATCAAGTAGAAAGCTGTGAAGATGGCGCGCAAGGTTACGCCAAAGCCAGCAGTGACACCTTCGATTTAATCGTGCTTGATTTAATGTTACCGGGAATGGACGGTTTAGACATTTGTCGGCAACTTCGCGCTCAGCAACACAATACCCCAATTTTAATGCTTACCGCACGCGACTCCGAAGCCGACCGAGTGGTGGGTTTAGAAATGGGTGCCGATGATTACCTCACCAAGCCCTTTAGTGTTCGCGAGTTGCAAGCAAGGGTTAAAGCCATGTTGCGCCGCGTTGATATGCTTGTACAAAGCCAACAGCAAACTGATGCCAGCACCATGCAATGGAAAGACTTATCCATAGACATTGGTCGTCGCCAAGTTTCGGTGCGTAATCAGGCAGTGGAGCTTACCTCTACCGAGTTTGATTTATTGCTGCATCTCGCCAAATCACCGGGTTTAGTATTTAGCCGAGCCCAGCTACTAGACCAAGTGTGGGGCTATAAACACAGCGGTTATGAGCACACAGTAAATTCGCATATCAATCGACTACGCACCAAATTAGAAAGCGACCCTTCTAATCCTGAATACGTGCTAACTGTGTGGGGAGTAGGATACAAGTTTAATGATGTTTAGATTTATTAATTCTTTTTACAGCAAGCTAATGCTGGCAGTGGTGGTGTGTTTTATTTTAGCCGGTGGCTTGCTACTGGGTTTGGCTCATCAAAGTTCGCAGCAATACCAAAACGAAATTGAACAAAAACTGCATTTACAGCTAGCCGAACACTTAGTCTACGACAGCCAGTTATTTAAAGATGGAGAGCTCGATCCTAAAGCGATTAAGCAGGCTTTTCATTCGATGATGATTTTGGGCCCAAGCTTTGAGTTTTACATTTTAGATACTGCCGGCAAGGTGGTGACCTACTCAGCCGATCCCAGCAAAATCAAACGCAAGCAATTAGACTTAAAACCAATTCGAGATTTTATTGAAGGCGCTAGAGCCATGCCGATTATTGGTGATGACCCGCGCTCTCCTTCACGAAGTAAGATCTTTTCGGTGGCCGAAATTCGCGAAGGCGATAGTTTAAAAGGTTATTTGTACATCATCATTGGCGGCGAAATCTACGACAGCGTTGCCGAGTTACTGCAAAGCAGCCACATTATGAAACTAAGCTTGCTGGGCTTATTTTTTATTCTGGGCTTTAGCTTGCTGGTGGTGTTTCTAATGTTTGGTTTGCTGACTAAACCACTGCGCCGCTTGGCGAAAGACATTGATCAGTTTCAGCATGTTGGTCTGGAGCAAAGTGCCAATATTGCCGGGCATTGGCAAAACAACTCTCACGATGAAGTACAAAAGCTAGGCGCTGCATTTAGTGATATGGCCACTACCATTAAGGGCCAATATCAAAAAGTGAAAGACACCGACCAATTGCGCCGAGAGCTTATTTCTTACGTTTCTCACGATCTGCGTACACCGTTAGCGTCGCTGCAAGGTTACTTAGAAACCTGGCAGTTAAAACACCGAGACCTATCTGCGGAAGAAGGCGAGCAGTTAATTAAAGTTGCCTTAAGCAGCGCACGTAAAACCTCTAGTTTGGTAGAGCAGCTGTTCGAACTTGCCCATTTAGATAGTGATTCAGCCACCATTAACGAAGAGTCGGTCGCAATCGCTGAATTAGCCCAAGACGTGATTCAAAAACTGCAATTAGCCGCCGAGAAAAAACAGGTAGTTATGAGCGTGGAGCCGCAAGATCCTTCCTTAGTTGCTTGCGCCGATATTCAACGAATTGAACGGGTATTTACTAACTTGTTAGAGAACTCAATTCGCCACTGCAGCGAAGGCGATGAAATTAAAGTAACAATCGACCAAGCGGAGCAGGGTAGCAAGCTGGCTATTACTGTGAGTGATACCGGCACTGGGATCCCCAGCGATGACTTACCACATATCTTCGATGCTCATTATCGGGCAGCCAATCGAGCGAAAGATAAAAGCTCGCATGGCGGCTTAGGTTTAGCCATTGCCAAGCGTATTGTTCAACTGCATCGCTCTTCTATTAGCGTTGAGTCCACCTTAGGCGAAGGCACCCGCTTTTGTTTTACCTTAGATAAACCCATGTAAGCTACGTTTATCACTGGGCTTGCTGTTATCGGTTTAGCCCAGTGAGTAACTAGGCTCAGCCATTACTCCTAGCAAGCTTTGTTATCCTCTTAAAGCTATGCGTTCTGTGCATATATTTCCTGAGTTAAATTCATTAGTTTGCGGAACAAGAACTGCGTACACTCCGCGCTTCTTTTGGTTACCAGCAAATAAATTACCCTATGTTTTCGCAATCTATTCTGGCTCAAATGCTGAGAATACTGGTGTTATTGAGCTTAACACTGCTTGTTGTGCATCACTCTCCAGGCTTATTAAAGCTGTTGGCTGAACAAGCTATGAATAGCGGCTGTCATCAAATCAATGATGATGCTTCGCAGCATCACTCTCACCACCATTCTCATCATTAAGTAAGAGGCTTACATGAGCATTTTTCGCTTTCCTGCATTGGTTTGGCTAGGCATCGGCATTTTGGTTATCTCGCTTGGCATTCGCCAATCTTTCGGTATTTTCATGATGCCGGTATCAGAGCACTTTCAGTTAGGCAGAGAGTTTTTTAGCTTTGCCATTGCCTTGCAAAACCTACTGTTTGGCGTGTTCCAGCCTTTTGTGGGTATGGCTGCGGATAAGTGGGGCGCAAAGCGCGTGATAGTGTTGGGCGCGTTAGCTTATGCACTGGGTTTATATTTAAGCTCAATCGCCACGCTGCCTAGCATGCTGTATCTATCTTTAGGCGCACTGGTAGGGCTTGGGCTTAGTGCCACGAGCTATGTAATTGTATTAGGCGCTGTTGCTAAAGTAGTGCCTGCGAAACATGCCGCAAAGGCCTTTGGTTTAACTACTGCGGCAGGCTCGTTTGGTATGTTTGCGATGATTCCAGGCGCGCAACTTATGCTAAGCCAAGTGGGCTGGCAACAAACCCTGCAAGCTTTTGCTTTGCTATGTGCGCTAATGGTGGCGTTTGCGATGTTTATGAAAACCGCAAAACCAAAAGCGGATGTCTCATCTTCAGTCGACGATTCGCAAAGCTTAAAGCAGTCCCTACAAGAGGCGTTTTCTCATAAAGGTTATTGGCTTATTCATGCCGGATTTTTTGTGTGTGGATTTCATGTGATGTTTATTGCCACTCACCTGCCTAGTTACCTCGCTGATAAAAACTTAAGTGCCGCAACCGGAGCCATGGCCTTGGCCTATGTTGGGATCTTTAATATTTTTGGCTCGTATTTTTGGGGCGTAATGGGCGACAAATATAGCAAGCGCCATGTTATGTCAGCCTTATATCTTATGAGAACTGTTGTTATCGCAGGTTTTGTGAGTTTGCCGGTGACCGAGAGTACCGCAGCATTGTTTGGTGGCGCAATTGGCTTTTGTTGGTTAGGCACAGTGCCGCTTACCTCTGGTTTAGTTAGGCAAATATTTGGTGCTCGCTACTTATCTACCTTGTATGGTTTGGTATTTTTCACTCACCAAATTGGTAGCTTTTTAGGTGCTTGGGTCGGTGGGCGTATTTATGATTATTACGGCTCTTATGAGCCTATTTGGTGGTCTACCGTGGCGCTTGCCTTTATCGCAGCACTGATTCATTTACCGATAAATGACAAACCGGTAATGCGTTTAGCCACTGCGAGTTAAGCCTATCTGGAGCAACAGAATATGGGCATGCTTAAACATGTATCTGGACAATTTCAAGTTAGGGGTGAACTGTATATTGAGAACCTAGAAAGTATCTAGGGTTCTCAGGCCTTACCATTGTTGTCTTTCGACAGCTGTCCGTAGGTTCACATAAAGTAAACATGAAAGGCCAACCGACTCTAATTTTGCCCTTTTAATAGCGCCAGAATTACCTGTGAGCTGAGCGGTATGTGATCCGAATCGGTCAACAGCACTCTTCGTTTAGAGTTGGTAATACGGCCATAGTATTGCTGCAAATCTTTTTCTTCGGGCACTAATACCGCAAAAAGCTGATCATCAGCGTCACTAAAATCTTTGACTGCATCATAAAAGGGCTGGCGCTGTGAGGTATGAGGAACATCATCAGCAATCAGTAAAATCATTTTTTGTTTTGCATCCGCTCGCCAATTTAACTTAGTCGCCGCTATAAATCCCTTATAAACAGACTCGCCATCGAATTTATTCTCTCCTTCACCCATGCCCATATTAATCTCGATTCGTCTGAAGTTTGCTAAAATTTTAGGCAGTTGATTTAAAGGCTGAATAGGAAAACTTCTCGTAGGCCTAGTAAAACCGTCATCTCCAAACACTACCAGACCAATAGCTGGCGACTCGGCTAACTCCACCAGTAACTTTGAGATAGCAATAATCTCACTTTTTAATTCTTCAATTTCATTCCCCATAGAGCCTGTAATGTCGAGCACTAACACCAAGTCTAAGGTAGGGATTTTTGTTAATTGCGGCTGTGTTGGCGGGCTGGGATCGGGTAGTTCAGGACAAGCAGGAACCTCTGGGCAAACCGGACATACTTGCTGCACTGGGCACTCTTTTATGGGATTAGTTGATAAGTTGCCAAAATAGGGAATAGAAATCAGCATCAATAACATAAATGCGCCCATGGCCGAGGCAAATAGGTCTATTGCCGCTACTGAAAAAACTTCTACATTATTATTACGTCGCTTCATGGGCGCTCTGGCGGCAATAGCAGCTTATTGATCAAACGGTTTAAACAGTACGACCCCGCTCGATTTAAGGCTTTCTCTTCAATCCCTTGTACAATATGCATGAGCAACATTAACACCGCCGCCAAAACTAAGGCGAGCAATGTGGTATTAAAGGCTAAACTCAGCTCATCGGTAATATTCGCAAGCCATAGCTGCATGCCCGTAGAATCTGAAACCTCTGGCATTTTTGCCCCTTGGGCTAAGGCATTCGCTACTCCAATAACAGTACCAATAAACCCTAGAGTGGGCAGCAACCATAACCAATATTTTAACAAATTATATTTTAAATCTAATTCATGCTGCATCAGTTCCAAATTACTGTTAAGAATTTGATTGGCGTTGTTGGCCTGCTTATTAATTTGTAACTGCAATACTAAGGCGTCAAGCAGTCGATAGAGCATCAACGACTTTGCCAATGGACTCATCTCTATCTCTTGGCGTAATTGGTTAATATGCTCAGTACTATAAAGCTGTTGATTATTAGCACTTAAAATAGAGGTTTCACAGGCATGGCGTTCCTGATTTGCTCGCCATGCTCGGGCGATAATTTGCCCACAAGCAATAGCAAACACACACCACATAAAGCTCTGGATAGTAAAAGGGAATGCATGACTATGAACATCAAAAGCTATGGCTAACAGCCCTGTTTTAGACACTAAAGCTAGTTGCAATTGCCCTAACCAAACTATTACTGCAATAACAATGACGACAGCAATTGCTAATGCACTTATAAGTATTTGCCTTTCTGTTTTATTAATATCCATATTTACCAAGTCGGTTGCTGTTGCTGTAATGTTTTTAGACGCGTCTTAGCCCGCTGTTTTTCATCGCGCAGTTGTTCTAAACGTTCTTCTAATTCCCATTCCTGCTGCTGGTTTTTCGACGCTTTATCGTTGCAGGCTTGCCGCTGACGCTCTGCCTTGGCCTGCTTAGCTTTAGCTTGAGATACACAACGATTTTTACAATATTGATCTACTTGTTGGTAGGGGAAGCCTGAAACATACACAGTTCGAGTACACTGGGTATCACAGGCAACCATTTCCACCGCATCCCCTAACATTGACCAAACTCCTTGCTTGCATGTATCAAAGTCAGTACTGCCCACTCCCCTTAATTCATCTACGACATCATCTATATCTCGTTGTAAAGACTCTAATTCTAATTCCTTAGCCTCTACAGCAAGCAACCAATTTTGGTAGTCTAATTGATAGGCTTGATACTGATTATCTAAGGAAAATAGCTTATCGGTAATGGTCTTTAACATGACTTTTAATTTTGGTGTTGAGCCAGCTAAGTCAATCACCTTTTTAGCATAGAGGCGACGGCTATTTTGTTGGTATTGCTCAAAGTCAGCACTGCTGAGCTTGCCCTTCTGGTGCCACATTTTTAGCGCTTCAAGCTTAGAATTAACGCTTTGTTGATGGCTATAGTGCTGCTTAGCCAGTTTTGTTAGCTGCCTATTTTCATCTGTATATTTATCGGAGTGTTCGATAAAGGCATTAATGCTTCCATCATCCCAAAGCGACTTTAAGTCTGCTTGGTACTGGCTGTTATACTCTTTAATTTTTAGTGGTTTTAAAGCAACTATTAAATCCTGCTCGGAGTTCTTTAGTTTCTTTGTTGCCTCTTTAGCACCTTGAGTTAAAGCCAGTAAATCTTGATATTGTGCAGCTTGCTTAGCTAGCTGTAGTGCATAGTCCTTTAATTTATCTATGGACGAAGTTTGCTTAATACTAACCTCTAGGGCTTTAAGTTCAGTTATCGCCATGAGGTCTTTTGTAGCAGCCTTAGGTAAGGCTGAGGCTTGTTCATAACTATTTCTAATAACTTGATTAGCACTTACAATCTCGTTCATTGTATCAACCCCAGCAATATATTGCTGCAACTGAGCTTGATATTGTTCCAGCCAACTGGCCGGGTTCTTCTCTAATTTTTGCCAAGCCTGCTGATTATAGGTTTCAAGCTCAAGCAAACCTTTAGGCATGTAAAGGGCATCAATATTGCCGAGCAAAGTATTGGCGTTAGTGGTTTGCTGTTTGAGCGAGCTTAGCTCTGGCAATGCTTGTAATTCAGCAAACATTTGCTGCAATTGGGCAGTTGCTCGATGAAATAGATTTAATGCTTGCTGATATTGATCTCGTTGGAATTTTTGAGTGGCTTGTTTTTCCAGTTCAGCCACTTGATCTAGTCTCACTTGATAATTTAAGGCAATAAATAGCGCTTCCACCTCAGAGTGAAGGTCCACTTCACCTATTTGCTTCGTGAGTGCCTGCATTTGTTGGCGTAAAAACAAATACTGTTGACGATATTCAGTAGCAATCGATAACTGCTCAGCGACATCCAACTTTTGAATTTGCGGTGGGCAGGAGTTATCAGCCATACAGGGGAGGGGCTGCGGTTTAATTGCAAAATAACTCGCTGCTGCGATCACTGCACCAAGTACTAGCACCCAGAGCCACAACTTCGATTTGTTGCGCTTTCTAGTCGCTATTTGGAAGTACTTAAATAAGCTTAGTAAATCATCATCGGCTTCAGCAATTAGTTCAACCAATGCAGGCTCCATTGCACCCAGCTCTTGTTGACGTCGCTCGGTGTCAAATTGGGGCCACTGCTCACGAACTTGCTTATTACGGCATAGTTGGCTGAGTAATAGTTGTTTTTTACTTAAACATTCCCCCTTATTTACACTCCAAGGGTGAATAAACTGCCAGCCCTTGGATGGACTATAAAAGCTAAAGCCATCAACGATATCTTGGTGAAGGTTTGGGACTATTGTCAGCCCCTTTAAAAGCGCTTTTAACTCTACAGCGGTTTCAACTTTTGACTCAATTTGTTCAACACTGTAAACCTGATACACCGTATTAAAATGACTCAACACAGCAAGAGTTTGCAAATATCCATTGATTAACGCAGGTTTACTTAGCTCAACAATTTTCTGACTAAAGCTGTGCTGATGTTCACTAGACACTATTAAACTTTGGTCACTCTGCCTTTGGGTATATTCAGGGCACCATTCCAATATAAGGTAAACTTTTTGATCCAATTGGTTGGTTGCCCAGTAGTAGAAACCACAACTAAAACGACCCAGGCATTGCTTAATACGGTAATTGGCGATTTCAGTATCAAAAGTTAAAGCAGCGGGCGTTGCTGCACTTTCCATGCTAACCATGGGCCCCCTAAATTGGCTTAGTTATTGAATTAGTTAAGATAATATTTATGGATTGCGTCCTTGCAAGCTTAGCCTACCTTACAAGCTAGCAGTTGACTTTGTATCGCCACACCAGCAAGTATCAAAAAACGTACAACAATCATATAGTAAGCAGGTTGAAGGAAAAACAGAGCCAGATCAAGATTTTGACATGGCTGAGCCACTTCCAAAACTGCGTTGAGTCATCGAAATTGTTGACGAAAAACTGTTAACAAAGAGGATGGGGGCGGAGTCGCATTCTCGCGTCTATAAGAAAGTCTATGCCCCGACAATCTGGAGAGCTAGTTTAACTAGCGTTGAGGCAAAAACATTTAAGCAAATTGGTCAATCAAGCTTCATTGTTCCTCGAAAATATACGCCGATACTAAAAAGGCCGCTTAGTCAGCGGCCTTTGGTTGGTTAACTAAATACCCTGATTATGCAACTTACGGGTTGTAGTTATCGTGGGTATTGGTCAACTTGTAGAACGTCACTTTTGCGTAGTCGCTATCATTACTGCTGTTATCTTGCAGGTAGATGCCGGCTTTAAAGTACATGTAGTTACTGGAATCATCGTAACCGCTGCCAGACATGTTGATAGTTTTGCTCGCCAACTGGCTACCATTTTGACTAATTTTTGCAGTAAGTGAGTCGCCATTCACCGTAATGGTGTAAGAGAACTCTTCGTTCAAGGCTATACCGTTAGATGGGTTAGAGGTGCTGCTTAAATCACCGTTTGAACTCACCATGCTACCCAGTAGGTTGTACCAAGTTTCGTTACCACCGTCTGACTTCGACGTTTCGTGGGCAAAGTAAAGAGCACCATTACTGTTACCCGGTAGTTTGTGGTAGTAAAGGCGGATAGGTTCATTGCCTTCAGCATGAATTTGGCCAATTACTATTCGACCAACTTGCTCGTTGTTTGAGCTTGTTGTGGTTACGTGATTTACCGCTAAGGTGGCATCTAGTACACCATCAATCCCGCCAAAGGCGCTTTGGCTACTGCTTGGAATGCTTGAAAACGCCCAGTTGTTGTCTTTACCGCTGGTTGAATACGAGGTATTTCCGCGGCGTAACATTTCGCGTAATTCGGTGCGTACATATTTGGTACCGCTCGAGGTGGTTACCCCTTTAACGGGTGTATAGAAGACCATGCCGCCGTCACTACCGGTGTAGAAATAGTTATCTTCATAACTTGCCGCTAGCTCCACTTCTTTTACCGAAGTTGCGTAACCGTCGCCTTCATCTACCGGAATGCTTAAGTACCAATCCAATAGGTCAAAATTGCCAGAAGGTGCTTTAGAAGCATCTAGGTTGTGGTCACCACCACCAGTGCCGCCACCTGAGCCTCCGCCAGATGTATCATCGGTTCTGGTTAGCTCCCATTGCTGGTTAATGTTGCTGCTGCTTGATGTCCAAAGGTATAGCGATTGGCGCAATTCTGCACCGCTATTGCCATCAATTGAGTAGCCTGGCGCGTTACGTTTTTCGATACGGTAAATCTCGGTGCCACTGGTAACTTTAACTTTCTTCCAGTGTTGATCGTAGTTGCTTGAATCGCATACCTCTAAGGTAACCGCTTGACGCTTAGCACCACCTGAGCCGCCATCCCAACATAGGCTAGTGCCTTCTTTTTTGTAGGAGTAGTAACCATCTCCATGGCTAATCTGCACCCAGTTTTGGTTAGTATTGGTGGTTTTGGTGGTCCACAGATAAAGTTGCTGTCCCTCAACCGCGCCGCCGTTACCATCAATTGAATAGCCCGTTTCATTCTTTTGCATGTTGAAAGTTGCAGCAGTGGCTAACGAAGAAGATAGGGCCAGAACAACACCGAAAGCCGATTTCTTCAGTGCATTATTAACCAGAGTCTTGTTCGAATTAGTGCGTTTATCAATAGGTTTCATTACTCATTTCCTTACTTGTAAAACCTTGTTGCTATTGTGAAATTACATTGAGGCAACCTAAGACGAGCGGGTTTATCCTTAGTTTGCTCAGCCTTCTGTAGGCCACGGCTTACCAACTGCTTAAAAGTGAATGGCCAACAGCATTCATAAACTTGATAATTTGTTTATGAAATTTGATGTTAGCGTTGTTGAAGATGAAAAAATCAGCGACGCACTGCAATAATGTGTTTTTATAATACAATTGTTGTTATTTTGTGAACTGGTCATACAAATATGAAATTAAATGTTGCTTTGGTTGTTTTTTGAGCTAAAGCGTGTTTGATCTATTTTTCCCGAATTTGGTGGATTTTAAGCCTTTATTGGCCATATTTGGCGTTTTTCGTGAATTAGCGAAATACGCATCGCTTATGCTAAATGTTAAAATTGTATGACTTATTTATGATTTAAGGGCGTTAGAAACTATTCAAAGCGGTGAGTGGCTTACAAGTGAGTTACTTTGTCACATGTAACTAAATTAGGTTACATTTTACATAGTAACTAATTTGAGTTACCTTTTCTGATGAAGAGGATAATACTATGCAGCAAGTAGCGGTTCTTACTGGAGACTTAGTTGGCTCAAGTGAGTTAAATAGCCAAGATTTTGCAAGAATTTTGCAGCGATTGAGTGCCAGTTTGGCTTTAGCCAGCGAGCGTTACCAATGCCGCTACGAAATTTTTCGCGGAGACGCTTTTCAGTTGGTGCTCAACGACCCTCGTCAAGCACTTGAATGTGCCTTAGCCATTCGTTTGGATCTAAAAGCCTCTGGTGACAAAAGCTTAGCCTTTGATGCACGTATTGGCATTGGTATTGGTGAGATCGATCCCTTGGCTGAATTTGTGTCACGCTCAAATGGCGAAGCTTTCATCCTATCTGGGCGAGGCTTAGATAGCCTTAAGCGACACTTCCTAGGCATATTTAGCCATGATAGCCAATTTACTCAACGTATTGGTTTGTTAACCAAGTTTGCCGATCATCAAGTGCAAGAGCTTACTATTAAACAAGCCCAAGCTTTGTCTATATACTGGCGACTTGTTGAGCCAAGCCATGCAGCGTTGGCTAAGCAACTTAATAGCTCGCGGGTTAATGCCACCAAGTTGCTCAACCAGTCTCAGTATCAATTACTAGAAGAATATAAACTGTTTTTTATACAACTTATGGAAGAGTTTTATTATGGAAACACTGGCGCAATTCGCTCTTAGTATTGGCTTAGTTTATCTGTTGCTAGAGTTTTATTGTTTACCAAACTCTTGGCTAGTGGCTATTCGGCAAAGTAAGTTTGCCGCTGCGGGTTTGTATTTTCGCGCCCTGCTTATCACGGTGCTGTTTGCAGGAATAAGTTTGTTGTTTGTGCCAGCTCTTGGGCCATTGTTGGTGGCAATAGCGGCACTGTTTATCGCCAGTGTGTTAATTTCTGGGGTAAGTGCTTACTTGCCCGATAGCGGCCGTTATTACCTGGGTCAGCAACTCGCCCAGCTGGCGGTATTAATGTTATTGGTCGTGGAACTAAGTCAAGCTTGGCCACTGGTGAGTGTGCTCGTTGAGCAAGTTATGCAAGCCAAAGTATTAGTGATTATATTGGCTTACATTCTTATTTGGGGGCCTTGTTCAAAGGTACTTGGATTAATCTTGCAGCGCTGGAGCCCACTTACTGAACAGCCAAAACAAAACTTACCCATGGCTGGCCAAGCCATTGGCATGGTTGAGCGCAGTTTAGTGCTCACTTGCGTGCTGCTGCATCAATTTGCCGCTATTGGTTTTATTGTGACGGCAAAATCTATTTTCCGTTTTGGTGATTTAAAAGATCATAGCGATCGCAAGCTCACCGAATATGTAATGCTTGGCACGTTGTTAAGTGTTGCCGCCAGCGTCTTTATTGGCTTAGCTGCACATGCTTTATATCACGCCCTTTAAATCAATTTATTCAACCACTAAGAGCCCAATTACATGCCTCAAGACTTATCTGCTCAATTAAAACAACGCTTTGGATTTGACGGCTTTCGTCAGGGCCAAGCTCCGGTAGTTGAGCGTTTATTAGCGCAGCGTTCTTGTTTGGCGATTTTCCCAACGGGCTCGGGAAAATCACTGTGTTATCAGTTTACTGCTTTACAGCTGCCGCACCTTACCTTGGTGGTATCGCCGCTATTAGCGTTAATTAAAGATCAACTGATGTTCTTGCAGGCCAAAGGCATTGCAGCGGCCAGTTTAGATTCAACCCTTAACGCCGAGCAAAGCAAGCAAGTAATGGGTGAGGTGCGCAGCGGCAAAACCAAAATTTTGATGGTCTCGGTAGAGCGTTTTAAGAACGAACGTTTTCGCCAGTTTATTCAATCTGTTCCGGTATCAATGCTGGTGGTCGACGAAGCCCACTGTATTTCAGAATGGGGCCACAATTTTCGCCCCGACTACCTAAAGCTACCGCAATATCGTCAAGAACTTAACATTCCTTTAGTGCTGTTATTAACTGCCACGGCCACCAAAAAAGTAAAATTAGACATGGCGGCGCGCTTTAACATTGCCGAAGACGATATTGTACAAACTGGATTCTACCGTTCTAACCTCGATTTAGGTGTGCAAGCCTGCAGCAGCGACCATAAGCAGCAAGCTTTGTTAGACTTTATTCGCCAGCAAAATGGTGCCGGCATTGTTTATGTCACCTTGCAAAACAGCGCTGAACAGGTGGCCGAGTTTCTTCAACAGCAAGGCATTAATGCGCGTGCCTACCATGCAGGTTTTGCCAATGAGCAGCGCCAGCAAACTCAAGATGATTTTATGCAGAGTAAGCTGCAAGTGGTGGTGGCCACCATTGCCTTTGGCATGGGCGTCGATAAAAGTGATATTCGCTTCGTTGTGCATTTTGATTTACCCAAATCCATAGAAAATTATAGCCAAGAGATTGGCCGGGCAGGGCGAGATGGCCAGCCTTCGCAATGCTTAACCCTCGCTAACTTAGACGGCTTAACCACGGTCGAAAACTTCGTCTATGGTGATACCCCAGAGCAAAGTGGCATTCAAACCTTATTGGCGAACATTCAAGAGGAGCGCCAGGGCGAGCAATGGGAAGTGCAAATCAACAGCTTGTCTAGTCTCACTAACATTCGCCAGCTACCGCTTAAAACCTTGTTAGTGCAGTTAGAGATCCAAGGCCTAATTAAGCCGCTATATGCCTATTACGCTGATTTTAAATATAAGTTCCTAGAAGATAAAAGCGCCGTGCTCGCGCGTTTTTCTGGTGAACGATTACACTTTATCGAAGCGATTTTCTCCCATACTCAAATGAAAAAAATATGGGGCAGCCTTAACTTCGATAGCCTGTATCAGCAATACCAAGCCGAGCGCTCTAGGGTAGTTGCGGCCCTAGAGTATCTTGCCGAGCAAGGCTGCATAGAGCTGGAAACCAAAAAGATTACCGAAGTGTATCAAGTTGATGCTCAGGCCTTAGCTGACCCGCAACTAGCAAGCCGTTTAAGTGACTACTTTAACCAAAACCAAACTAAAGAGATTAAGCGAACAGCTCAGTTGGTGCGCTTTTTTGAGTTAGATAGCTGCTTAAGTTTCCAACTGGCCCGCTATTTTGATGACCAAAATGCCCCCCAGCAATGTGGCCACTGTAGCGTATGTCGCGGCCAAGTAGCTAAGCTGAGTTATTCCGCTCCACCTAAGCCTTTAGCTGACGAGGATATTGCCGTATATCTGCAAGAGCTTAAGCAGCATTTGTCGGCCAGTCAGCAAGTCCAGTTAAGCCCAATAATGGCGTGCCGATTTCTAACTGGGGTAACCAGCCCTTGGTCTACCAAGTTAAAACTTCGCCAGTTGGCTGGCTTTGCCCGATGTGAAAAACAGCCATACGCAAATACGCTGCAACAAGTAGAGCGGCTGTGGCCTGAGTTGAACTAAGCGGCCCAAGTTCAACATATAAAATATGGCAATAGCTTATTGCCATATTCTCATCATATATATCCTGCTAATTTAATATTATATTTGAATATTTATTCTAAAAGTTGCTATTAATATTTTTGTTCGTAAAATAAATATTTGTTGATAAAAAGGGCAGTGTAGCTTTTTGGTAGCGATTTCAAACTTGCTTTTTAGCGTAACCATAAGCCACAACCAAAACAAAAATATAACAGTAATGGGTCAACTAGTATTTCAAGGCGTGTGAATATTCACCGCATTTGCATAGTTCTTCCTAAGTAAACGTTCTTCGGCGGCTACCCTTTGAGCTGCTGGTTTAGTGCTAACTGATCTCACTCTAGTGGTGAGCTAATCGGTGCTGCGTAAGTGTGCACTATTCATTTATACCGCATAAAAGAAGCGGTGATATTTAAGGACGAAAATCATGTCTACAAAATGGCCTAAATCGCCAATTGCTCTGGCAATGTCGAGTGCGTTAGCGCTGGCCTTTGGCAGTGTTCCGGCACAGGCAATTTATACTCCATGGGAAGGTTCTTTCCATCAGTACCCAGACAGTTACCACGATGCGGATGGGCAACTCATTGAAGAAGCCTATCCAGAGCCTGAGCAAGTGCCTGGAAATGGGTTATCTCCTTGGGATCCAGCAGATGCTATTAAGCGTACTAGCCCAGAGCATCAAAATTTTCCATTGTCAGATTTGTCTAACCAAGGCGGTTGGACAATGGTAGAAGAGCTCAGTGATGAGTTTGATAGCCCGCAGTTTAACGAATACAACCTAATGGGCAAGGAAAGTGGTAAATGGCTACCCAATAACCACATTTGGGGAGGACGTGCCCCAGCTGTCTTTGCGCCTAAAAACGTTAAGCAAGAGGGTGGCAAGCTTCATTTAAGCATTAATAATGACGAGTCTTATACTCCGCATGGCTTTTGGAATGAGTGGTATTACGGATGGACCTCAGCCAGCGTGCAAAACGTAAACCCGATTCGCTATGGCTATTTTGAAGTTAAGTCTAAGGTAGGTATTGGCTCAAGCGGTTTCTGGTTATACGCTGAAACCTTAGAGGATAAAGAATACTTATCTCAATTTAATGAACCAGGCCACGTTAAAAGTAAACTTGAGTTAGATGTTTATGAGCAGTCTGGTCGTCGCTCTGAGTGGGCACCGTATTACAACATGAACTCATGGGTATTTATTCATCAAGGTGAAGAAATGTCCTACGTGAATGAAGAGGGTAATGAATACACCGCTTATCAAAACGGTGGTCACTGGAAGGCTGATATCGACTTTGCCGATGAATTCCACGTTTACGGTTTTTATTGGGGACCAGAAGAAATTATTTGGTACTTTGACGGGCAACCAATCCGCTCGATGAAAAACCGTTACTACCATACCCCCCTTTACTTATTGCTTGATACCGAAACCATGCCCGATTGGTTTGGTATGCCAAGTACCAATGAACTGGATTTTGCCCACCAAATTGAATACGTGAGAGTGTGGACCAATGACGAGACTGAGCAAAACTGGCGAGGTCGCTACTTCATGGATCCAACCATTAAAACCGGAGATGGCCTTAATGGGAAACCGGGTGAAAACCGGGTGGCGGCGGAGTATGGCGGTAGCGAAGCGTATCGTGAGAAATGGGGGAACCCGATTAGTGGCTCGCCAGAGCTTGTAACTCTGCAAGATATTGCAGCCAAACAAAGCCATATTGAAATACAAAGCGACGTTCCTTATGTATTGGTGCCTGAGTTTACTCCGAGTAATGTTACTAATAAGCAAATGAACTGGGTATCAAGTGACCCAAGCATCGCTGATATTAATCGTTCTGGCATGGTAAGTGCGAAAGCAGCTGGTAGTGTAACGTTTAGCGGTTCACATCCAGATCTTCCAAGTAAAACCATCAGTGTTTCTGCCGACATTCTGCAAATTGGTAAGCGCTTTGACCTAGAGTTGGTTAATTACGGCGCTACTGGTAAAGAGGGGGAAGAGGTCGAGAATGACAATGTTTATGGTTGGGGAGTTGGTAATGGTGTAATTACCTTCAATACACGTGGCGATTATGGCGATTTCTTCGAGGTAGATTTTGGCAGCGGCGGTACTTACCTTGCTGGCGTTTCTGCCGGTACTGATATTGCCAGCGGGATCGGGGCAACAATCTTCATTGATGGTGTTGAGGTGCTCAGTGGTGATATTGCTGCTTCAGGAAACTGGAACGTGAATAAACGCACTGATTTAGCGGGCTCTTTTGAAGTAGAACCGGGTACTCATACTGTGCGTATCATGAGTTCAGGCAGTTCTGGTTGGCAATGGAATGGAGCGCGAGCTCACTTTGTTCAAGTATTAGAAGGTGACGTAGACCCAGGCGACGGCGGTACAGACCCAGGTGACGGCGACACAGACCCAGGTGACGGCGGTACAGACCCAGGTGACGGCGGCACAGACCCAGGTGACGGCGGTACAGACCCAGGTGACGGCAGCACCAATCCAGGTGATGGCGGTACAGACCCCGGTGATGGCGGTACAGATCCAGGTGACGGCAGCACCAACCCAACGCTTGTAACGCTACAAGCTCAAAGCTTTGTTGCTACCGGCGGAGCCAATGGTGGTTTTGAAGTTTATGATATTACCGGTGGGCAAGGCATTAACTTTAACCAAACTGGTGATTATGCCGATTATACGGTAAATCTTGCAGCCGGTAGCTATACCGTAAGCATGTACGTTGCTACGCCTATGAATGATGCTGGAGTAGAGCTAATACTAAATGGTGAATCTATTGCGGTAAGCAGTATTAGTCCGACAGGTGGATGGGATAATTTCCAAAGCCATTTAATTACCGCTAACTTAGTGGTAACTGCTGGTGGTGAGCAAGCCTTACGCTTAATCAGTGTGGGGGCAGATAATGCTTGGCAATGGAATGCCGATAAAGTGGTATTTACCCCAAATTCGGATAGCGGAAATCCTGATACCACACCGAACCCTGATGAGGTGATTATTAATGTTGAGGCAGAAAACTTTGCTAGCACTGGTGGCATCTTCGATGGCTTTCAGGTTTATTCGATTAATGGTGGCTCTGCAATCAACTTTAACCAAGCTGGTGACTACGCCGATTATGTTGTTAGCATTGAACAAGCGGGTAGTTACACCATGAGTATTGATGCAGCAACAACGATGGCCAATACCGGTATTGAAGTACTGGTTGATGGTCAGTCGCAAGCTCGTGCTGCCATCAGCAATACTGGCTCATGGAATGTATTTGCTAGCAATACAATCAGTGACAGTATTACCTTGAGTGAGGGGCAGCATACTATTCGCATCATGGGAGTGGGAGAGGAAGGCTCTTGGCAGTGGAATGCCGATAAATTTAGCTTAAGCAAGCAATAAGCTAAATACCTGTTAGTTACTAAGCCATAGCATTACGCTATGGCTTTTTTGTTGTTTCATATTAAATCTCTGCGTCGAATCGCGCTTGGCGAGCTTCTGCCATGGTGCAATCGGTTAGGGCGATAAGCTCTGCTAAGGTGGCATTTGGTTTGTCTTTTAAGATCCGGCTTAAGCGTTGTGCTTTAGGTTCTAGTAGATCTTGATAGTGGCTTAAGCCTTGTTCCAGCTTAGTGGTTAGATACCTGAAGTCCTCTGATTCTAGATTTTTTAAGTCTTGTAATAAGCCGTTTAAGTCTGCCAATTCTCCCACCAATTGCCAGTTTCTAGAACGGCGAATTCGCTTTAGTTGGCAACCCGATTCTAACGCTAATTGTTTAGCTTGCTTGGCATTGTCACCACCAATACGGCGAATCAATGAAGGCAGGGGAGTAATGATTTCTGAGTCTTTCATAGGCGAATTTTGCATTCAAACTAGCTTAAATACAATCGCCAAATGAGGGTAGATTGAATTGTGTTTAATTAAGCTTGTGAGTGAGCAAATCTCGACCATACTGGTAGGGCAAGTTTGAATTAACAAGGAACTCAGTATGGCAATTCGCAGACATGGCATTACGGTGGGCATTGAGCGAGTAGAAACCCGCTTATTGGTTTCATTTAAAGCCTGCGGCACACTCACTCATCAAGATTATCAAACCATTACACCTATCATTGAATCAGCCTTAGCTGAGGTTGAGCACCCGCAAATTCGCGGGTTTTTTGATGCTAGCGAATTAGAAGGCTGGGAGCTAAGAGCTGCGTGGGACGACTTAAAGCTAGGTTTAAAGCATGGCCAAGACTTTGAGAAAGTAGCTATTTTAGGCCATCAACAATGGCTAGAGTGGGCCTCTAAAGTGGGCAATTGGTTTATTGCTGGCGAAGTGCAAGTATTTGAAGATGAGCAAAGCGCCTTAGCTTGGTTAGAAGATTAATGAATCAAGAAGAATACTGCCATGCTCACCACTGTAGTAATCAGCGCGTTGCGGGTGAAGTAGGCTAACAGGGCGGCTAGCAGGGCGGCGAGCAGATAGGGATTCTCGAAGGATAGATCTAATTGTTTATCGCGAATGAAAACAATTGGAGCAAATATCGCAGTGAGAACCGCAGGCGCCGAGTAGCTCAAAAACTGCAAGGTGGTTTTGTTTAAGCGCAGCGGAATCTTTGGTTCTAAGAACAAGTAACGGCTAGCAAATACAATGGCGGCCATGGCGAAAATAGTAAACCAGATCATTGTTCTCCTCCTCGCCACTTGGCATAAGCGGTGGCTAAACCCATTGCCAGTAAGGCTGAGATGAGCAGGCCACCAGGCACTGCAAATAACTCGCAGGCTACAGAGCTAACCAAGGCGATTAGTACACATAACAAGCTCGAACCATGTTTTATGTTAGGCACCACAATCGCGATGAAGGTGGCTGCAATGGCAAAATCTAAGCCCCAGCTGTCGAGGTTTTCGATGTTAGCACCAGCTACAATGCCTACTGCCGAGGCAATGTTCCAACCAAGGTAAAAGCTTAGTCCTCCGCCTAAGGCATACCAGCGATCAAAGTGTTCAGCCTTATTTTGATTAGCAATGGCAAACAATTCATCGGTAAGTAAATAGCCCAGTAGTAGTCGCCATTTAAGCGGTAATCCGCTGATTTTTGGACGCATCGCCATACTGTACAAAAAGTGGCGAGAGGTGATCAGAACAGTAGTGACTAACATGCTTAGTAAACCAGCACCTAGCTTAAACATGCCTGTTGCCACCAATTGGGCAGAGCCGGCAAATAAAATGGCCGACATAGCTTGGCTTTGCAAAGGACTAAGGCCCGCTTCCATGGCATAAGAGCCAGCTAATATGCCCCAAGGCACCACGGCAATAGTAAGCGGTAGTACCGCTAACGTGCCTTTCGCAAAGGCGGCCAGTTTGCTCGACCAAGTCACATGATTAATGGTGTTAATACTGTTCACAGTCTTCCTTGAGAGGGTTAAATGGCAGGCTTAAGCAGCAAGCTCTTTAGCATAACGGCCAGGCGAGACACCCAAAGCCCGTTTAAAGTGGCGGCTAAAATGGCTTTGATCATGAAAGCCACAATCTAAGGCAACATCCAACTGCTTATTACCTTGGCGCAGTAGCTGTTTGGCTAAGCGTAATCTAGCTTGAATTTGGTAAGCATGTGGCGGAATACCGTAGTGTTTTACAAACTGTTTTACTAAATAACAAGGGCTTAGATTAACCAGATTAGCCAGTTCGCTGAGCGACACATTAGCTTGCGGCTGTTCATCCAAAAACTGTTTCACTAAGCCTAGCTGCTTACTTGCATCAGCTTGTGTCTTAGCCTTGGGCGCAGTTTTAGCATGACGAGTCATTAATAAACTCAAACTTGCGTAAACCATGCTTTCTCGTTGTAAGCGGTTATTAGAGCTAGCAAGTAAAGCAAGGGTCGCACGCAGTGAGTTAGCTACCACAGCATCTTGTACCACCGCTTGGTCAAAGTAAGGCGCGCCTTGTTGTTTAATGCCTAGTTCTTGGCTTAGTTGTTCAAATTGGTCAGGAGTAGGGTACATGGCTTGATAAGACCAGCCGCCTTCCGAGGCCGAGCATCCGGTATGCACTTCATCGGCATTCACCAAAATAATACTGTCTTGTGGAGCGATATGGTTACCGCCGGTGCGGTAAAATTGTTGGGCGCCGCTTTCAATTACGCCAATGGTGTAGCCTTCGTGGCTATGGCGCGAAAAGTTTTGGTGTTGGTAACGGGCATTCAGTATTTCTATACCGCCTAACTCGTCGGCAAGCTGATAACGTGCTTGTTCTATTGCCATTGGCTTGCCTCCTTACTGGCCTAAGTATGCTGTCATCATAGCGCAGAATTAGCAGAAGGTTTTGTACAAAATTGTTCACTTGCAGCTTAATTTGCTGAGTAAGTGCTAGCTACTCAGCAAGTCGTGGAAATATATGTTCTAGGCGAAATACTGGACTATACCAAGGCGGGCTCATCGGCGGGTTCACTCTGAGCTTGCGTATCTATACTGCTCTCAACTTCCATACACAACTGGCTTAGTTCGGCACATAACCAATAGTGTTTGTACTTTGCAGCCTTATAACTTTGTTCACAAATGAACATATATTGCGAAGGTTGAATGGTAGGTGAGAAGTCCAGTACGCCGCCATTCCAGCCTTCGATAAACTCAGCCAAGTTAGGGTATTTGGGATCTGGCAGGCTAATGTTTTTGGCTTCAATGGCTAGTCGCTTGGTTTCTAAGGCACATAAGTTAGTTTGCGCTAATAGCCGAGAATGAATCTTGGCTTGCCACTCATCGTCTAGGTTTATCAGCGTATCGAGAATAAAGTGAAAGCGCTCTAGGTTATTGATAATAGGTTCTAACTTAGCCATGCCTTGAAGGGCGTTTAACAGGCTATCTAAACGGGCTGTTTGTTGGCTAGACATTAACGAGCGACACAGAAAAATACGGTGATGTAGCAGCTTATCAAAAGGCTTAAACTCGTTTTGATGTTGCTTTATTGCCGCCGTAGATTCGGTGATTAAATTACCTACATCAACCCGATTGTTGGCGGGCAAGTCAAAATCTTCGGGTTCTATGTTTAGGTTGGCTTCGTAGTAAAGCTTTACCAAGGAAGCGACGCGCAAGGTGTCTAGTTGCTTAAAGTAGTGCTGTTCTTGATCTTGAATCTGTTTATGCTGAGCATTAATCTGCGTAATGCAATCACTTAAACCACTGGGCTTATTGTCTACTAGGTTTGAAAGGTGGAAAAAACGTCCGCTGTAGATCTCACCAAAAAACTGTTTTAGGTACTCGGCAGTTTGTTGTTTTTGCTGTTCATTCTCAATTAAGCTGTCGTTACTCACCATAAATTTACTTGGCTGCTTAATGCCTTGCAGCGTATAGAAAAAAGCACTTACCGACTCACTTAAGGTGTCAATGTCACCAATTAGCGTGGCAGCAGCTAATTCAGACTTAAAAATACCTTGGTCGCCTCGCGAGGTAACAAAGGCAATGCGGTCTTTATCCGCTGGGTGACTATCCCAGGTGGAGCTGTCACTGCGCTGCATTTGCTGTTCTATTTTACTCATTTGCGCTTTACTGGTTTGCTTGGCTAAATTAGCCACCGCTAGCGGTATATTCGCCAGTAGTTTGTTGTCATTCCATGCCAGTTTATTGATGTCAGTTACTTTTTGCGCGGCTAAAGCCAGTTTACGTAGTTCGATGGCGGTGTTCTCAAACTGCTCACTGCCCACAAAGCGGCTTTCGTAGCTGTCGGCATCAAACTCCATTGCTCGAGACATATATTGAGTGAGCCTAAAATTGAGTTTAAACAAGCCTTTAAATATCAATCGCGTGAGGCCAATTGAAAGCTGAGCCGCAATAATCGCAATGTTCATTACAAAGGGCAGGTGTTCTTGTTTAGCCCAGTTTTGTAGGCGTAAATCCCATTCATCGGCCTCGTAGGCTCGGCTATAAAACCAGTGGTTAATGGTTTGCACAATGTAGCGGGTTTGCATGGCCTGAGCTTGGGCAAAGTGGCCAAACTCGTGGGCTAAAATGCCACTTAGCTGGCGCATATTCATGCCGGTTAATAAGGGCATGCCAATAGTTAGGCGCAACTCGCCTTTACGCAGGCTAAGCAAACCGTCTAGGCCTCCGGCAGAGGCGTTTACTTCTGTATCTAGGCAAATTTCTGTTGGGCGAGGAACCTCTAGTTTGTCGCACATTACATAAACTAGGTTGAATAATGCCGGTGCTCTTTTTTTCTGCAGGCGATATAGCTGAGGCTGTTGGTAGCTGGCAAAGAGGGGTTTTAGTAAAAACACAAATAGCACAGCAACAATAAAATAAGGAACAATGAGGAGTAACTGCTTAACAACGCCACCAGAGAAATCACCGATGTTTTCAACTAGCACCGAGAAATAAAATACTGAAAAACTGATTAAGCTCACTAACATCAGGGAGTAAATAAGCGGCGCAATTAAGCTAATTAGCAGCGTGTATATCATGCCTATTCGGTACTCTCGGCTGACACTAGAGCGTGGGAATTCTCCACTGAGTAGCTTAGTGAAATCGGCTTTTAACTTGGGTGAGCTATTTTGTTGAGCCTTGGCATGTGAGCTAGCGGGGGCTGCAGAATTTACTTCAAGCACTGCCATTTCTCTAAGTTCAACGCGCAGGCCATGTTCGCCAAATACTTCGGCAAGGCTTTTAGCCAAACTTAAGGACAGGCCTTCTTTTAGAACATGGCCTTCAACTAAGTATTTTTGAGCAGCTGCAGGGGTGATCTCTAAGGCTTTACAAAGATTCGTTACCACATGGTTGTCGCGGTTATTGCCATTTTGAGCGCCTAAACTCACTAGTTCATATTTAGCCACTCACATTTCCTTGTGTTTATAGTGATAAATTTGTCGCCAGAATTTTTGCAAATAAGCTAATCATATTCAATAGCTTGGTGCTAAGGATGCGCCACTACTTGTAAACTCTTGGAACTAGAGCAAGCTTTATTTGAGTAAATTAATTTCAACTACTGAAACCCTACTGACAGGTAGGTGTCAGTAGCAGGGGATTATAGTTAACTCACTGGCTGGCCATGGGGGCTAACCGGTAACAGCAAGGAGATAGTTATGTTAGCAGTAGCACCCTTAGTATGGGCCGAAATCGCCGTAGCCAATATGGACCGCGCATTGGCGTTTTACACCGAGCACTTTGATCTAACCTTTCGCCGCGAGAATATGGGCGATATGGATATGGCCATTTTAGAAACCGAAGATCCAGAGGCTGCCAGCTTTGGTTTATGTCAGCATGAAATGATGAAGCCAAGCATGGACGGCTGCACTATTTATCTGCACTTAAGCGAAAAGTTGAGCCCTTTGGTGGATAAAATTACTCAATCAGGCGTGCAAATCTTAATGCCTGTCACTGGCATTAAAGACGGTGAGCATGGTTATTTCTCGCTAATTGTTGACAGCGAGGGTAACAAAATAGGTCTGTGGTCTAAGTTCCAGTAATATCGAAGTAGTTATGCAAGCAAATTTAGCTAGCTCAGCCTTTCAAGCTGGGCTAGTGTTTGCTCTGCACTTAGGCAGGGATGGTTTATGAGACGGGCAGACAGACTTTTTCAGATTGTACAAATTCTGCGTATGCGGCGACTCACCACTGCCCAAGAGTTAGCCGAGCGTTTAGAGGTGTCTACTCGCACTATTTATCGCGACGTTCAAGATCTGTGTTTAAGCGGCATTCCTATTGAAGGGGAGGCCGGCGTGGGCTATTTGCTTCGCCAAGAAGTTAGTGTACCGCCACTAATGTTTAATGAAGTAGAGCTAGAAGCCATTCAAATTGGCATGCGCATGGTACAAACCTGGGCAGGTAAAGAGCTGTCTTCTGCTGCCAAACAAGCAATGATAAAAGTAGAAGCGGTATTGCCACAGCGCCTGCAAGCCTACCAATCTTTAATGTTTGCTCCCGATTTTTATATCGACAGTGACCAATTCAAATATTTAGACCCACTGCGTGTTGCCTCTCAGCAGCGAGAATTCCTAGAAATCTGTTATCAAGATGCCAAGGCCGATTGCACCAAACGAGAAATTCGTCCCTTAGCCATTTACTTCTGGCGAGGCACATGGACACTACTAGCATGGTGCGAGCTACGAGAGGATTTTCGCAGCTTTCGAGTGGATCGCATTAGCGAACTGCATCACCAAGAACGGGTATTTAGCCACAGCCCCGGTAAAGAGCTTGATGACTTTGTAGAGAAAATGGAGCGGGAGGGGCATTAGATTTATGCCTTATTGTTCATTCGACTCTCAATATACTTTAGCTCGATTCAAATTATTCGTACTTAGCTTAATCTTCATCAAACTATCACTTTGCTGACATGCCCTTTCTCTGGGTGATTGCGGTATCATTGTTTAACTTGTTACTAAACGTGTATTCACAATGATCCGAGCTTATCAATCTGGTGATACTGAAACAGTATTAGCTATATGGCTGGCCGCTTCGATAAAAGCGCACGACTTTGTAGCCCCTAGCTTTTGGCATTCGCAAGTAGACAAAATGCGCACTCAGTATTTACCGAATGCCGAAACCTATGTGTTTCAGCAAGAAGGTAAAGTAGTGGGGTTTTATTCGCTGGATGACAAGCATATCGCTGCCATTTTTGTTGAGCCAAATTCGCAAGGGCTGGGCGTTGGTAAGCAGTTAATTGCCCATGCTAAACAGCAGCGTAGTGTATTAACTTTGTCGGTCTACAAACAGAACACTGCTAGCTATCAGTTCTATTTGTCACAGGGTTTTAGTTTAGTGAAAGAGCAAATAGACCCACATACCGGTCTGCCTGAGTACACCATGAGTACGGGGATTTAATACCAATCGTACTAAATAGCTGTTCATTCTATCTGGTTAAAACACTCGATAACTGCGTTAGAATTTTTGATTGTAGAATAACTACTTATCGAAAAATTCCGCCTTATTCTCGAGTGTTTTTCCTGCGCTATTTCTGATCACTTACTTAGTGTGATTGGTATAACACCGTAGAACGCAAAAAGCTTGGCCAATTGCGCCAAGCTTTTTTGTTATTCTTGTTACTTGTTTAAGTCTAGCTTTGGTTTAAGTCTTTATCTTTCCAAAACTTAGTACCTTTTACGGTAGCTTCTAGCGATAAACCTGCTTCAGTCATTTGGTAGATGTCTACGTCACCAATAGCACCTTCACCTTCAGCCGAGCCACCTTTGTCACCCGCTTTAGCAGAGGCATCAGCTTGAGCGCCAAATAACCAGCCAGACTCAACAAACTTGTCGTAAGACTCGCGAGTATTAAACACCATTAAGGCTCTAAAATCTTTAACGCCTGCGCCAAAACCTACGCCCGCTTCACCCATGTTCATGTAAGTGCGCTTGCCAGAAGCATTATCTATGGCAACACCATGGCCGCCGCCTGCAGAAATAACAAATAGGTTGATGCCAGCGTTGCTAAATACAGCGTAACCCACAGCGTTGTTTATTTTACCGGCGATATCGCTGTTTTCTTTTTTAAAGTCGACCAAGCTTTCTTGAACCATTTGGTCTGATTCGGCACGTTCTTCGGCTGCACTTTTACTGAATGCAGGCATGCTAATAGTCATGTTTAACAGTGCGATAGCGAAAATAGCTTTAAGAGATTTAGTCATTATTGTTCCTAAGTATGCGCTGTGTATGGACAGCCAAAAATTAACAATCTGAAATACTGCTCGGCCTTTCAACTTGGTGCTATTTTAACCAAGCTTTGGGATTAAATTGACATTTTGCGAACAATAGCCACAATCATGATAAGTAGCCACATAAGGAAGTGAGCAGTGCAGGAATATCAGTTTCAGCTACCCGCGCTAAAAACCGTGGTAGAGCTATTAGTGCAGCAAGGTCTAGACAAGCACCGAGTATTGGCCGCAGCAGGTATTTCACCCAGTCAATTGTATGCAGAAAGCGGGCTTATCAGCCAAGTGAAGATGGCCAAGTTACTGGATGTTGCCGATCAATACAGTGAAAAGCCCATGGCTAGTGCCTTGTGCGGCCTAGGGATGCCATTGCGTAAACAAGGGGTGTTGGCAATTGCAGTGCAAAGCATGCCCAATTTAGAAGCGATGATTCACATGCTTAAGGCCTTTTTAAATGCCCAGTCTAGTGGCACCGAGTTGGAGTTGGTGAAACACGGGGAGCTGCTTAGGGCCGAGTTTAGCCTGCGTTTTGCAGACCAACTTAATTGCGACTCTATGCATCGGGCAATGGTCACTAATTTGTTCGGCACCTTTAAAACCTTATTTGGTGAGCAATGGCAAGCTACGGAAGTATGGTTAGACCATTCCTTTGCTTGCACCAAAGAGCTCTCGCAACTAATAGGCTGCCCAGTACTTTGCGATAAGCCGAATAACGCCTTGGTATTTGAACAACGTTGGGCACATGTTACTGGTGCTCAAGTATTTCCTGCAGAGGCTTTGCGAAAACAAAGTAGCGAGACTTTGCAGCGCTTAGAGAATATTGACGATCTTATTTATCAAATTTTGCCCGCCTTAATTTACGACGGTAATACTAGCATCGAGCATGTAGCTGCTTTATTTGGGGTTCATGTTCGTGTATTGCAAAAGCGTTTGAAGGCAAAAGGAACCTCATACTCAAACTTGTTAGAGGGAGCCAGAAAAACCATGGCTGTTGATTATCTGCTAGATAGTCAGCTGTCGATTGCCGACATTTCTTTGCAGTTGGGTTTTCAAGAGCCGGCTATTTTTATTCGAAGCTTTAAAAAGTGGTTTAAGCAAACTCCCTTGCAATGGCGTAAAACGGCAAAAGCTAATTAGCTAATCCATTTTTACTATTATTGTTTTTCATAATTACCAATTTGGTGACTCATATTGGTGATTATTGCTTTATTTTGGTTTGATTAAGAAGTTACATCCTGTCATTGCTTTGAAATATATGACTTTTATATTTGGCACACAAAGTGCGACGTAGATCACAAGTGATTAAGTTGTCACTTCAGAGTTGTCGTAACAAGCCAAGGATGAACATCATGAAAAAATTGCTTATTTGGTGTGTAGCAGGACTAGCCTTAAGTAGTAGCTTTTTGGCCTATGCTAAATCAAGTACTACTAATGAAGATCAGCGTTTAAGTGCTTGGTGCACCCAGCTTAAAAAACAGCAGGGATGTTATAACTTACACCAACAGTTAGCCGAGCAAGGCAGGCCAGAGTCGGCTTACTGGTTAGGTAAAGCCACTGCAAGTGGAGTATTTGAGGCCGCCGATTTAAATAAGGCTTTAGCCTATTACCAAGTAGCCAGCCAAGAGATGCACCCAGCAGCTAGCCGTGAACTAGGTTTGCTTTATTACCACGGAGTGAGTGGTGAGCGAGATTTCGAAAAAGCCCAGCTTTTATTTGAGCAAGCCATTGAGCAGGGTAACCCACAAGCTATTTGGGCATTGGCTCGTATGTACCATTACGGCCGTGGGGTTGAGCAAAACTACAACAAAGCCTTTGAATTGTTTAGCTTAGCTGCCGATAAAGGCTCTAAACCAGCAGCCAGCACCTTGGCTTACTACTATAAAGTTGGTTTGGCCACCGAGCCTAATCCGCGCTTAGCCAGTTATTGGCGCAATAAAGCCAATGATAAAAAGCTAGTGACTTGGAATCGAGCCATTCCCGACTACCGATAGCAATTACAATTGACTAAAATTAACAAAGCCAGCGGAGTTACCGCTGGCTTTGTTGCTTTTACCAATCGTTCATCTTTGTGACATAAATCTAACATCAATTTTTCATCACAATGTCACCCGAGAAATCTTTACTGGTTAGCTCTTAAATCGATGTTATTCACTAACAAAAAGGATGTTAACCAATGAAATTCTCTCACTTAGGGCTATTGCTCTGCCCACTTGTACTCTTAAGCGCCTGTAGCGACGACGACAATCCTATTCAAGCAGCCAACGCTGGTGCTATCTCAAAAGTACAGTTAGGGCCACGCCCTGCATTCTTGGTTGATCAACTGGCCGATGGCGAGTTAAAAACCAGCCTGCAGGCCTGTGTAGATGACATGAGTACCTACAGTGTTAGCGACTTTTCTATTGGCCACCGTGGCGCGCCATTAATGTTTCCAGAGCATACTAAAGAGAGTTACTTAGCCGCAGCTCGCATGGGTGCAGGTGTACTGGAGTGTGATGTTGCTTTCACTAAAGATGGCGAATTAGTTTGCCGCCACTCACATGCAGATTTACACACCACAACCAACGTATTGGCAGTGCCAGAGCTAGCCGCCAAGTGCTCTGTTCCATTCACTCCGGCAGACACTGCCAATGGTGTAGAAGCGACGGCCGAATGTCGTACTTCAGATTTCACCTTAGCGGAGTACAAATCATTAACCGGTAAAATGGACGCGGCAAATAAACAAGCCACAACCGTTGAAGAATACATGGATGCAACGCCAAGTTTTCGTACTGACCTTTATGCAACATCGGGCACTTTAATGTCGCATAAAGAAAGCATCGCCTTGTTTAAAGAGCTAGGCGTAAAGATGACGCCAGAGCTTAAAACACCAGCAGCTCAAGATTTAGCAGCCGCAGGCATTACCCAACAAGAATTTGCCCAAAAGATGATTGATGAATACATTGAAGCGGGTATTGAGCCTAGCGATGTTTATGCGCAATCTTTCTCAATTGACGATGTAGAGTATTGGGTTGCGAATACGCCTGAGCTTGGCGAGCAAGCGGTTTACCTTATCTACTTGCTTGATGGCGTGCCTAGCCCTACCGAAATTGCCGCTAAAAACATCAACATTGTTGCTCCGATATACACCGCTCTTGTGGAAGAGCAAAACGGAGCAGTAGTGGCTACCGACTATGCCATGCAATTAAAAGACGCTGGCTTAGATTTGATCACCTGGACCATTGAGCGCAAGTACACCGACATGCACGAGTTTGAAGTGCTTAATGTGCTTAAGAAAGACCTTGCGTTAGTAGGCGTGTTTTCTGATTGGCCTGCCACCGTTACCTTCTTCGATAACTGCATCAAATAAGCTTGTTTATTCACTAATTCAGTTGCTGCTAAGGCTATTAGCAGCAACTTTGGGATCGCAATAGCACTTTTTTCTGTATTTCTCCTGCAATTGATTAATCGCAACAAAATAATTATTCACTATTTTCTTCGAGCCATTGTGTGGTAGCGTTGCTGCCGCTGCCTTCTTTGGTCATTAGGCAGTGGTCAACAAAGGAATAATAATGAAAAAAACAGTTTATTGTTTAGCAAGTTGTATTGCAGCCGCGTTTATCGTGGGTTGTAGCAGTACTGGTGAAACAAATACCAATGGTATCGAAGCGCCAGCAATCGTATGTGATGGCGTGTGTGGTGAGCAAGAGTTTACTCGTGCTCAGCAACTACACCACGGTGACAGCGTAGAGCAAAACTACGATGCCGCCTTGGCAGAATACTTAAAAGCTGCCAAAGCAGGCAATGTAGCTGCCATGACGCAAGCTGCAGTGTTATACCAAGACGGTTTAACTAGCCAAGGCGCGAAGCCTGAGCTAGCAGTTGAGTGGCTAATGGTTGCCGCTAAACAGCAAGATGCAGAAGCGCAATTTCTATTAGCCGAAAACTTTTGGAATGGCGTGGGCACCGAGCAAGACTTTGGTCAAGCTGAGTTTTGGTACAACCAAGCTGCATTAAACAAACACAAAGAAGCTGCTTACCTATTAGGTTTGTATTACTTCGAAGGCGAAAACATGGATGAAGATCCAGAGCAAGCCTATGTGTGGATGTCGATTGCTGCGCTACTGGGCCACGGTAATGCACCTGGCGATCGCGACTTCTTGATTGGCGAAGAGCTAGACATGACGCAGAAAAAAGCGGCTTGGAAAGAAGTCGATCGTTTAATAAAAGAAATGGGTATCGAGGTACCTTGGTAGGCGTAAATCGCTACTAAACCTTAGATGAATTTGCTTTCATCCCATTAATAATGAGTTGGTATTGATTGAAGGTTACGTCGGTCAAACATTCGACAATACTAACTCCTTTTTAGCGCGCTTTATTGTATAGTTGAACTACCCCTTAAGTGGAGGAATGACGATGCTATATTTAATAGAGTTTTTGTTATTTTTACTGCTATTGGCAGCCCTTGCCTTACCGTTTTATCGCAATCAAGAAGCCTTTGAGATTGCCGATATTGATACCGACGATCTCCCCGGACAACATGTTCAACTTAGCCATGGTTTGGTTCACTTTCATCGCGATGGACAAAGCACTGCGCCTACTGTTGTGTTAATTCATGGCTTCTCGGCGTTTTCTTATGTGTGGGAACGAAACGTAAATAGCTTACTCGCCCAAGGTTACCAAGTGATTAGCCTCGATCTTTATGGGCGCGGGTATTCTGCAAGGCCCAATGTTGCTTACACCAGACAGCTGTTTGTAGAACAAATAAAAGAGCTGTTAGATGACCAGCAAATTGATGAGCCGGTGTATCTGGCTGGCTTATCCATGGGTGGGGCCATTAGTGTTCGCTTTGCCGAAACCTATCCAGAACGGGTCGCCGGGCTTATCTTGCTGGCTCCGTTAAGTAGCACCCCTAAAATTGCGCCGCTGCCTGTACCCATTATTGGCGAGTACTTTGCCTACAGCTTTGTGATCCCTAGTTTGCCAAAGCGCCAGCTAGAGGATTTATCTGCCCCTGAGCTTGCTCTAGATTGGGTGGCACAGTTTGAGCCGCAACTTCGCTACAAGGGTTATCGAAAAGCAATGCTGGCAACGGTAAGAGCTTTAATGCAAGAGCCAATGCTAGATGCTTATTTGGCGGTGGCAAAGCTTAATATTCCCAGCCTAGTATTGTGGGGCAGTGCCGACAAAATATTGCCCTATAGCCAAGCGCAGGGAGTTCAAAAAGCCTTAGGCGAGCATTGTCAGTTACAAACTATTGAGGGTGCAGGCCATGCTTTGCAGTATGAATACAGCGAGCAAGTTAACCAGCACATCGCAAGCTTTTTAGCTTCTAGCTCAAAGGTGAGTTAAGCACAGGTTCTCGCAGCTTGTTAGCAACGGGGAGGCGATGTTAACGCGCCTTTCCTTATACTTTTGTTATCGAATAAAAATATATTTGTTATTAATCAACTTGCCATTTCCAGAGTTGCCGTAGATACTAAATTTGAATGATTGTTAACGGCGACAAAGTTTCTAGAGTGTTGATTTTTCGAACTATAGTTAAGTTTGTAGCCCCACTATAAGTTATCTATGCAAGCACCAAGTACACCTATTGGCGAGGCAAGTCGCCTTAAAGCACTAAAAGATCTCGATATTCTGGATACTCAGCCAGAAGAGCGCTTTGATCGCATCACTCGAATGGCCAAACGGCTATTTGATGTACCCATTGCCTTGGTGAGTTTGGTGGATGAGAATCGTCAGTGGTTTAAATCCTGTTTTGGTGTAGATGCCAGCGAAACCCCTCGCGACATCTCTTTTTGCGGTCACGCCATACTAGGTGACGACACCTTTCAAATTGAAGATGCCCTTAATGACCCTCGTTTTGCCGACAACCCATTGGTCACTGGTTACCCACATATTCGCTTTTATGCAGGCCACCCACTCGTTACCCCAGAGGGTGAAAAGATAGGTACTTTGTGCATTATCGATACTAAGCCAAAAAGCCTTAGCCAAGATGATTTAATCGCGCTTGATGATTTAGCGGTAATGGTAGAGCAAGAGCTAGCAGCCTTGCAGTTGGCCAGTACCGACGAGCTTACTGGCATTTCTAACCGTCGTGGTTTTATGAAGCTGGCAAACTATTCCTACGCCATGTGCCATAGGCAGAATATCTCCTTGGCCATTGCCTACATGGATTTAGACCAGTTTAAGCCGATTAACGACGAACACGGTCATGCCGAAGGTGACAAAGCCCTGCAGCTGTTTGCCGAACAAATGCGCAGTACTTTTAGAGAATCTGATTTATTTGCTCGCATGGGCGGAGATGAGTTTGTGGTGTTGTTTACCGACACTAATGTCGCCGATGCTACCGACATACTGCAGCGCTTTGCAAAAGAGTTAGCTGCCGCCGCTAAGCAACATCAATTAGCTTACCCCTTGTGTTTTAGCTATGGGCTACTCGAGGTAGATTTTAAGCAATTTAAGTCTATCGACAGCGCCTTAGAGCAAGCTGATCAGTTGATGTATCAAAACAAAAGTTGCCAACGTTAAGTTTTGGTTAACCATTTTAGAGCTCTGTTTCTGAGCTAATAAGTCCACAAATAAAGTGCGATTTCATGTCTTTTACTTGAGCTATTGCTTAGGTTTTTTGCGTTGCCTCGATAAAACCTAAAGTATTATCAATCGCCTAGTGATGGTCTCTAGGTTTATCCTACTGCTAGTGCCTTCCCTATATCTCTATTCTAGATTTATATAGTGATAGGCTTCTCAAATTTATAAATACAACAGACAAATAAAAATATATGCAGATAGGTTAACAAAAGATCAAATTGGTAATCCAATTGTGTTTTATTTGTTGATGTGTGGTGTTAGCGTTGCTTCGAATTTAACCAAAGGAGATGTAATTCATGTTTACGTGCCACCACACTTCAAGGAAAGCTTCATCAAAATTTGTTGCTTTGTTAAAGCCTGCCACACTTGCGGTACTTGCAAGCGTTGCTATGGCAAGCAGTGTTCACGCGGCCAACTTTACCGCCAGTAATGCAGCACAGCTAAGTGCACGCTTACAAGATGCGGCAAACAATGGCTCTAGCGTAGATGTAATCACCATCCAAGGAAGCATTTTTACCGATCAGCAAATCGATATTCAAACGCCGGTAACTATTCAAGGTGCTGCTGGGTTTCGTACCAGCCGAGTAATCCGCACCTCAAACGACGGTTTCCAACCCTTGTTTAATATTCAAAGTTCAAATGTAACGATCCGCAACTTGTTGCTGATTGATCAACTAGGCCAAAATACCAATACACAAGTGGCTAGTGAAGCCGGCAACGATCACTCCAATGCCCGTTTAATCAACATCCCTTACGAAGACGCTTACAATCAAATCGCTAATATCACTATCGACAACAATACCTTCGAAAATACCGCCGTTGGAATTGCATCTTCAGGCCTAATTCCGCGTAATTTTACTATCACCAATAATGACTTTATCAAAGTAAACCGCAGTGTAGAGCTATTGCGCGACGTAGGCCGTGTTTACAACGTGTGGAATGTAAGTGCCAATAATGTGGTACTTAATGGTGGCACTTTAAATATTTCTAATAACCGAATTCGTGGTAACCGGGTTCGTTTGGGGATTTCGGTAGATGCCGGTAACGATGGCGTATATGTGCCACCAAGCTTCACTAATATTCCGTTTTTTGACGCTGCAGCCCGTGCCCAGTTTAGTGATAAGCCGGTGGTATTTGCCAATGGTTCACAGGTTAACTCAAACACCGTTGAAGGGGCTAACGAGTTTGGTATCGCGTTGGCAACTGTGGCAAACATCACCGTTGCAGGTAATACCGTTAGTACCACTGAAGATGACATTAACTCTTCCGACGACATCGAAAACAACTTTACTGCTGGCATTAATGTTGAACACAATAGCCGTGACATTGTGGTAGATAGCAACACTATTACCGTAGGTGCGAGTGGTAACTTTGCAACGGGGATTAACGTATTGTCCTTTCAGGATCACCACGCACCGCTTAACCATGCTCAAGCAAGTAGTGATATAACGCTGGTAAGAAACATCTTTAAAGGAACGGGTGAGAACACTATTTTAGCTTTTGGTTTCTCTAACTTGGTGGTTGAAAACAACGATGCTTCTCAGTTTACAACGCGCAACCCTTACCAAGTAACGGCGTCTTTTTACAACGTGCCTTGTGGTTTAAGTACCAGCACAGCACGCGGTACTAACAGTAATATTCGTTACAATCAAAGCTCGTTTAACGGCACAGGTAATGCGCCTCAGTTTTACGACAAAAACGGTAATGTGGTTTCTGGTTATACTTGCCAATAAATGACCCTAAGAGAAAAGAGCAGTAGTTAACTACTGCTCTTTTTTTGCTTGTTAATCCTCTCTGCTCATTAGGCGAATATCATCAAAAAATGCTTCACTCTCGCCACTCGGTGCAGCGGCATAAGTAAGTGCAAATTCGTCGATACGAACTTCTACCTCGTCATCTGTAAATTGTTCATGGGCGTAGATCTGCGCATCTGTGTAGCTGGCGGTATCTATTTGCATAAATGCGAACACTTCTATGCTGCTGTTGTTGGCTGAATCAAAGCCTAAACTCACTTGTTTAAAGCAGCTTTTAATATCACCTTGTGGTGCATCATCCAAATCTTTAACGTGGGCGAAAGCTTGCGCAATAATAGCGCCAGTACTGTCTTTTACGCCGTAATGTAAAGTGCTTAAGGAGTTATCACCTTTGTTATCACAATAGTACATAGATAGCTGCAAATCGGTGTTTAGTGGGATATTAGCAACGGTTTGAGACAAGCCCGGAGTCGCCGTAAAGTCGTGGTTAGATTCCGAGCTTTTAAAGCGAATGCGAGCCGATCCACTGCTGGCGGAGCCGCTATCACTAAAGGCTGTATCGCCAGAACTACCAACATCACCTAAGCCGCCGCTGCTATCTTCATGCTGAACCCAGGCATCGCTTGAGCCGCTATTGCTCCTAAATTCACCCAAGTTACCATCCTCAAGTTCGGTGCTAGTGGTTACCGTATCGGGCAAGCTTAAGCTCAGCGTAGCTTCGGTATTGCTGCCCGAATTAAACTCGGTGCTTACCCACTGGTATTTGTCACCAGTCACTACGCCAGACTTGCTAGCGAGGTTTCCCAATGCCAATTGATAACTGCCTTTTACAAAGGCCGACAATACGTAAGGCGTGTTGGCGCTTAATGTAATGCTTTGGCTAAGGCTGCTGTTGGCAGAAACTTTGGCGCTGGATTTACGAGAGAAGGAAGCGCTCTCTTCGGCCTGTTGCGCACCACTATTTGTCCAGCCCGTTAAGCCATCATCAAAGGCAGGGTTAGCAATATCCGCTTCTAACATAGTGGCTTTAGGTTTGCTAAGTTGGTAGCTGCTGGGGCCTACATCAGCAAAGCTGAGTGGTCGTAAATTAACGGTTGAGCTTAATGGCTGGTCTGCACCCACAGTGGTGGTTGCGCTTCGGGTTTGCCCATCCATATCTAGGCTTACATCAGCAAAATCCCCTTTACTGTAGTCACTCACAGCCATTAAATCGGGCGAGCTATCAGTGGGGCGATACAGCGAATCATCCCCTTTGCTCAAGTTAGCGCTTACAAACTCGATACCGCCAGTGCCTAATGGCACTGCATCATCATCAGAAAACGCCTGACCATGAAATATATTACCCACCACGGTTGAATCGGGCAGCATGCCGCGTTCGGCTTGGGTAATCACTGGGCCAATTGCCATATCAACTAAGTTGTTTGCCAGGTAAACCTGTTTAGGCTGCTGGGGCTTGCTGCCACCATCAATGTTTAAGCTATTTACGCTGTCTACAATGGTGTTATTGGCAACATGTACGTTTTCGACTTGTTGGTAGCCGTTATCACCATCGCCCGCGCCGTCGTAACCCAACAGCACAATGCCGCCGTGGTGGCTGGTATTTTGGTAACGTGCGCCCTCAATGTAATTATTTACTACTGAGTGGCCGTCGTCGGCAATGCGAATGCCGCCAGCAAGCGGGTAGTCTTCACCAATAATAAAGTTGTGTTCAATGGCGTTACTGTTGCCGTGGCGGTTAGTGAGCGAGCCATAACTATTGCGAATAGTGTTATAAGCAATCACATTGTTAGAGCCCTTGTTAGAGATAACTTCGGCCTCACCTTGAATACGCTCAAACACGTTGCGCACAATAAACGAATTACCAGGATAATGATGGGTAAAGCTTAAACCGGTGCGAATGGCCTCGTAGTCGTTATCGCTACTACCAGCATACATTTTGTTATCGGCTGGGGTACGGTTGGCAATGTAGTTGTTATACACCACAATGCCTTGGGCTAGCTCTGCCAGTTTAGTGGCCTCATCCCAACTATCGTCTACCCAGCGGTTAAAAGAAATCATCGGGTTTTTAACGGTTTTACCACTCACAATGCTGTGGTCTAGCCAAACGTTTTTACCGTAAATGTGTAACAGTATGCCGTAGTCATCCTCGGCCTTGGCATCAATAATCGCTATTTCACTAATACGGCAGTTGTGGCAAAGGTCGTTAGTGCCAAAGCGGGTAGCAATAAGGTTGCTGCCATAGCGTACTTCTTCAAATACTATGCCTTGTAACTGGGTATAAGTACCGCCCATGTTAATGGCCACTTCGCCGCCTTTTAGTATTGCCTTGCCGGGGTTTTGGGCAGCAATTTTAATCGGTTGTTCTGCGGTGCCAGCACCGCCAAAGCTAATTTGTAGGTCGCCGCTAAACTCACCATCTGCCAAACACAGGGTTGTTCCGGCTGCCATCTCTTTAGACACCGCATCGGCTAAAGCCGAGGTAGAGCTAAATACCTCGTCACAACTTATACTCGGAACTGTTAACACCCCTTCCGGCAAACCAAAGCTAGGTTCGTTGGGGCTTGGTTCTGGATCAACGGGCGGATCAACAATTACCGGTGGGTCTGCAGGTTCTGTAGGGTCTAGCGGGGTGGCAGGGGAGTCGCTACTGCTATTACATCCAACAACTATTAAGCCAAGAACAACTGGCAGGTACTTCTTAAAGTACATGGGATCTCCTTTTCACTGTGTTAATGGTAAGTGGGCAAAGCAATAGGCGACATATTACTCAATAGTTATCAATAAAAAGTGATCGTATTAAAATATTTTAATAATACATATAAATAAGTTGTTGAAACTTAAGCTAAGTCTGTTCTGGCGTTGTCCAGTGGTTTTGTTCTCTCCCTGAGATGAAGTTAGACCTAGTTGTAATACAAGTAAGATAAGGCAGGAGAGTAGAGTAGAGTAGAGGAGAGTTGAGACATTAACCTGAACCGGTTAACTCTTGAGTGGGCAAGAAACCAACAGCTTGCTAGCTGCTACCAGTAGAAATTTTTGCCAAAGCGTATCGCAACTATTTGAGTAGAGCATCGCGCAAAAATAACGTGAGTTTGGCCGGCTTACCACTGCCCCTACTTTTTACAAGGGTTGGTATTTATTCATGCTGACTTTTTTGTCAATTTGTTGTTTTAGATTACTGATAGATAGTATAAAAGATGCTAGTCTGGCTTTGTTACAATTAGTGGGAAACTTCCCTCTTAATAAGTTGTTAGCGGTCTAATCACTCGGAGAGTTTTGTGGTAAAAGTCAGCGGTCAAAAATTTAGAGTTTTACAGGACAAAAAGCTGTAGTCATTCGTACTGGTTTGCGGAAAGTGCCGCATAATAGTCGCGAAGATAAAATTTATTTAAAAATAAGTCGTTATAAGAAGCCTAAAGCTAGCTTTAAATTAAGTGCTAAGTTCATTCATCGCAATTTTTCTAATACGTACCCTGAGGTCAAATGTAATATGCAAATTCCATTCTTTGATTCAATATCTGGATCGAAAGTTGTTTTACTTGCTGGAGTAGGCGGTGGCTTTGATATTGTAAGTGGTATACCCATTTATTCTTATTTACGAAAACTCGGCAAAGAAGTGATACTGGCTAACCTCTCTTTCACTGAGTTAGCGTTATCCGACTGTGAACCTTTATGCCGTGGAACATACCTTATTAAACCAGAATCAAAAGACCTTGATTACTTTCCTGAAAAACATTTGGCTAAATGGTTACGATCAAAAGGTGAAGACCCAATAATTTATGGCTTTTCTGACGAACTAGGCGTGGCTCCGTTAAGTCATGCTTACCAAAAGATTATTGATAAGCATGGTGTTGATTGTTTAGTTTTGGTTGATGGTGGCACGGATGGTTTGATGTTTGGTGATGAGTCTGGTGTTGCCACAATGGTGGAAGATGCTTGTTCGATAGTTGCTGCATCACAGTCTACAGTAGAAAAAAGCTTTCTTGTAGCCACAGGTTTTGGTGTCGAGCAATTTCATAATCTTAATCATCATTCGTGTTTAGAGAATATTTCTACATTGATTAAAAATGACTCATATTTTGGCAGTGTTTCTATCACCAAAGATATGAAGGAGGGCAAGGAATATATCGAGCTGGTAGATTATTTAAATGTAAAGCATCCGGGACATATGAGCATCGTTACAAATTCTATTTCGGCTTCAATGAAAGGGGAATTTGGAGATGTGCACCCAACTCCAAGAACAGTGAATAGTGAGCAATTTATCAGCCCGTTGATGGGTCTTTTTTGGTTCTTTTCACTTGAAGGAGTGTCTTCTCGCATTCAGTTTAGAAACAAAATAGTTTCAAGCCAGACAATGAGTGAGGTAGGTAATGCATTTAGGATGCATCGAATCCTGAATAAGCAGAGAAAAAATAGAAAAATCCCGCTATAAAGAACACCATGACTAAAACAACAAGTCGCAGATTACGCAAGAAGCTATATCTTGAAGAATTCGCAGTATTTGGATTTATATGCGCTTGTGATTTAGATGAAACAGAAGCTGGTTTTGATCTGTTCTTAGATGAGCTTGTCGATGTGGTTGAAGCGCGCGGGCTTATTATTGGCGGTGGTGGTTCAGCTAAGGAATTCGCTGCGTTTGTAGCTTCTCAGCAACGCTATGGTTCTGCAACTGAGGAAGACCGACAGGCTGTTGAGCAATGGCTAAGTGCTCAACCTCGCACTTCTCAAGTAGTGATTGGGAAGTTAATTGATGCCAACTATGGTGTGTAAAAACTTGCGTTAGTTGGCGCTAGCTGCGCAGCTGCATTGGTATAAAAAAGCCGTTTACCCTTGGGTAAACGGCTTTTTGTATTTCTCTATTTAGCTTGCTTTGTTTAGTAGCTGCTTTTCATATTCAGCGTGAGAAGTATGAATAGCTTGCCTAGCACCACCAAAGGCTTTGCTCACTGCTATAATGGGAATGTGACTAGTTACCTGAAGCGTCCACATGTTGCACTACGTCTATCTTAAAACCAGCTGGGTCTTGCAGCATAAAATGTAGCTGGCCCCACACTTCTTCTTTGAGCTGCATTGCTATCGTCAAATCCATTTTCTGAGCTTCGGTATAGGCCTTAGTAGCATCTTTAACTTCTAGGGAAATTACATAACCGTCGGGAGACATTAATGGTTTAAGAAAGTCTGGTTGGCTAGCATGTTCTGGCATCAAAAAGCCAAGCTGAATACCTGAATGGGGTGACACCAAGTGTAAATAAAAGTCAGCGTCGTAAAATACGGCATTAAAGCCAAACACAGATTCATAGAATGCCTTCACCGCCTCTAAGTTTGCCGTTACCATCACAGGAAACATAGCGTCTATTTCAATCATGTTATTTACCTCTTGCTGTTGATTAGATAGTTAGCATTATCTTTCACTTAGAAGAGTAGTGATTGTATAAAACGGACATTTTTCTGAACTGTGTCGGTGTAACTCCAGATAAGCGTTTAAACTCGCGCACAAAATGTGGCTGGTCGTAGTAATTATCGAGGTAGGCTTTGTTGTGGTGCCAAGTGTTCATGGCTTTGAGGGCACTCTGAAATCTAAGTACCTTACCAAAATCTTTGGGGGCCAAACCAAGGTGCTGTTTGGTCAACCTTCTAAGCTGACGTGCAGACACTCCAAATTCAGAACTGTGGCTCTCCGCTAGGCCTAGATTAGCGCTGACACATTTGTAACAGTATTGAATGTAACGAGCTAGGCGAGGGTCCTCCTTGCCAAACTTTATAGCAGAAAGCATTACTGCAAACAGGCTATTACAGCGCGAATCAAAGCACTTTGCCTTATCAATGGCTTCAAATACAGAGTAAACGATTTCTGCCGTTAGTAAGTCTTCCGCCTTTACGCTACCAGCCTCTGCCCATTCGCCTAAGGGCACAGAGATTAAGCCTTTATGCCCGAGAATTTGAAAACGAATACCAAAAAAAGAGGCAGGGCCATTGATATGAAATACAGTAGATGAGAGAAATGGCGGAACCAGAAAATTATCGCTGAAGTTATCTAGGTTAATAATCCAATCAACACAGTTATCCGGCACACTGTGGTATTGAAACTGACCTTTAGGGACTGTGAGCTGCCAATACGATTGCACCCAACGATTTAACGGCGGCAATGGCTGCCGCGTTTGATAGGCGCGCTTGTCAGCGACTTTTCCTTGAGTCGGATTATAATCTAAAAACATTTTTGTACTGATATACAAAACATAAGCGTTCCTGGCTAGATGCTTCTAACTGCCGATTATATTTGAGCCTTTCAACTTAACAAGATCCCTAGCCTTTAGTTTACGAGCGATAAACTTGATTACCAGTACATAAGTTAAATGCACTCCAGTTACGATAGCGCAGATTGATAGGTACATTATTGTAATTTGTTCAGCGTGGGGATGAGTAGTATTCAAAACCGCGGAAAACAGCTGACAAAAATACTGCCGTTTGGGGCTTACTTGCTAAACAAAATAGCAGCTTTAGGGCAGGAAGTTTTATTGCTTAAACAAGGGAGGATTTACGAGTACAAAAAAACCGCTAACCCGAAGGCAAGCGGTTGTTATTTGATTTAGCGTTTAATCTAATTCAACCAGCTGTTTTTCATATTCAGCGTGAGTAGTATGAATTGATTGGCTGGCTCCGCCGGTGGCTTTGCTCACTGCGATAATGGCAATGCTGGCGAAGATAAAGCCGGGCACAATTTCATAAATGTCGAATAGGCCGCCGCTTAGCTGCTTCCATACTACAACCGTTACGCCACCTAGCACTACGCCAGCTAATGCGCCGTTGCGGTTCATGTCTTTCCAGAACAAGCTAATCAATAGAGCTGGGCCAAAGGCTGCACCAAATCCGGCCCATGCGTAAGAAACTAAACCGAGTACCGAGCTCTCTGGGTTCATGGCTAATACTAGCGCCACAATAGACAAGGCAACTACCGCTATGCGACCCACTTTAACAATTTCTTGCTGGCTGGCTTGCGGGCGAAATACTTGTTTGTAGAAGTCTTCTGCTAGGGCAGAAGAAGATACTAATAGTTGCGAGTCAGCTGTACTCATAATCGCAGCCAAAATAGCGGCTAGTAAAATACCGGCGATAACTGGGTGGAAAATCGCATTCACCAATAGCATAAAGATAGTTTCACCATCTTTAATATTGCCGCCTAGGTGAGAATCTACATACACAATGCCCACTACGCCAATAAGCAGTGCGCCGGCCATAGACAGCGCCGTCCAAGTTACTGCGATACGGCGAGCGGTGCCAATGTCTTTGTTGCTGCGAGTAGCTTTAAAACGCGCCAAAATATGTGGCTGGCCAAAGTAGCCTAAACCCCATGCCACTAGCGAGATAATCGCAATGGCCGATAGCGGCTCGCCTTTTACGTCGGTCCACAGGTTTAGTAGCTCTGGGTTTTTAAGGGTTAGCGCTTGGTTTAGATCGCCAAAGGAGCCTTCCATTGCGGCGATAGGCACAATCATTAAGGCTGCAGCCATTAACAAGCCTTGCACTAAATCGGTCCACGATACCGCTAAAAAGCCGCCAAACAGGGTGTAGGAGACAACACAAACGGTGCCTACAATCACTGCGGTGGTGTAGTCTAAACCAAATACTGTTTCAAACAGTTTGCCGCCAGCCACCAGACCAGAACTGGTGTAGAACAAGAAAAACAGCAAGATAAAGAAGGCTGAGATTGATTGCAGCAGTTTAGATTTATCTTCAAAACGGCGGGCAAAAAACTCAGGAATGGTGAGAGCGTTGTTCATAACAATGGAGTAGGTGCGCAGGCGTTTGGCACAAATCAGCCAGTTTAACCAGGTGCCTACTAACAAGCCGCCAGCTAACCAAATAGCTTCGATACCAGCGGCATAAGCGTAACCCGGCAAACCAAGTAGCAACCAGCCACTCATGTCTGAGGCGCCAGCCGATAGGGCTGCTGGCCATGGGCCTAATGAGCGACCACCTAAGAAGTAATCTTCTGAGTTGGAGGTGCGTTTATAGGCGTAAATGCCAATTGATAGCATAACGATAAGATAGGCTATAAATGTGGCACTGATAGCAAAGCTATTTTCAATCATTCCTTTTTCCTTTTATTGCTGAGTTCAGCATTTTGGTTAATTTGGATTGTTACTGTGAATGGCTAACCAAGCCATTCGTGTTATTCGCCGCTACCTAGCTCTAGCAGGCTGGCGTTACCGCCAACAGCGGTAATGTTTATGGTTCGGGTGCGCTCGGTAATAAAGCGCAAGCAAAACTTAGGTTCACTCATGTGGCTAAAGTTCCGCATGTCGCTTTCACATACTAGCTGCGCTAGCTGGCCATCGCGTTCAGCAATAAGCTGGTTGTAGTGCACAGCGCTTTGCTGCGAGCCCGCCAAGGCAATACCTGCTACTGCACGATGTTGCGCCAGCTCTGGGGCTAAACTATAGGCCAAGGGCAGGGCAACTCTGTTAGGGCAACCTGCACGTAATAGCTCGCCCAGCAACTCGTCGAGCGGGCAATCGGCAGCGCTACAAATAACGCTATTACCGGCGATTAAAGCCGCAGTAATTAAGCCTACCAAAGCCTCTTTACCGGCAGAGTCATCGGCAAGCACTAAAAAACAACCTCGGCCTGCGGTATACAGCTCGTTGCTTTCGCCCGTAGGCCCTTGTAGCTGATGCTCTTTGCCAATGACCGCTAAAGCCTGCTGGCATTGAAAGCGGATCATTGCGGCGCATTCAGCGTAGTTTTGATCGCGCTGGCCAAGCAGCTGCGCCCAAGCCATGAGTATCTCGCTACGCGATGCAGCGCTTTGTTGTTGCCAGGCTTCTTGCACGGCAAGGCTTTGTTGCAAAACTTTGTTTGTCGTCGTCATGTTAGCGCTCCTGCTCGGCAAGGATGTTGGTTACCTTGGCCTTGGCAAACCGATATAAATAATGCGGGCCACCGGCTTTGGGGCCTGTGCCAGAAAGGCCTTGGCCACCAAATGGCTGTACTCCTACCACGGCGCCTACTTGGTCTCGATTTACGTAGCAATTACCTACTCGAGCGCGTTGCTCGATATGTCGATAGGTGCTTTCATTACGACTATGCACGCCCAAGGTTAAACCAAATCCACTTTGATTTATTTGATCGATCACCCTATCAAGTTGATTTGATTGATATTTAATCACATGCAAAATGGGGCCAAAGTGCTCTTGGCTTAGTTGTGCAATGTTGTCTATTTGATACGCGCAGGGAGCAATAAAGCTGCCTTTCGCGCAATCATCGGGTAATGGACATTGATAGATAAGCTCGGCGTTGTGTTGCAACCAATCAATATGTGCCTGCAATTTGCTCTGCGCTTGTGGGTCGATAACCGGGCCTACATCAGTGCTTAATAGCTCGGGGTTGCCAATGCTGAGTTCTTGCATGGCCCCTTTAATCAGTGAATAAACCCGTTCGGCAATATCTTCTTGAACATACAAAACCCGCAGCGCCGAGCAGCGCTGGCCGGCAGAGGCAAAAGCAGATCGCAGCACGTCTCTTACCACTTGCTCGGGCAGGGCGGTGCTGTCTACTATCATGGCGTTTTGCCCGCCAGTTTCGGCAATAAACGGCACCGGCTGTGCGTCGCGTTTAGCCAGTTGTTTATTAATGGCTTGGGCAGTAGGTGTAGAGCCAGTAAAGGCCACGCCAGCAATGCGTTTGTCGCTGCACAGGGTTTGCCCTAGCAGTACGCCATTACCCAGTACTAGTTGAATAACTGATTGTGGGATGCCGGTTTCTAGCAGCAACTCAATACAGCGGGCTGCAATAAGGCTGGTTTGCTCGGCGGGTTTGGCTATCACGCAGTTCCCGGCCACTAGAGCTGCCGATACCTGACCGATAAAAATGGCTAGGGGGAAGTTCCACGGGCTAATACAAACAAAGATGCCACGCCCTTGATAGCTGACTTGTTGCGCCTGACCTAGAAACGATTGTTGCTCTATGGGAGCACCAAATTGTTGAATGGCTTGCTGCGGGTAGTAACGCAAAAAGTCCACTGCTTCACGAATTTCATCAATGCTGTCTAATACGGTTTTACCTGCCTCGCGATGGCACAAGGCCACTAATTCAGGCATGTGTTGTTCAAGCTTGTCGGCTAATTGCAGCAAGTAGTTGGCGCGTTCGTTTACCGGTGTTTGCTGCCACGACTGACAGGCTTGTTCGGCTTGGTTTATCGCTTCTAAGGCTTGCTCGGCATTGGCCCAAGTGACTTGGCCTAGCTGTTGGTCTCGCTGATAAGGCGCAGTTATTAAGTGGCTTTCGCCAGTTTGAGTTTGCCCTGCAATTAGCGAGCTGGCTTGCCATTGGTGGGCGGCTAAAAACTGACTCACTTGCTGTTCAAAGGGTTGCCATTCGCTTTCTATATCGGTGGCAACACCCAAGGAGTTTTGCCGTTGTTTGCCAAATAGCTGCGGTGGCAGCGCAATTTTAGGATTATGTAAGCTGCTGCGTGAGCGCAGTAAATCTACCGGATGAACGGTTAAATCTGTTACTGGGCAGCGGGCATCAACCAACCTATGCACAAAGGAGCTATTAGCCCCATTTTCTAATAAGCGGCGCACTAAATAGGGCAGCAGATCTTTGTGGCTACCTACTGGCGCGTAAATGCGTACATCACTGTTGAGCAGTTGTTTGGCATGGTTATATAGCGCGTCTCCCATGCCATGTAAGCGCTGAAATTCAAAATCTTGATGGGTAGCCATGGCCGACACTGCAGCAATAGTTTGCGCATTGTGGCTGGCAAATTGCGGATAAATGAGCCCACGAATATGCTCGCTAAGCAGCAGCCGAGCACAGGCTAAGTAGCTTACGTCGGTGGCTTCTTTACGGGTGAACACTGGGTAAGCATGGTGGCCATGTTGCTGAGAGAGTTTTAGCTCGCTATCCCAATAGGCGCCTTTTACCAAACGCATCGGAATAATATCGCCTTGCTGTTTGGCTAAGCTGGCCAGCCAAGCAATTACTGGCAGGGCGCGTTTGGAGTAGGCTTGTACTACCAAGCCAAATTTCCCCCAACCTTTAATGGCGGGATCTTGGTAAAGTTTGGCAAACAGCTTTAAGGATATTTCGAGGCGGTCGGCTTCTTCTGCATCTATGGTAATCGCCACATTATGCTCGCGGGCATGAATAAGCAGTGCCAGCACGGTGTCGAATAGCTCTTGCAGCACTCTAGCTTGATTGGCTGCCTCATAACGTGGATGCAGTGCCGAGAGTTTGATTGATACCGAGGCGGCAGGTTGAGCCTGATTAGCTCTTGTTTGCTGCTTGGCCACGGCGCTAATGGCTTGGTGGTAGTCATCAAAATATTTTTGCGCATCTTGGCGAGTTAGTGCCGATTCACCCAGCATATCGAAAGAATAAGCAAAGCCTTGCTGTTGCAGAGGCTGGCCATTGTTTAGGGCTTCTTCAATGCTGCGACCTAATACAAACTGATGGCCCATGATCTTCATCGCCTGATGCATGGCTTGGCGAATCACCGGCTCGGAGAACTTGTTCACCAGCTTGTTAAGTACCTTGCCTGCTTGGCCGTCTGCTGGGGTATCTAAACTCACCACTTTACCGGTGAGCATTAAGCCCCAGGTGGAGGCGTTCACAAATAGTGAGTCGGAGTTTTTAAGGTGAGACTGCCAATCGGCCACACTGAGTTTGTCGCGGATAAGTGCATCTGCAGTGGCCGCGTCGGGAACGCGCATTAAGGCTTCTGCTAAGCACATTAACAAAATGCCTTCTCGGGTATCGAGGCTGTATTCCAACAGCAGGGCGTCGATCATTTGCACCGCTTTTTTGTCGGCGCGAACCCGTTCGATAAGTTGGGTGGCTAGCACTGTTGTTTGGCTTAATTCGGCTGCGCTTGGCTCTGCTAGAGGCAGGAGTTGGCTTAACCAGTGTGATTCATCCACGCAGTAAAGCGGCGAAATGCATTGCCAAATTTTATCTAAAGGCTGCTCAATAAACCAAGCTTGGGTCATGGCCTTTGCATCGAGTTGCGATGATTGGTGCATGCTTTGTCCTCGTAGTGCCATCCTCTGCGAGGGGACAGAGGATGTTGCGGCTTTGTTATTTAGAGGCCGATTGTAGAGCGCTTTAAGCGTCGCGTATTTCGAAAAACTCCGCGTTTTTTTCGAAACTCTCTGTTGATGAACAAAAAGCGAAGCAAGCGATTAACAATCTGTTTAACCTGAACTCGTGATAAGGGAGTGACGATAATCCTGCAGCCCAGTCGTTAATCTAGCTTCATGTTGCTTATTTATAGTGTAGTCAGGCTAGGGCGCAGCAAGGCTATTGCTTAACGGAAATAAGCTAGCTGAAAATGGGGCAACGCTGTTTTGGCGCTTAGCCTTAGTGCACTTGTTTGCGGTAGCGAGCGGGCGAGATGCCATAAAAGGCGCTAAAGGCGCTGGTAAAGCTGCTTTGACTGGCAAAGCCACAGCGATGTGAGATTTGCTCAATGCTTAATTGCGGTGTGCTCAAGAACTGCTTTGCCGCGCTAAAGCGTTGGCGAAGTAAGTATTGGTGGGGCGTTAATCCCGTTTGCTGGCGAAACAATAAGTGGAACTGGCTTTCGGCTAAAAATACACAACCAGCCAGCTGCGCCACGGTGATTTTTCGATGTAAGTGTTGCTGAATGTAGCGGTCGATATGCTCCATTTGCAAACGGGTGACTTTAGTTTGTTGCTGTTTGGCTTGTGCCAGTTGGTTTTGTAGCACACACAACAAGGTATTGGCGCAGGCTTCGGCGAGCGCAGTGTCTTGTGGTTGGCTGAGCATTTCCTGACATAGCGCGTTAATCAGCACTTGCGATTGATTGGCTAAGTTGAAATAGGACTGCTGTTCAAATAGCTGGTCGATTTTGCTTTGTAAATTGGCTTGATAGGCGCTAGCAAGATTGATCACCAAGATTTGATTTCGACCTACGCCAGTAAAGGCATGATCGGTAGTGGCAGGAACCAAACAACCTTGACCTGGACCCACCATGTTAGCTTGGCCTTGAATATCAAACTCGGTTTGCCCTTGCAGGCCAATCACTACCTGAAAATAGCGATGACTATGGTGGTGGCAGTGGCTGGGTAAAGCCAATACTTGTGCTAAATTAACTGATTCATTCATATCTGTTTGTTTACGCAGTAATAAATAGATTTAAATGACAACATATACAGCAATGCTGAAATCATGAGCTGGTTTAACTGTAAGCGATAGTGAATTAGTTTTGTATTTGTGTCAATTTTGTTAATGAATATGTTGGGGCTTATTCGCAGGCCTAAATAAAAACACACTAAAAAAGAAAAAATCCGATTATTTGCTAGGCTTATCAATAACTCATCGCAGTGTTTATTGAGAAAGGAAGCCAGCTACATGAGGTATGCGTTAAGCCTATTGTTTCGAAACCGCTCAGCAATCGATGTATTGCTCTCATCTACATTTATAAACTTACTCTCGCTCGCTTTGCCTTTTGCCATGTTGCAGATTTACGACCGCATATTACCTAACCAAGGCTACGGCACGGCTACGGTTCTTATGCTCGGTGTAGCGGTGGCTATTTTACTAGAGCTAGTGTTGCGATATATACGGAGCTGGTTATTGGCTTCGGCAGCCGCTAACTTTGAGTTGCATACCACTATTGATGCGGTGAAAGCTCTACTGGGCAGCAGTTTTGAACCTATCGCCAAACTTGGCAGGGGTGGGGTGTTTAATGGCTTAAGTTCAATAGCAGGTATGCGAGACCTATATTCTGGTCAAGCGGCCTTGGCCCTGATTGATTTCCCATTCGTGGTGATTTTCTTAGCTTTAGTGGCTTACATTGGCGGGCCATTAGTTTTTATTCCGATTGCGGTGTGGGGATTAATTAGCCTATTTGTATTGCTGCTTGGTAAGCAGCTAGCTCAAGCCACCCAAGATTTAGCCCTTAGTGAAGCCGAGCGCTCACGTTTATTACTGAACGTATTGTCTGGGCTTACCACCACTAAAGCCTTAGCCCTAGAAAGTGGGATTGCCGCCGATTACCGAAAAGTTAACTTTAAGCGCTTGCAGCAGCAACAGCGGGTGGATTGGTTATCGGCCAAGCTGCAGGAGTTTATTCAAGGCGCCTCTCAGGGAACAACCTTAGTATTGGTTTTGTTGGGGTGCTTAATGGTACTAGACGGACAACTAACCACGGGTGGTTTAGCGGCCTGTTCTATTTTAGCGGGCCGAGCGGTTGCGCCTTTAAGCGCCATTATTAGTTTGCGCTCTCGAATGGTTACCGCTAAGTCTGCGATGCAGCAAGTAAAGCAGCTAACCAGTTTAGAAGGAGAGCGCTTTAGCGCCGAACATTGCTATCAGCAAAAGTTGCCTGCAGGGCCCATTGAATACAGCCAATTGAGTGCTAAAACCTCTGTGGCCTGTATTGAAAACGCGAGTTTTAACCTGCCCGCCGGCAGCATGGTGGTAGTGCAATCTAATCCTCTTAGCCATGCAAGTTTGGTATTAAGTATGCTGGCTGGCTTTCATCAACATAAGCAAGGCAGCATTAGTATTGCTGGTGTTGAACTTGGCCAGCATGATGCTAATGAGTATCGCCAATCTGTAGTGTATTTAGCGCCGTGGCCTACTTTGTTTGCCGGTAGTTTGATGGAAAACATGACCTTGTTTCGACCTGAACTAGAAGCCAACGCCATGGTGTTAGCAGATGACTTAGGTTTAAGTGCTGCTATTGCCTTGTTGCCAGCCGGTTATCAAACCCGCGTGGGAGACAGTGGCAACCAAATGCTTAACAAGGGAGCGATTAAACTTATCGCCTTGGTGCGCGCGTTAGCGCAGCAACCGTCGATATTGCTGTTAGACGAACCGATGTTGTCTTTAGATGCAGATGCTCAGCAGCGTTTACTGGCCTTGCTAAGTAAGCAAGGCGATGACATGACGGTGATGATTGCTTCGCATTTTGATGAAGTGAAAAACCACTGTGACATACAGCTGCAGATAGCAGAAGACGGCTTAGTCAGCCTGCTAAAGCAACAGAAGGGGGCTTAACATGGAACAGCAAAATCCTGATTTAAAACCCACGTTAATTAGCTTGTTGCAACAGCTTGGTTTGTACTCTCAAGCGACCAATATTGAACAAGACCAGCGTTTAGATTCACTAGATGTTATGGACTTTGTAGGCTTGCTTAAAAAGCACCATATTGCCTATTCGGTGCATCGCCACTTGCCTTCTTTAGTTTCTCAAGCGGCTCATCCTTTTGTACTGATATCCGATCACCATGCACCTAAGTTGTTGCGTCGCCATGGTGAGCAACTTGAACAGTTTGAGCAGCAGTGGCAGGCCTGTGACCCAGCCACTATTGGCGAAGACGCACATTTAATAATGATTGAGCGGCTGCCTCAGCAGGGATCTTCTGCCAAAGCTTTTGCCGAGCAAGTAAGCAAGCGAAGTAAATGGTATCGGCCGGTATTTTGGCTCAGTTTATTGTCTAGCTTGACTGGCTTAGCCGTACCGCTATTTACAATGGCAGTTTATGACCGTGTGATTGGCGGGCAAACACCTGAGGTATTACCCAGCATTGCTTTAGGGGCGGCGTTGGCCTTAAGTATTTTAGTTGCATCACGCTTGATTAGAGCCAAAGTAATGTCCTCAGCGAGTAATCGCATGGCGAGAGATTTGTCTGAGCTTACCTTTCACCGTTTGTTAAACATGCCGTTAATGGTGTTATCGCGAGTGGGCATTGCCAATCATGTGGCTCGTATGCGCAACGCAGAAAAGGTTCGCACGGTGTTATCTGGCCCTGCTGCAGGCGGCCTAATCGATTTACCTTTTACCTTCATCGCCTTAGCTACCATTACTTTGTTAAGTGGTTGGTTGGTGCTGGTTCCGCTGTTAATGTTACTGGTGTTTTATTTACTTATGCGGCTAATGCGCAGCTACATTCAAAGCGCTTCTCCTACGGTATCGGGTGAGTATCAAAATGCGCTTAACGAGTTAGCTAAAAATCTCACCCAGCTAAAAGCGGCCGGGCAAGTAGATGCTTGGACCACTAAGTTTGCCCGTTTATGCCGAGAGAATAGCCGGCAGAACTTTCGTTATGCGGCTCGCAATGGCTTGATGGCTGCAGTGGCTCATGCTTTAAGTTTGTCTACTGCCTTGGTAACTGTTTTCTGTGGCATTTTCTTGGTGCTCAATCAGTCAATATCCGCCGGGGCGTTGATTGCCTGTGTCATGCTGATTTGGCGAATCACCGGCCCAGCGCAACTGGCGTTTAGCTCTACCCAAAAGTTCATCTTGCTAAAGGGGGCGGCTGAGCAGTTTGATCGATTTATGCAGGTGAAAACTGAAAATAGCGAATTGCGTTTAGATGTTCCCGATATGAGCCAGGTTCCTAGTGTATCTTTTCAACATTTAACCTTGCGTTACGGGGCCGAAATGGAGCCAGCACTATCGGCGGTTAATGCTGAAATAGACGCCGGAGAAATGGTGGCGGTTATTGGTCCTAATGGCTGCGGCAAAACCTCATTGTTGCTATCAGCTTTAGGGGTGATTGAACCTCAAGCCGGTTATGTAGCAATAAACAACAAAAACATTCGCCAGTACGACCCAGAGCTATTGCGTTCATGGGCGGCTTATTGCCCCGCAGAGCCAGATTTATTTCCCGGCACTTTGGCAGAAAACCTACGAATAGCAAACCCTGATGCCAGTGACGAGCAGTTGGTTGATGCTTTGTTCGCAGCTGGTGGGCGCGCTTTATTTAGCGCGTTAAACGAACAGTTAGATGCGCCAATCGCTGGTGATGATAGTGCCATGCTGTCAGCAGTAGAAGGTGGTTATATTTCTTTAGCGAGAGCACTACTAAAAGGTTCTCAGTATTTGTTGTTAGACGAGCCCTTGGCCAACCGAAACCCAGATGCTAAAAGCCAGTTTATTCGCACCTTAGAAAGCTTGCGAGGCAAGGCAACCATTATTTTCACCAGCCATGACCAAGAGCTAATCCAATTAGCCGACAAGGTAATAATTTTAGACAAAGGTACAGCCGCTTATGTTGGACCTATTCCTTCGCAGCAGCCTCAATCCAACAGTGAAACGGAGCAGTAAATATGGAACAGCGTCAATTAGCTAATCGTATTTGGCCAGAACATGAATTTACTGATGCCATTGAAGCACCAGCAGAGAGAAAGCTGATTCGCCGTATTGCGTGGTTTATTGCCTTGTCGGTATTGGGAATGCTGTTGTGGTCAATTTTTACCACAGTGGAAGAAATTGCTAAAGCCAAGGGGCAGGTGGTGCCTCTTGGTCACCGGCAAGTTATTCAAAGTCAGCTAGGTGGAACCTTAGCCTCTGTGAGTGTAGAGGAAGGTGATGTGGTTAAGCAGGGCGATGTATTGGCAAATTTTGTGGCCATTGATAGCCAGTCTTTAGAGGAAGAATTAGCCAGTAAACAAGCCAATTTAGAATTACGTATTGAGCGTTACAACGCCTTTGTTGAGCAGCGCCAAGCTGACTTCTCGGCGTTTAAAGCTGAGTATCCTAAATTAGTGGCGCAGCATGTTTCAGCGCTCAAAAGGATGAATGCTGAGTTAGCCGCCACTTCAGCGTTAACAGAGTCGGAGATAGCTAAAGCTAAAGCAGAGTTGGCTGCGGTAGAGAATGAAGTGCCAGCACTAAGTGACCAAATATCGGCCTCTCGTAAAACCATCAACATGATGAAATCACCGGGCGGTATTCAGGTGGTGTCTAAACTACAGGTACTAGAAGCTCAACAAAAGCTCGACTCTTACATAAGAGAGCTAAAATCTTTAGAGGGCAAAGAGCAAGTTTTAAGTAAAAGCCTAACCAATCTTAGCAAGCAGCTCGAACAGAAAAATGCCGCCCTGTTTAATCAAGTTGGCGAAAAACGTGCCGAGGCTCAAGCTGAGCTATTAGGGGTTGAAGCGCGCTTAAAATCTTCCGGTTCACAAGTTTCTCAAACTACCGTTTTAGCGCCAGTTGATGGGATTGTGCAATCTATTCCGACTACCTCTTCAGGCAGCGTAATTGCACCAGGTGGAACCGTTGCGGTAATTGTTCCTACCACCAAGGAAGCGCTAATTGAAGCTAAGTTATCTCCACGTGATATTGGTTTTGTTACCGAAGGGCAACGTGCAAGGGTAAAAATAGACGCCTTTGATTACAGCCGTTATGGGGCTTTAGATGGCATTGTGCAAAGGATCTCTCCTTCTACAGACACCGATGAGAAAGGGGGCGTTTTCTACAAGGTTAAAATAAGCATAGAAACCCCATTTTTTAATGACGACCCCGAGCGCTTTGGCCTTATTCCCGGCATGACCGGTGAAGTAGATATTGTGACTGGCGATAAAACGGTATTTCAATACTTATGGAAGCCAGTATTTACCAACATCACCACTGCCTTTGGCGAACGTTAAGAGAATTTTATTATGACTAAAGATGATCATAACAAGCCTCAAGATAAGGCAGTAAAAAGTTCTTCAAAGAAGCAAAGTAATTCAGACAAAAGCATCAAAAAAGCTAAACGCATAGATAAAGATGTGCAGCGTTTGCAGGCTAAAGAGCTGCGAGATGTGAAAGTTGAGGGGCTTAAAAATCAGGATTTGGTTGCTGATAAATCTCATCAACAACTTCTTGGTGAGCAGCAAGCTTTACCAGATGAAACCTTATTAACATCTACTAAAGACCTTACTGAAATAGACTCTAAACAAATTAAAGAGTTTGCTGATGCTGAGTCTGAGTCTGAGTCACTCAAACCTGACGCTGCTTCAAAAGCCATTGCCGGTGCTGCCTTGGTTGAAGACCCCTTAGTTGATGATACTAAAGCAAGTGTTGCGAGAGTGGGTAAAGGGGGTGGAGGAAATGGTGCCAGCTCTCATTGGCTTACAACACACTCACTTCTTAATCACGTTGGGGCTACGGGAATAACTAGCAACCATTCGGGACATGTTGAGGGTAGCCATTATAAGCCCAGTGTGACAGTGCAACAGCTTACTCACGTTAATCATTCTCAAACTGACCAGCAGCCAGCACCGGTTATGCATGCTGAAGGGGCGCAGCAACAAAGCGGAGCAGTGAAAGAAGATAAGGTGAGTGAGGTTAGTGGTGAGTTGCATGTTTCTGGCGTGGGCGCTAACCAAGTAAGTTGGACAGTTGAGTCTGGAAGTGGAGTATATGGCCAGCTGTTTGTGGACCCGCATACTGGACAGTGGCGTTATCAGTTAGATAATGCACTAGCCACGACCAATGCTTTGGCTGAAGGAGAGCACCATAGTGAGCAATTTGTTGTTGTAGTTAAAGACAATCTGCAGCATCAAATTAAAATGGTAGTTTCAATAGAGGTGGAGGGCAGTAATGATAAACCCCAAATTTCGGGTTTGCACCACGCCAATGTTACTGAGATGGCTGCACTTTCAGAAGTTGATGGTCAGTTATTCGCTAAAGATCCAGACCATAATGAACAACTACAATGGTCAGTTAGCCACTCTCAAGGTCAATATGGCCAATTAACCATTAATCCTGATAATGGCCAGTGGCAATATCAGCTTGATAACCAGCAGCCAGCAACCCTTGCTTTAACCGAAGGGCAGAAGGGAGTTGAGCACTTTGTTGTTAGTGTAACCGACAGTGCTGGTGAAATGGTTAAGCAAGACCTTAGTATTCAAGTTCTTGGCACTAATGAACAAGCAATCATTGGCGGAGGTTTTAGCGGCGTTCTGATCGAAGATAAAGATCTTCATCAAGGGCAACTGCATGCCGATGGCGTGCTCACTGTCACTGATGTCGATAATGGCCAAAACCAGTTCCAAGCCACCGTACAACAAGGTCAATTCGGTTCGCTTTCCATTAACGAACTAGGCCATTGGACCTATACGGCAGATAATTCTCAAACAGTAATCCAAGGCCTGAAAACCGGAGAATCGCTCACCGATACGCTAGTTGTTCATTCTGTCGATGGTACCGAACAAAAAATCACTGTGACTATTAGCGGCACCGACGATAAGGCGGTGATTGGTGGAACTAGTACGGCGAGTCTCACTGAAGACAAAGACCTTCATCAAGGACAACTTCATGTCGATGGCACGCTTACTGTTACTGATCTAGATTATGGTCAAAACCAATTCCAAGCGGGCGTACAACAAGGCCAATTCGGTTCGCTTTCCATTAACGAACTAGGCCACTGGACCTATACGGCAGATAATTCTCAAGCTGTCATTCAAGGACTGAGAACAGGTGAATCGCTCACCGATACGCTAGTTGTTCATTCTGTCGATGGCACTGAACAGAAAATCACTGTGTCCATTAATGGCACTGATGATAAAGCGGTGATTGCAGGCACTGCAACAGCCTCGCTCACTGAAGATAAAGACCTTCATCAAGGGCAACTTCATGTTGATGGCGCACTTACTGTTACTGATCTAGATAATGGTCAAAACCAATTCCAAGCGAACGTTTTACAAGGTCAGTTCGGAACACTGTCGATCAATAACCTAGGCCACTGGACTTATACTGCAGACAATTCCCAACAAGCTATTCAAGGCTTGAAAACAGGCGAGTCACTTACCGATTCGCTAATCGTTCACAGCGTCGATGGCACTGAACAAAAAATCACTGTATCCATTAACGGCACTGATGATAAGGCAGTCATTGCAGGAACCAGCACAGCACAATTAACCGAAGATAAAGACCTGCATAGCGGGCAACTTCATGTTGATGGAGTTCTGACTGTTACCGATGTAGATAATGGGCAAAATCAATTCCAAGCCAATGTGTTACAAGGTCAGTTCGGCACGCTCAGTATCAATAGTCTAGGTCACTGGACTTATACGGCAGATAATTCTCAGCCAGTAATCCAAGGTCTGAAAACGGGCGAGTCGCTCACCGATACGCTAGTCGTTCATTCTGTCGATGGCACTGAGCTGAAAATCACTGTGTCCATTAATGGCACTGACGATAAGGCAGTCATTGCAGGAATCAGCACAGTACAATTAACCGAAGATAAAGACCTTCATCAAGGACAACTTCATGCAGATGGTGTGCTCAATGTCACTGATGTCGATAATGGCCAAAACCAATTCCAAGCGGGCGTACAACAAGGTCAATTCGGTTCGCTTTCCATTAACGAACTAGGCCACTGGACCTATACGGCAGATAATTCTCAGCCAGTAATTCAAGGCCTGAAAACGGGTGAGTCACTTACCGATACGCTAGTCGTTCACAGCGTCGATGGCACTGAGCAAAAAATCTCTGTCACTATCAACGGCACTGACGATAAGGCGGTCATTGCAGGGACATCAACAGCATCATTGACCGAAGATAAAGATGTTCATCAAGGGCAACTTCATGTTGATGGCTCACTTACTGTTACTGATGTAGATAATGGTCAAAACCAGTTCCAAGCCAATGTGTTACAAGGCCAGTTCGGCACACTGTCGATCAATAACCTAGGCCACTGGACCTACACCGCTGATAATTCACAACAGGCTATACAAGGCCTGAAAACAGGTGAATCATTAACTGACACTTTGGTCGTTCATAGCGTCGATGGCACAGAGCAAAAAATCACTGTATCCATTAACGGCACTGATGATAAGGCAGTCATTGCAGGAACCCGCACAGCACAATTAACCGAAGATAAAGACCTGCATCAAGGGCAACTGCATGCCGATGGCGTGCTCACTGTCACTGATGTCGATAATGGCCAAAACCAGTTCCAAGCCACCGTACAACAAGGTCAATTCGGTTCGCTTTCCATTAACGAACTAGGCCATTGGACCTATACGGCAGATAATTCTCAAACAGTAATCCAAGGCCTGAAAACCGGAGAATCGCTCACCGATACGCTAGTTGTTCATTCTGTCGATGGTACCGAACAAAAAATCACTGTGACTATTAACGGCACCGACGATAAGGCGGTGATTGGTGGAACTAGTACGGCGAGTCTCACTGAAGACAAAGACCTTCATCAAGGACAACTTCATGTCGATGGCACGCTCACTGTCACTGATGTTGATAATGGTCAAAATCAATTCCAAGCGGGCGTATTGCAAGGGCAGTTCGGCACGCTCAGTATCGATAATCTCGGTCACTGGACTTATACGGCAGATAATTCTCAGCCAGTAATCCAAGGCCTGAAAACCGGAGAGTCGCTCACCGATACGCTAGTCGTTCATTCAGTCGATGGCACTGAACAGAAAATCACTGTGTCCATTAATGGCACTGACGATAAGGCTGTTATTGCAGGAACCAGCACAACACAATTAACCGAAGATAAAGACCTGCATCAAGGGCAACTCCATGTTGATGGTACGCTCACAGTTACTGATGTGGATTCAGGTCAAAATCAGTTCCAAGCGGGCGTACAACAAGGGCAATTCGGAAGCCTTTCTATTAACGAACTAGGCCACTGGACTTATACTGCAGACAATTCCAAACAGGCTATTCAAGGCCTGAAAACAGGCGAGTCACTTACCGATACGCTAGTAGTACACTCTGTTGATGGGACAGAGCAAAAAGTTACGGTTAGGATTAATGGCACTGACGACAAAGCCATAATCACCGGAATAACAACTGGCGATGTCGATGAAGGGCATGGCAGTTATGGTGATATGTCACCCGATTACGCACAACCTGGTATGGCTAAACTTGGACAGGCAGCATTAACAGCTGATGGCAAGTTGGATATTGTTGACCCTGATAGTGGTGAAGCCCAATTCGACCCTAAGGGCGGCGCTTGGAATAACTCCTACCACGGACAATATGGACACTTACTCTTAAATACAGATGGTACTTGGCATTACGACGTGACGGTTGGAAGCGTTGATTGGGTCGGCAATAGAAAAACAACTATTGGCACTACCATAGATCAACTCGGTGAAGGGCAAACGCTAACCGACACCATTACCGTATATTCTAAAGATGGTACTGCTCAAAATATCGTTATTACCATTCATGGAGATAACGACAGACCGTACATCAGTTCTGAAGTGACACTTACTACAGGTACCGAAGACACTGCTCTTACTTTTACAAAGGCTGATTTGCTTTCCAATACTGTCGACGTTGATACAAATGACGCTGGCAAGCTTTCCATTGCTAATCTGTTAGTAGACCACGGCTCTGTGATTGATAACAAAGACGGCACCTACACCTTCACGCCAACCAAAGACTATAACGGCCAAGTTCACTTCACCTATGATGTGCAAGACGCGCATGGTGGAGTTACGCATACGGGTGCAAGCACTTCATTGAGTGCTGTAGGTGATACAGCAGTTATTGGCGGGCAAGACACCTTTACTGTTCAAGAGGATCATAACCTTACCCTAAACTCAGGCAATACGATTATATACAACGGCCAATTGACCATTACTGACGCTGATGCTGGAGAAGAACATTTTGATGGAAATCTTCATCAAAACCAACAGACAGGCACATGGGATACCGGATATACGACACAGGAAGGTGGAAAACTCATTCTTCAATCCGATGGTTCATATCGCTATGAAATTGATAATAGCCTCGCAAAGATTCAATCTCTCGCTAGTAGCGAAACCTTAATTGATACTGTTACTGTGCGTTCTGCTGATGGTACGACTCATGAAATTCAAGTCACTATTCAAGGTGACAATGATGCTCCCGTTGTTAGCTCAGCAGTTACACTTACAGCTGGTACTGAAGATACAGATGTCGTTCTACACGCTGCTGATTTACTCGCTAACGCTACAGACATCGACCACGATGATGCGGGGAAACTCTCTGTAGCAAATCTTATCGCTGATCATGGAAAGATTACCGATAATCATGACGGAACCTTCACCTTTCATCCTACACAAGATTACAACGGCAAGGTCTCATTTACCTATGATGTGCAGGATTCACATGGTGGAAGTGTGGCTACATCAGCCTCAATCACTCTGGCTCCCACACGTGATTCTGCTGTGATTACTGGTACTGATACAGGGACGATTATTGAAGATCATAATGTTGGTCATAGTTCAAATCACCCCGTAGCGGCTTCAGGTTTATTGAATGTCAGTGATCCTGATGCAGGGCAAGACCACTTTCAGGTCAATCGGTTTGGAGAGCAAGCGATTAACGACCCCTTTGGTGGTTTTTTACGCATAACACCAAATGGCGCTTGGGGTTATGAAGTAGCCAACAGTCACTTGCAATCATTAGCTGAAGGTGAAGTAGAAAAGGTTGTGTACCGTGTTTATTCTGCAGACCACACTGCCCACGATATAACAATAACGGTGACAGGAACCAATGATCAGCCGACCATCACTGCGACGACACTTGCACATGGCACTGAAGACACGCACTACCAAATGCAAGCCAGTCAGTTTGGGTTTACGGATATTGATACCGGCGATACGCTACATTCCATAGCAATCACAGATCTACCACCAGCAACACAAGGTAAGTTTGTACTTGATGGACACGATATTACCGCAGGTCAGAGTATTGCTACTGCCGATATCGCTAAACTTCAGTTCGTTCCTGCGCAAGATTTTAATGGCGATGTTCAGTTTAAATATACTGTTAACGATGGACACCAAGACTCGAAAGAGGCCACTAACACCATAACGGTCGATTCAGTAAACCATGCCCCAACGGTAGCGGCCGTCACAGATACCGTGAGCGAAGACCAAACAAATCATCATCAATTGGATTTATTGCAAGGCGCGACAGATACCGATGGCGATACGCTGTCGATTACTAACCTGCACTACCAAGTGGATGGCGGCGCAACATCAACGGCATTGCCTGCGGGTGTTTTTGTTGCTTCTGATGGGCACACATTGGTCGTTGATGCAACGCACCAAGCCTTTCAGCATTTAGGGGTAAACCAGTCTGAAACCATAGTGGTCACCTACAATGTAACCGATGGTCAGGGTGGTAATGCACAGCAAACCGCAACGTTAACGGTAACTGGCACCAACGACGCACCGATGCTCGGTGTCAGCCAAGCATCATCGACGACGGGCACATTAACAGAGACGGATGCAGACGTTACTGACTCTCATACGTTCTCTGTCGTTAGTTCAACAGGTCATTTTGGTTCACTAACCGTTAATCCCAATACTGGTGACTATGTCTATACGCCAAACACATCTGTGGCAGGGATGAGTTACAATGCTGCAACCAACTCCTACCATGGTGTTGATGTGTTTGAAGTCAAAGTCAGTGATGGCCAAGCTGAGGATTCGAAATTCATCACCTTTGATGCATCTGGACAGGTAACCACTTCGACTACTGGCGGCATAGTTACATCAACAACTGTACCTCCTCAACCTGTGGTTACAACCACGCAACCAACCTTACCTGTTGGCGCAAACGTCGCGCCAACCAACACGGTGACTTTGGATCTTGCATCGATGAGCGACTCGGGTTCATCACAAACTGACAACTTGACCAAGGATACAACTCCAACAATCACCGGACACACCGATATTCCCTATTCGCAAGTGACGGTTTACGATGGTTCAACACCCGTTGGACACGCGGTTTCTGATGCCTCTGGGCAATATAGCGTTGCTGTAAGCCGCTTAACTGAAGGCGATCATAATCTATCCGCTAAAGCATTGGCTCCTTCATCAGTGGTGCCTGCTGTATCACCAGTACTCGATGTGAAAATTGATACCCAAGCCCAAACTAGCATTCACCTTGACCCTATTACCGCCGACAATATTATTAATGCTCAAGAAAGTCATACATCGGTAAACATCACTGGCCAAGTTGGCGGCGATGTACATCAAGGTGATGTTGTTACGTTAAGTATTAATCAACAAAGTTACACAGGAACTGTAGATAGTCATGGACAATTTAGTATTGTAGTTGCGGGTAGTGAGTTGGCCTCTGATTCGTCAGTTTCGGCCTCTGTTTCCACTGTCGACAATGCAGGCAATAAAGCCAATGCAACTCAAACCTTACACTATGATACTGATCTCCAAGTTGGTAGACCGAGTATCACTTTTGAGAGTCCCGGCAGTGATAACTTATACAACAAAGCTGAAATAGCCCATGGCCACGCTGGAACCATTACCGCAACGGTGCATGCAGCAACAGATGCCAAAGTAGGCGAACACCTTAGTATTAATGGCGTTGACCATGTACTCGACGCGAATAGCTTAGCGCACGGAATTCAACTCGAAGTTGCTCCCAGCAGTATTGTTAAAGCCATCATGACCGATGAGCATGGCAACGTAAACTCCGCTTTAAACATGGCAGCAAGTGCTAAACCTGAGCCCATCGTTGTCACAGCACCACCAGGCAGTCACCATATTGGTGCCTCACTTGGCGTACCAACAATTGTACCCGGCCAAACTCCGGTACCTGTTGCAGAGCAAGGCTGGAAAATATTAGTTAATGGCCATTATCAAACCTCTTATACCAGCCATTGGGGAACGCTGACTATTGACCCTAAAACCGGTCAACTCAGCTATCAAGAGCATGCCAATACTCATACTGGTCCTCACGGCAGCGCTCAAGATGTCGGTGTTCATGAGGATAGATTTGAAGTCGCTTTGCAGGGGTCCCATCACGATGATGTTGTAATGCATGTTCAAGTGAGTATTTTAAATCATGGACCTGGTCACAGCGGTAAGCTTACTTTAGGATCGGAAGTGTTGGATATGACGGTTACCCCAGTGGTTGGCCACCATACTCCACCTCCAGCAGCTCCAGATGCCAGTGACGCTCCTTTAGATGTTGATGTTATTGATGTTGACCTAGTCATAGCACCAAGTGATGAGTTGGCAAGTTATGGGTCTGTTAGTGAGTCTGAACACCATCAAGAGCTTAAAAGTGAAACAGAGACCTCGGATTTAACATCTACCCTTCAGCCTACGTCACCGGTAGACCACTACTTTCAAATGCTGGGAATGAGCAGAGATGATGCGCCGTCTGAGTCTTTAGCTGGCAGCCAAACAGACTTACTACCGGAGTTTAACGTAGACAACCCTCTAGCTGATGAAGATGACTTGGCTGGACATTCACCGGATCCGTTTGACAATCCATTGGCTGAAGGAGAGGACCAACATCATCAACTTGATGATGCCCAAGACCATGATCATAACCATAACCAACTGGTTGATGATAATACTGCTATGGATAGTCATGATGATGAGCTATTGCATTCGGCGCTCAACAATATGCACAATCAATGGTAAATATAGCGAGTGTTGTTTGAGCTAAAGGTAATACCTATATTGCAGTAAAATAAGGCAATTTGTAAATTTTTAGCAAAATAAACTAAAAGGGGTTGATGGCGTAGCTTTTTCTCTTGGCCTTAACTGAGTCGCGTGGCAGAATGCCGCCTTACCTTCTTAGAACTTGTTTAGTTAAAGGACTCAACATGAAATTTCGCCTCGCTGCTGTTGGCGCTGCAATGTTCGCTGCTCTTCCTGCTCAAGCCGATCTACTCGGTTTAACTCTGGCTAGCCATATCGCTCAAACCAATACTGACCCAAAAGCTTCTTCGGCTTGGCAAGGTGATTTAGAGTTGCGTTTTAAGCATCCTATTCCGCTTATTCCTAATGTAGCTGTTGGCGCAAACAAGCGTAAGCAAGGTGATGCAGCTGATGGCTCTAGCTACCAAGGTGAGTTGTACTACAACCTATTTGATACAGCTGGTCTTTACCTAGATTTAGGTGCAGGTTACGAGCGTTGGGATAGTGCTAACGCTGCTTTAGCTGGCTCTGACAATGGCGAGCAAGTATACGCAGTAGGGCGTGTTGCATGGCGTTTTCCAGGTTCGGGTCTTGGTTTAGAGAGTGATTTGAAAGTGTCACTTACCGATGAAGATTACAAAGCTAACCGTTTTCGTGCTGGGGTAAACTATGAACTGTTTGACCTAGTAGCTAGCACCATTGATATCTCTGCGGGTTACCAGTACGAAGATATCGCTACCCGTAGCTACAGCACCAGCGATAGCGGTGCTTACTTAGGCTTAGCCGTTAACTTCTGATAGTTAGTGGTTTTGGCAGCTTGTTGCAAACAACAGGCTGCCATTGCTACAAAACCCAAGCCTGCACTTAGGCTCACTAGACTAAAGATCCCCTGCTGCTGATTGACTTGCCAAGCATAAGCTCCTAAAAACGGCGCACTCGCGCTGGCGAGTAAATAGGGCACTGCTAACAACCCCGATATCGCTCCAAAACTCTCTTTACCTAATAGCTGCTTAGTTAATACTGGCCGCAAAATACTGGTTACCCCATAGGCACTGCCTTGCAATACAACAAATAGCCAAATGACTTGTTGGCTAGTGCTAAGCCGCCACAACAAACTTGCTGCCACCAGTAAACTGCCAAAACACAGCATGGTTATCACGGTGTTTGAAAGCCGCTTATCTACGCTCATCATGGCAATGCGCCCAACCACTTGCATAGGGCCTATCATTGCCATTACTAACACCGCATCGTTAGGCGTAAAGTTGATAGCGTGCATGCTGGGCAGTAAAAAGTTAACCAGTACTGTGTGGTTAAGTGCGCTAAGTGAAAAAGCCATGGCGATAAGCCAAAAGATCGCGCTTTTAAGCGAATGGCTCACCCCTTTTGAAGGCGTAGAAGTAAGGCGAGTTTTAGCTTGAGACAACAAAGATCTTTGTGCACCTTGTATCAGCTTGGCGCAGCTAAACAAAAGTGGTGTTGCAATAAATATAACGATTAAGGCCAAACTTACGGAGGTGGCGCGCCAGCCCACTAAGCCAACTAAATAATGACAAAGGGGAAAGCTTACTGTGCCGGCAAATCCAGCATATAAGGTGACCTTAGTAATTGCCGATTTAGCATCGCTGCCACGATAGCGAGTAAGAAAGGCAAAACAAGGCTCGTATAAGCAACCGGCACTGGCACAACCCAGCATTAACCACGCACCATAGAATTGCCATAAGTGTTCAACCTGGCTTACAGCCAACAGGGCTAAACCGCCTAACAATGCACTAAGGCTTAGCACCTGCGGGCCAAAGCCCTTGTCGATTAAACGGCCGATAAACGGAGAGCAAAGCGCCGAGGCTACCAGCGCGATGGTAAAGGCTAAAGACACATCAGCAATAGACCAGCTAAGTTGCAGATGCCAAGTGAGCAGCATCGCCGGAAAGCTATAGTAAAGGCTTGCCCACAGCAGAGTTTGGGCAATCGCCATTCCATGTGTAGCTAAGCGAACTCGCAATAAATTTGCGGCCACTAAGCACCTTCGCTAATGGTCTGCTTTTCATAGTGCTCAAGAAAACTTATGCAGTCTTCTTGGAACAAGGGCAGGGCTTCGGCCAGTTTGTCGTGTGACCAATTCCACCAAGCGAGTTTTTCTAAGCGCTCTCCGGTATCGGCTTTATCAAAGCGTGGTCTTAATACCTTGGCAGGATTGCCTACCACAATGTGCCAAGCAGGCACGTCTTTGGTAACGATGCTGCCAGAGCCAACAATTGCCCCATTGCCAATATTTACCCCTGGCATAATGATCGCGCCGTGGCCTATCCAAACATCGTGGCCGATGCTGACTTTGTTGTCTGCTCGCCAATCAAATACTTGCTCATCTACCTTGGCGGCCATGCCGTACTTTTGTGGGCGATAGCTAAAGTGATGCAAGCTAGGGCGCCACCACGGATGGTTGCTGGGGTTAATTCGTACGCTAGAAGCAATTGAGACAAATCTACCCACCGTGCATAGGGCGATATCGACATCATTTTGCGCGTAGCTGTAGTCACCAAATTGCACGTTATCTAACAAGCAACGTTCGCCAATTTCGGTCCAGCTGCCTAGCTCGGAGCTAGTCACTTTACTGCTATTCGCAATACTGGGCTGGGAGTTTAAGTTTGCACCGGGATCTACAATAGCCATGGTTATTCCTTTACTTTTATAGGCTTAGGCATAGTTCGTCATGCCCAACCAGCACATTGCTGGGTAAGCACTTGGGGTATTGCATTAGGTATTCATCTAAGTCGTGGCCAATGTGAGTGAGTACCCACGTGCTGTCGGGTAGAGCATGTGCAAGTTCAAGTACGTCGTTAAGGTTGTTGTGATTACTTGAGCTGTGCAGTGGCGAAGTGCTGCAATCAATCACTACGTATTTGGGTGGCCGACGCAGTAATTGCTGCCAGCTTTTGTCGGGAATGCCTAGCGTATCGGTGAGGTAGGTGATACGACCTTTTTCGCTGCTAAACAAATAGCCTAAGGTGGGCTTAGAGTGATTTAAAGCCAGCGGGGTAACGCTTATGTTTGCTAGCTGAAAAGTCTGCATGGCAGCTAACGCTGGCTGAAAATCGAGAATGCCGGGGTGCTTAAATAAATCATCACAGCCCAGTGGGTCATCGGGATGATAAACCGGAATGGCCTCGCATAGCCCCCAGCGTAATTCAAACAAGGCTTGAACATGATCCATGTGAAAGTGAGTCAGCAAAATGGCATCAATGCTTCCTGCCGGAAAACGTGTTTGTAACTGCGGGTGGCTGGCATCGATAAGGATTTGCTGGCCATTAACTTCAAGCATTGCAGAACACAGTAATCTCGCTTTACTTGGGTCTAAAATTGCTCGCTGGCAGGCTGGGCAATCGCATCCGTAAACTGGGCAGCCTCTAACATTACCGGTGCCAAGTAGGCTTAGTTTCATTGGATATATAACTCTGTGGTTTGTGCTTCAATGTATTTGAGCAGTTTGCTCACGGTGCTGTCTAGATTGCGATTATTGTCTAAGCGCCAACAATCTTCTGGTAGAGATGCTTGATATTGCTCGCTGCGGCGCAGCCGTGCTGCGATATCGTGTTCAGACTCACGCCCGCGCTTGCGTAGGCGCTCGGCCAGTACTTGCGGTTCAACATCAAGGGCGATAACCCGTAAGCGCTCGCCAAACAATTCTTCAGCCAAAGGAATTTGCTGGCGAGAGCCGTTAAACAGCACCGAGAAGCCCATGCTTAACCAGGTGTTTACTTCGTTACCTACTGCGTAGTTGCAGCCATTGGCTTGCCAATCCATGGCAAATAGACCGCTGTGTTTGCGGTGGGTAAATTCGGGCACACTCAGGGCAATGTGATTTTCACCGCTGTCATCAACTGCGCGAGTGATATAGCGGTGAGCAATCAACAAGTTACTGTCGGCTTCTAACTGGCTGCGCAAACTGTTTATGATGCTGTCTTTGCCAGAGCCTGAAGGACCCACCAAGTAAAACAACTTGGCTTCGCCGCTTAGTTCGCTGGCAGTTAGCGTAGTCATCAAAATACTCGCTCTCCCTCGCGCCATACTTGCAGCACTTGCAAGCGCTCGTCGTTGGGTTTGGCCAGCACTAGGTCGGCTCGCTTGCCTTCACAAATGCTGCCACGGTCGTCCATGCCTAAGGTATGAGCTGGAGTTAGGCTTACCATGTTGATGGCTTGGCAAAGATCGTAGTGATTGTCGTCCATGTTCGCCACCATATAGGCTGCATCTAATAAACTTGCTGGGTAATAATCAGAAGACAAAATATCCAATACCCCTTCGCGAGCAAGCTCGGCCGCGGCTACGTTGCCAGAGTGCGAGCCACCGCGCACAATGTTTGGCCCGCCCATCATCACTTGTAAGCCGGCATCGTGTGAGGCCTTGGCCGCCGCCACGGTGGTAGGGAATTCGGCCACTGCGCAGCCTAAAGCTGCTGATTCTAGCGCATGCTCTACCGTTGCATCGTCATGGCTGGCAAGCGCGATACCACGCTCACGCGCTGAGGCGGCAATGTGTTTGCGGTTAGCGTCTGACCATTGCTCAGATGCCGCCGTTTGCTCGGCTTCAAAGCTGGCCATTTCCTGATCGTTTAAGCCATATTTGCCCATGTAGTAGGTGCGGTATTTTTCGCTATCGACAAACTGGCGTTGGCCAGGTGTGTGATCCATTAACGACACCATGGCAACAGGCCCTTGCTCAACCAAGATTTCGAAAATGTTGGCAGTGTCGGCATTAGGCAGTTCACAGCGCAGGTGCAGCATGTGCTCGGCGCGGTTAACCCCGCGTTGTTGGCTATTCACAATGGTGTGCAACATGCGCTCTAAGTTAGCCAAGCGGGTGCCGTGGTCGTTTATGTAACCCAGCGCAATGGCATCTAGCACCGTGGTAATACCGCTCGAGATCATTAAGGCATCATGGCTGGCCATGGCCGAACCGCTAGGCCAACTCACCTTGGGCCGAGGGGTAAAAAACTTCTCGAGGTTGTCGGTGTGTAGTTCAATTAAGCCGGGTAATAGGTAGGCACCGTCGCCATTAATGGCGCTGCTGTGTTGGCTTAAGGTATCGCTGAGCGCCACTATTCGGCCTTCGCGTACTTCTAATGAACCTTTAACAACTTCATGCTCTAACACCATGTTTACATTAGTAATAATCATTGTCTTATCCTGCTATTGGGGTCGCGGCTTGCATGTTGTGTAAACGGTCTGCGACCAGTTCTCGAACCCATACATCGTGAAAAATACCCACAATGGCGGCACCGCGCTGCTTGGCGGCTAGGATCAATTCAACCACTTGCTGGGCATTGTGTTTGTCGAGAGAAGCGGTGGGTTCGTCTAATAATAAAATCGGGTAATCGAGGGCAAATCCGCGGGCAATGTTTACCCGCTGCTGTTCGCCACCAGAAAAGGTGGCTGGCGCTAAGCCCCATAGTCGCTCTGGCACATTTAAGTGCTGCAATAGCGATTGCGCTTTAGGCTTTGCTTGGGCTTCGCTAATGCCATTTTCTAGCATTGGCTGCATAACAATGTCTAAGGCCGATAAACGCGGAATAACTCTTAAAAATTGGCTGACCCAGCCAATGGTATCGCGGCGTAGCGCAATAATTTCTCGAGCGGGAGCGCTGGCCAAATCGAGCCATTGCTCGCCTTGGCGAATCAGTAACTCACCGTGATCGATTTGGTAGTTACCATAAAGCGAGCGTAACAGGCTTGATTTACCCGAGCCCGAGCTGCCGTTTAGCACTAAGCATTCGCCGGCAAAAATCTCTAAATTTTGCTGGCGTAGTACCGGTAATCGCGCAGCCCCTTGGTTGTGTAATACAAAGGTTTTGTCGATGTTTTTAGCAATCATGACGGGATGCATGATGACTCCTTGTAAGCTAGGCGATTATTGTTGAAGAACCGATGAAACCAGCAATTGGGTATAGGGATGACGCGGGTCATCTAGCACCCTATCGGTTAATCCGCTTTCTACCACTTGGCCTTGTTTCATCACCATAATTCGGTGCGCCAGCAACCTTGCTACTGCAAGATCGTGAGTAACAATAACCACCGCGAGTTGCAGTTCGGTGACTAAATTGCGAATTAAATCTAATAGGCGCGCTTGCACCGATACGTCTAAACCGCCGGTGGGTTCGTCCATAAACACCAACTTGGGATGCGTGACTAAGTTGCGGGCAATTTGTAGGCGCTGCTGCATGCCGCCAGAAAATGTAAGCGGCATATCGTCGATGCGGCTTGGGTCTATTTCCACCGCTTTAAGCCAAGTTAGCGCTTGTTCGCGAATTTGCTGGTAGTTACGCCAGCCATTTTCCATTAGCCGCTCACCAATATTGCCGCCAGCCGATACTCTTGGGCGCAGCCCATCCATGGGGTGTTGATGCACAATGCCGAAGTTAGCTCTAATTAAGCTGCGGCGTTCGGCTTCGCTAATCTGATAAAGCGCGGCGGTTTTTCCGTCTTCTAAGCTGTAATTCACGCTGCCGCTTTGCGGGGCTAAGCGGCCAGATAAGGTTTTTAGCAGAGTGGTTTTGCCAGAGCCTGATTCGCCAACAATGGCCAATACTTCTCCTGGGTAAAGGCTTAAATCAACACCTTCAAAACCCTTGCCGGGCGCATATAACATGCTGAGGTCTTGTGCCTCTAATAAGGCTTGGTCTGCCTGACTAAAGGTAACAGGCTTGCTTGGCGCAACTTGGCTAGCGAGATTAGTCATGATTAGCTCCTGCTTGCTGCTTCTGGCAGTAATCGGTGTCTGAGCAAATGAACATGCGTTGCCCTTGGTCGTCGATAAGCACTTCATCGAGGAAGGTGTTGTGACTGCCGCATAGGGCGCAAGGCTCGTCCCATTGCTGAATGCTGAAAGGGTGATCTTCAAAATCGAGGCTGTGTACATCAGTGTAGGGCGGAATGCAGTAAATGCGTTTTTCTCGGCCAGCACCAAAAATCATCAAGGCTTCAGACTGGTGTAATTTGGGGTTATCAAACTTAGGGATCGGTGAAGGATCCATTAAGTAACGCCCATGTACTTTCACCGGATAGGCGTAGCTGGTGGCAATGTATCCGTACTTTACGATGTCTTCGTAGAGCTTAACTTGCATCGAACCGTACTCTTCCAAAGCGTGCATTTTCTTGGTCTCGGTTTCGCGTGGTTCAATAAAGCGTAAGGGCTCGGGAATAGGCACTTGAAACACCAAAATTTGCTCATTGCTTAATGCTTGCTCGGGAATGCGGTGGCGAGTTTGAATCACACTGGCCTGCTCCGTTTGCTCGGTGGTGGCGATGTCACACACCTTGCTAAAAAAGTGGCGAATAGATACGGCGTTGGTGGTGTCGTCGGCGCCTTGGTCAATCACTTTGAGTACATCTTGCTGACCAAGAATCGAGGCACTGAGCATAATGCCGCCGGTTCCCCAACCATAGGGCATGGGCATTTCGCGGCCACCAAAAGGAACTTGATAACCCGGAATGGCGACGCCCTTTAAGATGGCGCGACGAATCATCCGTTTGGTTTGCTCATCTAAATAGGCAAAGTTGTACTGTTGGTTGGCGTCATCAATGGCAGCAGTTTGTTGGCTAAAGCTCGTCATGCTTGGCTCCTGTCTGGCGCATTTTGCGCAGCAGTTCTAGTTCCGATTGGAAATCAACGTAGTGAGGTAATTTAAGATGAGAAACAAAGCCTGCTGCCTCCACATTGTCGGCGTGGGCCAGCACAAACTCCTCATCTTGAGCGGGGCTGGCAACGGGCTCGTTATAGCGCTCGGTTTGCAAAGAGCGGTCGAGTAGCGCAACCGCCATGGCTTTTCGCTCGCTAAAGCCAAAGGCAAGGCCGTAGCCACGAGTAAAGTGGGCGTCTTTATCCTCTGGGCTAACAAAGCCATTAACCATTTCACACTCGGTGAGGGTAATGCTGCCTATTTCGACCTTAAAACCGAGTTCGTCGGGGCAAATCTCTAGGGCCACTTCACCGCTGCGGATTTCGCCAGCAAAGGGGTGATTACGTCCGTAACCTCGTTGGGTGGAGTAGGCCAGCGATAGCAAAAAGCCTTCGTCGCCGCGGCTAAGCTGCTGCAACCTCGCAGCCCGAGAGCAAGGGTAGCTAATGGCTTGTTGAGTAATATCGGCAGGCTCTTCACCGCTATCTTGTTCGGGCTGGGCTAAGCCCTGTTGCTCAAGCAATGAAAAGACTTTGCTAAAGGCTTGGCAATTGGGCTGGCTCTCGGTCGCATCGGTTTTATCTGCCAATGAATCAGACGCCGCTGCCGTTTGCTCATCGGCTTGCTGTTCTGCCAGTAGGTTGAAATCTAACAGGCGATGGCTGTAGTCATAAGTTGGGCCTAGTTGCTGCCCGCCGGGTAAGTCTTTGTAGGTGGCTGAGATGCGTCTTTGCACTTGCATCTTATTGGTATCAAAGGGTTCGCAAGTGGCTAACAGCGGCAGTGTGGTGCGATAAGCGCGCAACAAGAATATTGCTTCTATTTGGTCGCCACTGGCTTGTTTAATGGCTAAAGCCGCTAATTGGCGGTCATAAATACCCCCTTCGGTCATCACGCGTTCAACGGCTAAGCTGAGCTGCTGGCTGATTTGCTCAACACTTAACTCGGCAATCTCGCGATCTCCGCGGCGACGCTCCGCTTGCAGTTTATGTGCTGCGGCAATGGCTTTTTCACCGCCTTTTACTGCTACATACATTAGATTAACTCCAGCTTAGAAGTGCGGCTAATTGCCAGCAGGGATTGTTGATGACAGAACATGAAATCAATGCCCAGGGGGTAGCGGTGGCAAGGTTTTAGCAGGTAGTTGATGATGCTGTCACTCAGCTCGCCTAGTTGAATTTCTCGTGGCTGTTTTACCCCAGGGCCTGATAGACGAAAGCGCGGCCCTTGGTTAAAACCTGTACTTTGCACTATTAGGCTTAAGCTATGTTCTGGGCTTTCATCACTGCCGGCTTTTAGCTGCCTAAAGTTGAGGTTTTCGCTGGCGCTAACTACCGCAAAATCGGCTTGATTAAGCGTCGCTGCCATTACACCGTTATGAAAACTTAGGTTGTGCCAAGCCTGTTCAATGTTGCTGGTGGTCGAGTCACCCAGTGCTGGGCTTAAATACACTGTGGTTTGTTGGTCACATAAGCTCATTATTACTTGGCTGGCGGCTGCATTTAGCGGTGCGAAGCCTTGGTGTTTATCGAGCTCAACTTGGTGGCCCGGTTCACTTAGGGCTTTAAGAATTTGTCGAAAACAATGCTGGGCGTTATGTACGCTGTGGCTAAAGCCAGTTTCAATTTGTTGCATTAGTCTTCTCCTCGAACCACGGTGAAGAAATCTACTTTCGATTCGGCGGCGCGCGTAGCTTGCTGCTGTTTAGCTTGTTGCTGTAACTCTGCCAAGGGCTGAATCACAGCTTCTTGCAGGCTATGCGCGTATTCGGCTTGTTGCATCAGCGCGTCGATTAATGCGCTGAGCAAGGCATGTTGTTTGGCGCGGCCACGCAGGTAGCCGTAACCTAAGGTGCCATTGTTAAGGCGCACGGCTGCGCGAGTGATGGTGGTATCGGCGAAGTTGAAGCGCTCGCCACTGCCACCTATGCGGCCTTGTAGTTTGGCTAGGCCAATTTCGGGCTGGCGAATAATCTCGCATTCAGGGTCTAGACCCAGTTGTTGCCAGCGACGCGATAGTTCTTGATAGGAGGCATTGGCTAAGATGCTCATCCATTGCTGACGCTGGGCGATATCTGCTGATGAACTGGAGTTTTGGGTACTCATAGAGGATGCTCCAAGCTGAGCTCTACTAGCTCGGCTCTAATGTGGGAGATAGAAAATTCAAAGGGTTGCTGTGCTTGATCGACGTTAATGGTTTGCAGAGTGAGCAAGGGGTGGCTGCCATCTATTTGCAGGCAGGCACAATCTTCTTGGTTGGCCAGTTGCGCCCCCACTACCGTGTGTTGGCGGCGTAACTCCACCTGACAATGCTGCTTAAGAAAGCTATGTAAGGAGCCTTGTTGATATTGGCTTAAGTGCTTTTCATGCTCGCCTAAACGCAGGTGGTGAAACACAATGCTAATCGGCATTTGGTCGATGAAACGCAAGGTTTTAAGCTGCAAAACCGGGCTGGCAACGGCGATGCCTAAGCCATTGGCGACCTGTTGATTGGCGTTAGTTTGGCTAAAACTTAGTACCCGGCTATTAGGTTTGGCGCCTGCATTAAGTAAGTTATCGGTAAACTTAGAGCCAGAGTGCAGCGGGTAACGCACCGGCTTGCTGAGCACCATTACGCCCTTGCCTTGTTGGCGTAATAGCCAGCCTTTTAGCACTAACTCGTCAATCGCTCGGCGTAAGGTGTGGCGATTTACCTTGTAGCGCTCGGCAAGGCGCTGCTCTGGCGGCAAGTATTGGCCTGCTTGGTAAGCATGGCTAATTTCTTTCTCTAGGCTTAGGGCTATTTCTTGATAACGCGGCATAGTGAACTCGACTAAATAAACAGTTTTCTGACTCGCTGCGAGGCGAAATCTAGTAGGCTTACGGTGGCAACAATAATGATCATCACTGCGCAGGTTTGGGGGAACATAAAGCCGCGAATACTTTCCCAGAGAATAACGCCAATACCGCCAGCACCCACCATGCCAACTACCGTGGCCGAGCGAACATTGGACTCAAATCGATACAATGAGAATGAGATCCACAAGGGCAATACCTGAGGGATAACCCCGTAAACAATTTCTTCAAGTTTGTTAGCACCGGTGGCGCGTACGCCTTCAACTTGGCCTGGGTCGATGGCTTCTACTGCTTCTGAGAACAACTTGGCTAATACCCCAGTGGTGTGAATGAACAAGGCCATTACCCCAGCAAAAGGACCTAAACCCACGGTAACCACAAACAGCATGGCAAATACCATTTCGTTAATCGCGCGAGCGGCATCCATAAGGCGGCGCATCGGTTGATAAACCCAAGCCGGAACCATGTTTTCGGCACACATTAAACCGAAAGGAACAGACAAAAAAATCGAGAAAATCGTGCCCCAAATGGCAATGTGCAGAGTGACAAGCATTTCTTCGAGGTAGTAATTTATGTCAGTAAAATCTGGTGGAAAGAAATCACTGGCTAGCTCAGCCATGTTGCCAGCATCGTTATAGATCTTCATTGGGGCAATTTCTGCGCCTTGCCAGCTCCAAGTTAAACCGGCGATGGCGATGGCCCAAAATAGTAAGCTTAACCATGAAGGCTTACTGTTTGGGTTAAGAATGGCTGCTTCGGTATTCATTTCAGTTCTCAATATGTCTAGATAAGTTGCCTTGAAAAAAGCTGGGCATAAGCCCAGCTCATAATTGGCTATTTAGCCATTGCAGTAATAGCGCTTTGCTTGCGGTTTAGGTCGGCAAGTTGGGCGTCGATTACGGCTAGCTCAGCGGCTTTTTCGGCCTTAGATAGCTTGGTGTCGTTCTCGGTTACGATGCGGTTTTTGAACAATACCAATTGACGGATAGGCAATAGTTGAAGGTCGCTAGAGGCTTTGAAAGGGGCCCACTGCAGTGCTTCTAATACCGCTAGTTCTTGCGCGTCGCCAGAAGTGCCGTACTCCATGAAGAAGTCATATACTTCGCCTTTCACACTTTCTGGTAGGTTCTTACGCCATACGATTGGGTCTGAAGGGATAAGTGGTGATTTCCAAATAACCTTTAGCTGTTCGAATTTTTTTGGCGCCGTTACTTTTAGGCGGTCCATGTTTTCGGTATTACCCGTAGCAACATCTACTTGCTTGGCTGCAGCGGCTAAAGCGTTAGCTTCGTGACCTGAGTTCATGCTGCGTTTGAAGTCTGAAACTGAAATGTTGTTTTGAGCGAAGACGTAGTACGAAGGTACTAAGAAACCAGAAGTAGAGTTTGGATCGCCGTTACCAAAGGTAAGGTCGCCACGCTTGGCAATAACATCTTCTAGGCTGTTTAGCGGGCTGTCTTTGTGAGTAACCAACACGCTCCAGTAACCTGGGTTACCTGTAGCATCAACTGTTTGCGCGAAAATTTCGCCGCCAGCACGGTCTACTGCTTCCATGGCTGATTTGTTGCCATACCAAGCTACGTCTACTTTATCGAAACGCATGCCTTGAATGATGCCGGCGTAGTCTGGAGCAAAAAATGCTTTTACTTTGTAACCTGTTTTCTCTTCCATCGCTTCTAAAAACGGTGTCCAAGTAGTTTTTAAGTTTTGCTGAGACTCGGTAGAAATAATCCCAAAATTGATGGTGTCCATCGCTTTTTCAGCAGCTGAAACCATGGTTGAACTGAACGCTGTCGCAACAACTGCGGTTGCAAAGGCTGTCTGCTTGATTAGCTTTAACATGCCATCTATCTCCTTATTGAATGGGTTTAGGCCATCTGTGGCCAAAGTTGTGGTACTGCTTGGTCTTGGTTTTCGGTGTTGGTTAATTCGGTTTGCGAGCCATATAAGGCTGCGAGTTTGGCTTCGGTTAACTGCTCACTAGGCCCGTCGTAAAATACTTCGCCAAGTTTTAACGCCACAACTCGTGGGCAATAACGTTTGGCGTAGTCAACTTGGTGTAAGGTCACCACAACTGCGATGCCTTCTTGTTTATTAATGTCGGTGAGAATTTCCATCACGATGCGCGATGACTCTGGGTCTAACGAAGCAATGGGTTCATCGGCAAGGATAATTTTGGCTTGTTGCATCAGTGCGCGAGCTATCGCCACCCGTTGTTGCTGACCACCCGACAAGGTTGATACACGCTGTAAGGCAAATTGCTCTAAACCAACGCGCTTTAACGCGGCTAAGGCTTGGCGTTTTTGCTCGAAGGTGAATCGACCGCTAAGGCTGCGCCAGCTAGGTGTAGCGCTTAATGCGCCAATCAATACATTTTGCAGAACGCTAAGGCGTGAGACTAAATTAAACTGCTGGAAGATGTAGCCGGTTTGGCTGCGGCTTTTACGAACGGTTTTGCAAAACTTACCATCTTTCTGTACAGGGGTGCCCAGCACTTCGATATAACCTTTGCTGTTTTTGTCACTGCTAACCAAGCCATTGAGGTGGCGTAATAAGGTTGATTTACCAGAGCCAGAAGGCCCAAGCAACGCCACCATCTCACCTTGCTGAACATTGAGGTTTACGCTTTTAAGGGCGTGGTTTGACTCAAAGTGTTTGTTCAGCTGTTTTACTGTGATTACTTGATTGTTCATAAGCCGATCCTGCCGTTGTTTTGAACAATAAATTAGGCCTCGAATGTGACAGTCAGCTTATCTAGACATGTCAATTAGGTGACTTATTTGTGGCATTTTGATTGCAAAGTGAACGGAATCCGCTTACAAGTGCAGCGTAAAGCTAAAGAAAATATATTGATGAAAATGCTTTTTATAAATTATTTCAGTTAGTTGCCTTAGCGATTTAAACAGCCTTAATGAGAGAGTTCTGTTATTTTTTTGTAATGGTGTTTAGATCAACATCTTTGCTTGTTTGTCTGTTATAGTTCTGCGCAGTTTTCACAGGTATATAAATCATTGCTTAAAGCTTGCTGTCATTTTTTTATCGCCTTAATTTTCTCGGTGTGTACTTACACAGTGAGCGCTGGTGAGCACCTAGCAAACGATGATTCGCTATCTGGGGTAGGTATTAGCTGCTTAGTACAAGAGCCGGTTTCATCTGATGCTTGTCAGGCTGCATCGCAGTCTTTGCCCGATGAGCCGGGGCCGCTATTAAATACCCAATCAACTCAATTCTTTCTTTCAATCTCTCGGCGCGTAGTGAGCACCGATAATTGCGCCGACCAAGGGATTGCCCCTAGTTACTATTTGTTAGTGGCGTTTTTGCCGCCACCATTGTTAGCAATGGCTACGCAAGCCCAGCACCCAGAGCCTACTCAAAGCCATTGGACTGGCCACGCTAGCTCGTCTCCCTCTCGCTTATCCGCTTGGAAAGAAGCGAACACCCTGTATTCTCATATACATACCCGCACTACTTAGCTCTCTTTGCTCAGCGCTGTCTGAGCCTTAATAAAACTCACACTCAAATTTAGAGTTCATGCCTAGCATGATGCTCAGCTATGCCTTGGATTACCTTTCATTAAATGCTTGAAGGTTTTTGGGGTAAGGCTGTTTGGGGTGTGGCCGTTTACTTTTTGGAGAGTTTTCCATTGAAAAAATATTCACATAAGCCAATAAACCGTTTTGCCAAGTGGCAATACCTTGTGCTGGCCGTCACCTTGCTGGTGATGTTGTTTAGCGCTTTACCGTCGCTCTACGGAGAGCATGCCGCTCTGCATATTAACCACCGAGGACAGCAAGTAGATGCCTCTGAGATTCACCGCATTTTGGCGCAACAAGGTATTACTGCTACGCGGGTCGAGCAGCAACAAGACCGCACCGTTGTATTACTTGAGCATCAAAGTGAACAAGCAAGCGCAAAATCGGTATTAGTTAGCAAGCTTAGCGATAACACAACGCTTGCTTTAGCTATGGAGCCTGCAGCCCCACAATGGTTGTTGGATTTGGGCTTTAGCCCCATCGCATTAGGATTAGATCTTCGAGGCGGCGTGCAGTTTCTGCTGGAAGTTGATATGGCGCCGGTTTATCAAGCACAGGCTCAATCGCTTATCGACGATTTCAGCCGTGAAATACGCTCAAGCCGTGGCCGTTTAGTTGATGGCGGAGTGCAGATAAGCATACATAATGATGCAGATTTAGCTGCTGCTAGAACACTGATTCGCAATCAATTTGCTCATTGGGATAGCCGTACTAGCGGCAATACTTTTAGTTTGTCGCTGTCTGATGAGGAAAAATCCACACTTCGCAACCTAACAGTACAGCAAAACTTGCAAATTATGCGCGGCCGTATTGCTGAGTTAGGAATTACTGAAGCGTCTATTCAGCGCCAAGGTCTAGACCGAATTCGAATTGAGCTGCCTGGTGTTCAAGACCCCGCCGCTGCTAAGGATGTGATTGGTGCGACCGCGTCTTTGTCATTCCACAGCCTAGCTGAATCCGCTTCGCGTAATAGCCAAACCGTTCCAGATAAAAATGGAACAATGCTTGAGATAAACCGCCGAGCAATCTTAAGTGGCGAACATATTATTGACGCGCGTGCCGGAATGGGTGAGATGGGCGCTGCCGAGGTGAGCATTTCGCTCGATGCTAGCGGCGGCAGAACAATGTCGCAGTTTAGCCGCGACAATATTGGTTACCCCATGGCGACGGTGTATAGCGAATACAGCCGAGATGCTAAAGGTGAAAGCCAACAAATAAGCACGGTGATTAGCGTTGCCACTATTCAGTCGCAATTGGGAACTCGCTTTCGCATAACCGGTGCAGGCAGTATGCAAGAGGCGCAGGAGTTAGCGTTATTGCTGCGCGCCGGCTCCTTAACCGCGCCAGTGACAATCATTGAAGAACGTACTATTGGGCCCTCTTTAGGAGCCGAGAATGTAAGCAATGGCTTTGCCGCATTGGCGTTGGGCCTAGGTTTAACCTTGGCCTTTATCGCCCTGTGGTATCGCAAGATGGGCTGGGTGGCTAATTTGGCTTTATTGGCCAACATGGTGTGTTTATTTGGCTTAATTGCGCTGCTACCTGGAGCGGTTTTCACCTTACCTGGCATTGCCGGCATGGTATTAACCGTAGGCATGGCGGTAGATACCAATGTGCTTATTTTTGAGCGCATCAAAGACAAAATGCAGGAAGGGCGAACCTTTGCTCAAAGTATTGATAAAGGCTTTAGCAGTGCTTTTAGTTCAATTTTTGATGCCAACCTCACCACCATGATTGTGGCGCTAGCCTTATATACCATTGGCAATGGGCCGGTTCAGGGCTTTGCTGTAACTCTAGGTTTGGGGCTGTTAACCAGCATGTTTACCGGTGTGTTTTTATCTCGCGCCATCATCAATCTTGTTTGGGGGCGTGATCAACGCCGAGAGCTAAGGGTTTAATTATGACGATTTCTCATTCATTACTCACTCGTACGCGCTTTAGCATGTCGGCTATTTCCGGCATTTTGTTGTTACTTGCCATTGCTTTACTGGCAGGCAAAGGTTTGAACTGGGGTTTGGACTTTACCGGCGGTGTGGTGGCCGAAGTACGATTAGATCAGCAGCTAAAAGCCGCAGATATAAAGCCCATAGTGGACAAGGCACTGCAGCAAGATGTTCAGCTTATTGGCTCTAGTGAAGCTGGTCGCTGGACCTTTCGTTACAACCAAGTAGAAGACACAATCGTGAGCCTAGTCTCTGTGTTGGAATCTTCTAGTGCTTCGATTGAGGTATTAAACAGCAGCATTGTTGGGCCTCAAGTGGGTTCAGACATGGTAGAGCAGGGCGGCTTAGCGGTATTTGCTTGTTTGCTCTTAACCATGCTGTATCTAAGTTATCGCTTTGAGTGGCGTTTAGCCCTGGGGGCGTTGTTAGCACTTACTCACGATGTGGTGATTGTTTTGGGGATGTTTGCCCTAACCCAAATAGAGTTCAACCTTACTACCTTAGCGGCGGTGTTGGCGGTGCTGGGCTATTCACTAAATGACTCGATTATTATCGCTGACCGAACCAGAGAGTTGTTTAAAGCCAAACCCAATGAAGAGGCGAACTTGCTGATTAACGATGCGGTACGGGCAACCTTTTCTCGAACCTTGATTACTTCGGGAACCACCTTGGTAACGGTGAGTAGCTTGTGGTTGTTAGGCGGACCTGCCTTAGAAGGCTTTGCTATTGCTCTGTGTTTAGGAATTGCTTTTGGTACTTGGTCGTCGATATCTTTGGGAGTGACCTTTCCGCAGCTTATTGGTATTAGCCCAGAGCATTATAAAAAAGCAGCGCCGATGGCGGAGGAAGCCTTACCGTGAAGTTTTCACTTTTGATTGGATATAGATAAGAGGTGATGATCAATAGTAAGTATTTTTTCAACTAAAGCCTAGTCATTGTTAAGACTATAGAAAAGTAGAAACATCGCAGTACGAAAGTCGAGTTACGATGTTTCTATTACTGATAATGTTTAGTTATAAGCGGACTCAAAGTTAATTTCTAATGTTCCTTGGTTACTATGAGGAACTTTTTCGTTAGGAATTTTAATGTCAGAGAATGCCGCTGATTCTAAGAATTTGCGATATGCCGGATACGTTTCAGTGAAGCCTTCAATATCCTGCTGGGTAGTATAAATAACAACCTTCATTGCATTGTTTTTAGCCAAGGGGTTGATAATAAACTCTCCGGTCAACTTATCTTTATCGCTAGGTTGCATTGAAACATAGGTTAAATCTTTAGATGTATATTCAGCAACTATAGAATCATGTTCATCTAGAACAGCAATGTTGGGCACAAATATGGTCTTGTCGATAAACGTGGCGATTGTCATTTTAACCGGACCAGAATTAGGTGGGATCTCGTAACTTAAATTGGAATCAGCGACCTTATTTTGAGAGGGGTTTGAGCTAACATCCACTATCTCGTTAAAAGGTAAGCTAACAGGTTTTTGCTGCAACACCTCTGCAAGGGAGCTAGGTGAAATAAGTGCCGAAACAATAAAGATAAAGGTGGTATGTTTTTTAATTTTTTTTGTCAAAATGTTCATTAATACCTCTACTAAAAGCTGATTGTTACACGTACACAGCTTAATACATAACTAGGGAAAAATCAGTTAGTCTGCAGTGATTTACAGTTTAAATAGCTGTTTATAGGTATGTTTATAGGTATGTTTTTAGTAATCATTTAACGAGGTGAGTTGATAACTAGAAATAACTCATTGAATGCAATCCTGTTTCTACCGCATTTGGTCGGTTGTATACTATTAAATCACTTAACCCATAGCTGTAGGTTAAGTGATTATTTTTATCTATTTATGCTTGCTCTGCAGCGTCTTCGCCAGAAGTTTTAACTAGGAATAATCCACCTAAGATAGAAGCTATGCCAAATACAATAAAGCCGTAAGCTTTATTTCTTTCTGCTTCTAATGCGGCGTCTAAACCTAGACCACCTAACAAGTCATTTCCAGCACCGCCAAATAAACCGCCTAGCGCCTGAGCTTGCTGCTCTGCTACTGCGATATCATTTAGGCTAAAGCCGCCAATAGCTAGCAAAATCACGCCCAAAACTGCCACTACTATTCCTGCGGTTTTCTTTGTGCTCATAATTCAAATTTCCTTATTTATTAATAATTTGAGCTGAGAATATAGCACCGAGAAATGTAACCACAATAGCTTGGGTTTTAAGTGTTGCTTTAGCGAACGTTTATCTAAATCATCTAAAATGGAAAGGTTCTACTAATGATTTTTATGATTTATTTGTAATGGCTTGTGACGGGGTTTTTATAGATTTTAGTCATTGTTTCGCTTCGATTTTATAAAAAGTATATTTGGCTGGTTTTAATACGCTAAGTTTATACATCGTAGCTTTATAAATAAAAAGGAGAGACTCAAATTAAGAGGCTCGCCTTTGTATGGTTTACTTAAAGATAGCTTTTATTGCTCAGTGCAAAGCGCTTTAAGTACGTTTTCTTCTATCGCAACAGCGACACCGTCTTCTTTATTGCTGGGGGCAATGTAGTTGGCCATGGCTTTTATGTCTTCGTCGGCATTGCCCATGGCTACTGCTAAACCAGCGTATTGCAGCATGTGGCGGTCGTTGTCGGCATCACCGGCACACATTACTTGTGAGGCTTGTAAACCAAGAATATTCGCCAATTGCTCTACGCCGACACCTTTGTTGCTCTCGATATGTAAAAACTCTAAGAAGAAGGGAGCGCTGCGCACAACGGTATACTGTTCGCGCAAGCTTGCAGGTAAGTTGGCAATGGCGTTATCCAATACACTTTCTTCGGCAACAAACATAATTTTGGTAAGAGCGTCGTTGGCTTGAAGGCTAGCAAAGTCTACTTCGCTTACATCCATGCCGTTAATTGATGATTCGATATCAGTCCATGGATTGTGCTGCTGAGTAATCAGCCCATGTTCTGCTGAGAAAGCGTGAATGAATACACCTAATTGCTCTGCAACTTTAGCTAGCTCGGTACCGTCGCTACCACTTAGTGTGGTTTTGTGAATAACTTCACCGCTGCCAACTCGCTGTACCAGTGAACCATTATATGAGATGACAAAGTCTTGCTCACTGGTTAGCTCTAGTTGTTCCAGATACGGGCGCAAACCTTCTAGTGGACGGCCTGAAGCAAGTACCACTTTCACATCTGCTTGCTTAGCTTGCTGAATAGCTTGATAAGTACGAGGAGTAATTTTTTTCTCGTCATTGAGAAGCGTGCCGTCCATATCTAGGGCGATAAGTTTAATCATATTTGGGCAAACCTTAAGTCTGTGCGTAATGGCGTGTGAAGTACCCAGCGCGAGCTGGTGATAAATGAGCGGCGATTTTACACCAAAACTGTGACATTGGTGCTAATTAGATCAATCTTGTTTTAGCTTTCTACTCTGGGGCTGTTGATCTTTCGAGCTGATTTTTGCAACAGTTTGCGGCTTATTTATACAAGACAAAGGCTTTAATGTGCTGCTAGCTTGCATGAGAAGCCTAAAACGATTCTGCCTCGAACGAAATTTAATCGCGAAAGGTCAACCGCCCCTATAGCAATCGCTTAATAGTGATAAGCTGGAAGCCAATAGTCGACATCATCAAGGAGGTGGCAGTGTTCCACCAGATTAAAGAACAGCATGATATTCAACAGCTTGCCGAATTAGCCAGCGAGATATGGTTAGAACATTACACGCCGATTATTGGCCTAGAGCAAGTGAAGTACATGCTGGCTACCTTTCATTCTGCAACGCGCATCAAGCAACAAATAGCGGCGGAAGATTACTCATACTATTTCATTGAATCTGAAGGGAAATACGCTGGCTACTTAGGTGTGCAGCGACAAGAAGAGCAGCTGTTTTTAAGCAAAATTTATGTGCACTCTCAACATCGAGGCCAAGGTTTGGCTAAACAAGCGATGAACTTTACTAAGCAATTGGCCAAGGATTTCAAGTTGCAGCGTATTTCGCTGACAGTAAACCGACACAATCATGACTCTATCGCGGCATATCAAAAAATGGGTTTTGTTAAAGTGGCTGAGCAGTGTACCGACATTGGCCAAGGTTATGTGATGGACGATTGGGTGATGGCGCTTACACTCTAATTAATAAGAGAATTAACAGTCCCTAGGTTTACAGGAGTTAGCGATGAATAAGTCGCCGTTGCGCGCTCAGCTTGCTTGGCCCGAACAGCAAAGAGCGCAGGTTGCCAAGTTATATGAGCAAGCATTTGGTCAAAAATTTCGCTTGGCAGTGCCGGATCAACAGCAACGCATCACATTATTGGCTCAGGCTTTTCAAGCAGAGTATTCATTATCGGTGATTGACCAAGGTAAGTTGGTTGCGGTGGCTGGCTTTCAAACACCTAAAGCAGGCTTTACCAGTGGCATTGGTTGGCAAGGTTTAGTTGATTTGTTAGGCTATTTTAAAGGTGCTTGGGCCGCCATAGTGTTTAGCTTATTTGAGCGCAAAGCTAGCCAGCAAACTATGGTGATGGACGGTATTGTGGTTGACGAGTCTTATCGCGGCTTAGGTTTAGGCTCAATGTTACTAGATGGCATTATTGAGCAAGCGCGTACGCAGGGGTTCAGCAAGCTACGTTTAGATGTTATCGATACCAATCCGCGAGCTAAAAAACTCTACCTTAGTAAGGGGTTTAAAGTAGTAAAAACCGAAACTTACCCCTATCTTAATTGGTTACTCGGCTTTAGTGGTTCCAGTACTTTAGAATACATACTTGATACTGTGCCTACCGACCAAGAAGCCAATAAATCAATGACGCAACCCTCTGCCGAAAAGGCGCCCATGTATTCCACCTATGCGAATGAATACGACTTGGCAATTCGCGACAATGTGTTTAATGCCCATTATGAGAGGCCATCTCTGCAAGCTATGTTAGGTGACTTACAGGGCAAGCGTGTGCTTGATTTAGGTTGTGGATCTGGGGTTTACGCCGAATACTTGCTAGCAGAAGGCGCAGTGGTAACTGCCATAGACGGTTCAGCTGAAATGATTGAGCTGGTCAATCAAAAGCTAGCAGGAAAAGTTCGCTGTTATCAGCAAGACCTAGGCACGGGTTTACCTGAAGAAAGTGACGCCAGCTATGACATGGTTATTTGCCCGCTAATGTTGCATTACTTGGAAGATCTTAACCCCTTATTTACTGACGTGAAACGGGTGCTAGTGAGTGGCGGGCAGTTTGTATTTTCTACCCATCACCCGATGGTTGATATTGAGGCCAGCTCTAGTGGCAAATACTTTAACACCGAGCTCATTACAGAGCAGTGGGACACCGTAGGTAAGCCAGTTAAGGTGAGCTTTTACCGCAGGCCGCTTTCTGCCTTAATTGGTGCCATTACCAACAACGGAATGCTGCTAGCCGAGTTAAACGAAGGCAAACCTAGTGAAGCCTTAAAAACGCTCTCGCCAGAGCATTTTCAGCGTTTAAGTGAACACCCTCAGTTTTTGTTTATTAAGGCACTCGCTTAATTACAAAGCGCACAATAATTGATGCTTAAACTTCCAATCCAGCTGATTTAAATCTATTACTTTTATAGTTTCGAAAAAACATAACTATAAAAGTGATAACTGCAAGGAAGGGATTGTGAGAAACGTAATAATCTGTTTTATGCTGGCGGCTTTTGCGGCTGCCTGCTCTTCAACCAGTCAACCAGAATCTGAATCTGTCGCATTAAACAAGGTCAATGATCCAAACGCCTATAAAGAACAGATTGAAGTTAAGCCTCCAAGTAGCAGTCTGCCGGAGCGTTGGTGGGAAAGCGCCGTATTCTATGAAGTGTTTGTGCGTGCTTATTACGACTCTTCAGGCGACGGGCATGGAGACATTCAAGGTTTAATTAGCAAGCTGGACTATTTACAAGAGTTGGGGATAACAGGCCTTTGGTTAATGCCAGTGACAGAAAGCGAATTTAACACTAACGGCTACGATGTGAAAAACATCAGAGCCATTGAGCAAGATTACGGCAGCATGGAAGATTTTCAGCAACTAGTTGATGAAGCACACCAGCGTGGCATTGGCGTAATCATGGATTTAGTGGTCAATCATAGCAGCAGTGCTAATCCTATTTTTCAGGATGCGGTAAGTAATCCCAATAGCAAATATAGAGATTGGTTTATATGGGCAGATTCTGATCTAGGCTGGGGCCGCCCTTGGGATCGTTCTGCCACAGTGTGGCACCCTTCAGAACATGGTTACTACTACGGCTTGTTTTTCGACTTTTTACCCGATTGGAACTTCCGTAACCAAGAAGTGGTTGCCTATATGAAAGACAGCGCAAAGCTTTGGCTTAATATGGGGGTAGATGGATTTCGGGTAGATGCTGCTAGTCACCTAATTGAAAATGGCAATGGGGCTCAAGAAAACCAGCCAGACAACCACCTTTTCTATAAGGAATTTAGGCAGCTAATTAACCAATATCCCAAGGCGTTTATCGTTGCTGAGGCTCCGTTCACCGGCGATATGTACATGGGGGATGGCAGCAATGAGTTTCACTCTGCCTTTTGTTTTAAGTGCAGCCAAAAGCTAATTTATGGCGTGATAAAAAGCAGCAAGCGGGGAGTTCAAGCCTACCTGACCATGGCGAACAGCGCGCCAGCTGGCGCTAACTTTGCCACTTTATTGTCAAATCATGATCCCTTTGCTGGGGAGCGCACCGCCACTGCGATGAAAGGCAACCTTGATAAGGCGAAGTTGGCCGCTAGCCTAATGCTTACAGGCCCTGGGATCCCTTTTGTCTATTATGGCGAAGAGATTGGTATGACGGTTATTGAGCGCTCCTTAGTGCCTTGGGATGACGCGGTCGCGCGTATTCCAATGCAATGGGATAACACTGAAAATGCCGGATTTACCACAGGAACTACCTGGCGAAATGTAAATCCCGACTATCCGCAATTTAATGTTGCTCAGCAAGTCGAAGATCCTGATTCGATGCTAAAGCATTACCAAAAGGTAATCGCTCTGAGAAATCAGCACCCGGCATTAGCTAGCGGAGAGTTCGAGTTGCTTAAAACCACTGGCAATAGCAGTCGCCATTCGATTGCATTTTTACGTAAACACAGCGATGAAACCCTGTTAGTGGTGGTAAACCTTAGCGATGAAGAGGTAGTAGCTGGGGTAAAATTAGCGGGAACCAGTGTGGCTAATAAGCAAGTCCAACTAGGCAAGGAGTTGCTTAGTGGCCTTAAGGTAAGTGAACAAGTGACTGAGCAAGAACTTGAGTTAACGCTGCCAGCTTATAGTGTTGAAGTGTTTTCTTTAAGGCTGAAATAGCTAAGTGTTTATGTTGGTGATAAGAGGAACAAGGCCATTTAGCTAATGGCCTGCTTAACCAACTTTGCTTAGCCTTTTAGCTTCTGCTTCACCTTCTCTAACAGTATGCCTTTTAGTTGTTGAGTTTTAGGCTTGTTGTTTAAGGTCCATGGAATAGGTCTTACTTGTTCCATGGTTTTGAAACCTAAGCGGGCTGTTAATAACCCAGCGCCGATGCCCTGTGCAGCTTTGGCTGATAACTTAGCAGTGAGTTCTGCGCCCAATAGGTCGCTGCCTACATCGGCGACAACTTCGCTAGCCGCTGCGTAAATCATATTAGAGAATACTCGTTTGATAAGCCTAATTCGGCTTAAGTAACCGAGCTCTATGCCATAGATTTTGGCTACGGCTTCAATCATTTTAATGTTGCGCCAAAAGATAATCAGCATATCCACCAATGCTAAGGGGCTTATTGCAACCAGTACCGCCGCTTCGCTCGACCATTTGCTAATAACTTGTTTGGCGCGATTATCTAAAGGGCTGAGTACCGTTTCGCTATACAAACTCACTATTTCTTGACTGGTATGGCTGTCACTTAGCCAGTTCTTCCAGTTCAAGTATTCTTGGCTGTCGCTTAAGCCTTGTAATTTCGCCAGTTTTTCGCAGTAATCATGGGCTTTGCTGTTATCGTCGCTGGTTTGTTCTAGTAGCTGTGCGCCCATTTGATGTTCTTTTTGGTAGTGCTTTAAGCGACGTAGTTTGGCTAGCTCTCTAAAACTTATTGCCCCTAAACCTATTACAATGCTGGCTAGTACCGCGCTATAAATAGCCGCGCGAGTTGGCGAGCTTTGCCAAAGCTCACTCAGACTTAGTGCCATTTCGCCAAAGGCGATAATTAGCGCAGCACTAATGCCATACTTTAACCAAGGGCTGGCTTTTTTAGGCTGTAGTTCAATGTCTAGTGATTCTAACTGCTCTTGAGTGTTGTCTTGTTGCCAGTTGAGCTCGTCATCGAGTACTTGTTTGCTCGCCAACGGCGCAGGTTCGGCTTGCGTCTCAACTGCTTGTTCATTTGGCTTAACTTCGGTTTGCAGTACTTGGCGCTGCTTAATTGGGGTATTCATTTAAATTTATCTCCTAGCAAAAACTCAATCGCTTGGTCGATACGGTTATGAGGTAGAGCTTGATAAGGGCTGGTGCTTGGCGCTTGAAAAGGACTAAACTCGAAGCCTTGTTGCTGCCAAAAATCTTGCTTGGGTAACTGGCTAGGCACTTCTCCTGGAAACAAAGTGGTTTGCTGCTGAGTTTCTACGTCGCTTTGCAAAATGCCTTTAATCGCCGAAATGCTTTCGCCCTTGAGTTGGGCTTTACCACTTTGGGTGGCTTTGATTGAGGCTAAGGCCATTGTGTCGGTAGTAATCCCCTCAAACTTCACATGGCGTTTGCCTTCGGCAACCACTTCACTTAGCAATTGTACTAAGTTGTTGTGTTGATCGTTGCTCACGTGGTCGGCTTTAGTGGCGGCAAACAGCAGCTTGTCGATTTTGGGAGCAAATAAACGGCGCAGTAAACTGGTTTTTCCGTAGTTAAAGCTGTGCAGTATTTGGTTTACTGCTAGCTGCATATCGCAAAAACTATCGTGGCCGCTGTTGAGCGGGCTTAAGCAATCTACCAATACGATTTGTCGGTCAAATTTAATAAAGTGCTGTTGGTAAAACTGCTTCACAACATGTTCTTTGTAGTACTCGAAGCGTTGCTCCAACAAGCCTAAGTAGGATTGCTTACGTTGTTTTTTATCCTTGCTTGGGCTTTTTGCCAGCGCTACTGGTAGTGGGAAAAATGCCAACACTGGCGCACCGGCCAGTTCACCAGGTAGTACAAATCGACCTGGTTGAATGTGGTGCATGCCTAATTTCTGTTTGCATTGGTGCAAGTAGTCGGTGTAAGTGCTGGCAATGTCGGCCATGCGATTTTCGTCGGCAGTGCTATGAATATCTAATTGTTGCACCATGTCTTGCCAAGTTGTGGCGAGTTCAGCTTTACGCGAATCCCTTAAACTGCTTTCTATATGTTCGCACCACTGCGCATAGCTTTGCTCGAGCAGGGGCAGATCGAGTAGCCACTCGCCCGGGTAGTCAACAATGTCTAGGTTAAGCGTGGCGGTGTGGTTTAGCTTTCTCCACAGCATTGATTGTGGGGTGTATCGCAACTTAAGGCGTATTTCACTCACCCCATGAGTAGGCGAAGGCCAGCGTGGTGGCTGGCTTTGCAGTGCATCCATTCCACCTTGATAATCAAAACTAGCTACATGTAAGTGAGGCTGCTGAGTGCGCTTAGCACCTAAAAACCGATGCTCACGGGCTAACTTCCATAAGGGGAGTTGATGGTTTTCTGCACCCAATAACAATTGATTGACTAAAGAAGTGATAAAGGCGGTTTTACCTGCGCCACTTAAGCCCGTTACTGCTAAACGCATATGCTTATCCATAGTTAGCTTAGCTAGGTCATCGGCTTTAGTTTTAACGCTAGATAGTCGAGATAAATTCATTAATGAAACTGCAACCTTTTATGGGTGAACACGAGGGCCTGTTAGCCTTTCTCGGTGGAACTTTTTGTTCTAGGGAACATCGTTTTAGGCTCATTGCTACAGCGCTACTGGCTTCTCATGTTGGCTAGCTGCGCCTAAAAGCCTTTGTCTCGTACAAGTAGTCCAGCTAAGTGCTGTAAAAAAGAGCTCAAAACACCAACAGACCTTAATAATATCAGGGCGTATTGTGCATTATTCAAGCTAAGAGGTAATCCTCTGGCTGTAATTGGTTTTTGCCTAGGTCCTAATGTAACAAAGTTTGGCTGGTGCCAAGATTAAACTTTGTTCATCTAAGGGATGCTTAGCGTCTAGTGCGGTTTCCTCGCTAGCCTTTTGACCGCACCTTACTGATTTAATTTGATAGCGAAGATAAATAAAGGTGGGAATAAGGCGTTTAAGTTTAAAAAAGAAAGTAATTAGCGCTTGAAAATACTTATACATTTTAAAGTATTGTATTAGTAACCTTATTAAATAAGCAGTAAAAGCTTTATTTTTAATTTATTTGCTGATTTAACCTTAGGTAACATCAAATAACTTCCAGCTGTAATAAGCACTTGTGTCACACTTTAGAATATCTCTTTTCCTCGTCGTTGACACACTCTGATATGTGAGTAAATTACCTGAAGTTGATGTTTTGTTGATGTTGTCGGTATCGATAAGGCAGTAAACGCAAAGAGTTATAAACTCTCACTTAGCCACAAGGACCAGTGATGCAGCGATAAAATAGTGGAGATCTCCGCAATGCAGGTTTTATGTCTTAGCTTCTAAACAAGATTACTGAACAGTTTTTGTTGTTCACTTATAAGTAACAAGTAAAATTTAGAGCTAGGAAATAGTGTATTGATTGCTCCCACTGTTTTAAACGATGCTGTAACAACATAATTTAATTCTATAAATTGGTCTTTGTGTTCATTAAATATAGTAATCATGGGAAAGGATTTACTAATAATGAAATACAAAACTAAAGCGGATGCAATAAATACGTGCCTATTAGGTACTTCATTAGCTGTATTTTCACAGCTGGCCAGTGCCGATGTTATTTTACATGCCTTTGATTGGCGATATTCAGAAGTTGCCGAAAAGGCTGCTGAAATTGCAGATATTGGTTACACAAATGTATTGGTGGCTCCGCCGCTAAAATCGGATAGCAGCAATACCCAATGGTGGGCGCGCTATCAGCCGCAGGACTATCGTGTTATCGATAATAACCGCGGCAATAAAGAAGACTTTCAAAACATGATTAATGCCTTGAAAGCACATGGCGTAAATACCTATGCTGACATCGTGATTAATCAAATGGCGAATGAGCGAGGCAACTCTACTTACTTCCCTGGTAATGACACGCTTAACGACTATGCAAGTAACAGTGATTACTGGAATCGACAACAGCTTTTTGGTGACTTGAGTAACAACTTGTTTTCTCCTGGTGATTTTCATGCTGGGTTCTGTATCACCAACTGGACAGATGTATGGGAGTCAATGAATGGCCGTATCTGTGGTGGTAATGGCGACCCCGGCTTACCTGATTTAGATCCTAATGACTGGGTTCGTGCACAGCAAAAAAGCTATGTTCAAGCCATTAAAAACATGGGTGTTACTGGTTTTCGAATTGATGCTGCCAAACACATGACGACTTGGCATATCAACCAAGTGTTCGACGCTAACATCAAACAAGATATGTATTTATTTGGTGAGATTATCACTGGTGCTGGAGCAGGTAATGCTGATTACGATACCTTCTTAGAACCTTACCTCCGTGAAACCTCGCACAGTGCCTACGACTTCCCACTACTAAAAACATTACGTGATGCCTTTGATGTTAACGGCAGTTTAGAAGCCTTAGCTAACCCTAAATCTTGGGGCGGAGCAATTGATGGTATTCGTGCACTTACCTTTACCATTACCCACGACATCCCAAGTAATGACGGCTTCCGTTATCAGATTATGAGCGAAGCTAATGAGCACCTTGCCTACGCTTATATTATGGGTCGCCAAGAGGGTGTTCCAATGGTGTTTAGTGACGCAACAGGTGTGGATAATGGCCGTTGGGTAAATGATTACAAGCAAGACAACCTTAAAGCCATGGTTAAGTTTCACAATGGCGTTCAGGGTGCAGATGAAGAAGTATTGTATACCGACCAATGTGCCATTGTTTTACGCCGCGGTGATGCCGGCGTACTGGGTATTAACAAATGTGGCTACGCCAAAGACATTAGCATTAACGCGAGCAATTTAAACAGTGCGAAAAACTATGTTGATGTATTCACTGGTTCAAGCTTTAAGGCAAATAGCTCTTACTACACCGTAAATGTGCCAGCTGGCTCAGCAAGAATGTGGCTAGCAGAAACCGATGGAGATATTGAGCCAACAGATGAAGTGGACGTTAGCTTCACCTGTAATAACGGTTATACCAATATGGGCGATAGCGTTTACGCAGTAGGTAACAATGCAGCTTTAGGTAACTGGCAAGCAGCGAGTGCAGTGTTACTTAGCCCAACAAGTTACCCAACTTGGAGTGCTACCATCAAGCTTCCTCAGGCGACCGACATTGAATGGAAATGTATTATTCGTAACGAAACAGATCCTAGCAACGTGATTCAGTGGCAATCTGGCGGCAATAACGCTGTGAATACTGGGAACGGTGCATCAACTGCGGGCAGCTTTTAAATTCGCTGTGTCGCATTACCATATCGGTAATTAACAAGGTGAAGGCTAGGCAATAACTAGCAAAACTGCTTAGCTAGTTTTCTCGCCTTTCGAGAAAACGCATCTCCAAATCAAGTCCGAGTGTAGTTTATTACACTCGGATTTTTTGTTGGGTCCTATAGCGAACGGTTAGCTGATATTTAATCTCTAGGCTCTTGCTTTAGCTGACTTGGCATTTAGCAACAATAGCGGAATGGCCAGCGCAGATAGGCCGCCCATAATTAAAAAGATCCCCGAACCCATTGGCTCATACAAGGCGCTACTTAGGAAGGTGAGCAGGGCGGTTCCCATGTTTAGCGCAATGGCGGAGTACAATGCCTGTAGCGGGATAGCTTGAGAGCTTGGAGCTTCAGACGCAATGTACTTAATTGCTGCAAGTTGGGTAAGGGCAAAGGTTAATGCGTGCAAGCCTTGCGATAGCATCATTAGTGGCAGTAGCTCTGTGCTACCAAATATACCCCAACGAATAACCCCGCCCACCGCCGCTAGCAAAAACATCTTGTTGGCATTCCAGCTTTTAAACCATTTACTGCCAAAAATAAGAATGCTCATCTCTAATGCCACACCTATCGACCATAGGTAACCGATGGTCGATTCAGCATAGCCAATGCTTTTCCAGTAAAGCGTGCTGTAGGCATAATAAGCCGCATGTGAGCCCTGAATTAAAGCGGTTACCAGCACAAATTTAAGCGCATGTGCTTGTTTAAGCACTGGCCAAAGCTTGCTGCTTACTGGCTCTCCTTCATTGTTTTCATCTACCAATGGGCTTGCTGGCGTAAGCAGGCTTAAGCCCCACATCACCACCAGTGAGGCAAGCGTTGCATATAAAATGAGTGAGTGAGAGTAGTAGGTGAGGCCAAGACCTAAAAGGGTGGAAGAGACAATAAATGCAATGGAGCCAAATACCCGAACGCGGCCATAATCTAGCTGTAGTTGGCTTACCCATTTGGTGGCCACTGCATCACCCAAAGGAATAAGGGTGGCAATAAAAAAGTTGGCGGCTAGTGTAAGTAGCGTTAACCAAAAGTAGCCGTTTAACCAGCATAGGCTCGCGACGACCAAGATACTGGCAAAGCTTACATAACGAATACCAGGTAATAAGTGTTTGGCCGATTTTATTCGTGGCATAAGGAGCACATTGCCAAGAAAACGGGCCAGCATACTAAAGCCGAGTAACATGCCTATTTGGCTTGGATCTAAGCCTTCGCTTTCAAGCCACAGCGCCCAAAAAGGCAAAAAGATCCCCCAGGCAAAGAATAATCCTGAAAAATATAAACTTATCCAACTGGCTGCTTTAGGTTTAAACACACTACCGAACCTTATACTGCAATAGGGCGGCATTATAGCCTTTATCTCCAAATAACAAAGCGGATATTAAAGCTAAATTCCTCTTAGGGCGCCTGAGTTGAATGATGTTTATTTGATGCTTTGGTGTGGTCTGCTCAGTGCTGACTGAGCGTGCTTTTCAGGCTGGTTAGTGACGCTACTTTGCCAGAAAATATAAAACAATCATGCTAAAAATACTTTATTTATCAATTAATAAAACTGAAACCTGCAATCTCTATGGTGTAGTCGTTTTTTACACTACCTTAACTTAGAGATTGAAATGGATAATCATTTTCCACTGCAAAAACTGCTGCTTGCATCAGCCATTACCGTGAGCTTGACTGCATGTTGGGACAACTCCAGCAATAATTCTTACAATGAATTAGAGTTGGAGCTTCGTTTGATGGAAACAACCGATCTGCACTCCAATATGAAGCCTTACAATTACTTCGCTTCCCCCAAAGATAATGCCTTGAGCCCACAAAATTATGGCTTAGCGCGTACTGCTGTATTGATTAAGGAAGCGCGAGCTGAAGCGCTAAATAGCATGTTGTTTGATAACGGGGACTTGATTCAAGGAAGCCCAATGGGTGACTACGTTGCCAACTTAGGCACTACTTACCTTGAGCGGAACGTTCACCCGGTTTACAAAGCCATGAACTACCTAGGTTACGATGTAGGTAATATTGGTAATCATGAATTCAACTACGGACTTGATTACTTAGCAGCGGCGACTTCTGGTGCCAACTTCCCTTACATTAATGCTAACGTTTATCAGTTTGAAGGTAAGCAACCTAACAATAATGTCGCCATTGATGAAGAGACTTGTGCGGTAGATATCGATAAACACTTTGCCGGAAACTACGCCGCATTTTTCGACCAATTTGAACCTTACTTCACGCCTTATGAAATTCTTGAACGTGATTTTACCGCGACCGATGGCGGCACCTACACAGTTAAAGTTGGGGTAATTGGTTTCACTCCACCTAATATTTTGAATTGGGATAAACGCTACCTTGAATGTAAGGTGATGCTCGCCGATATCAAGATGACTGCTGAACACTACGTTCCAAAAATGAAAGCTGAAGGCGCTGATATCATTGTCGCTATTCCGCATTCAGGTTTGTCTGGCGGTGACCGAGATGAAGATTTTATGGACAACGCGTCTTGGCAGTTAGCACAAGTTGACGGTATTGATGCCTTAATGTTTGGCCATGACCACAACAACTTCCCAACGACCAGCAATACCTACGACGGTATGGAAGGCGTTGACGCACCTAATGGCAAAATTTTTGGTAAACCTGCCGTTATGCCTGGTTTTTGGGGTAATCACCTTGGGGTGATTGATTTAACCTTGAGAAGCTCTGACAGAGGTGAAACTTGGGCGGTTAAGTCGAGCAGCGCGAGTTTACGCTCATTAAAAGATGACCCTTACCTTCAAGATGAAATGGTCAACTATTTAGTGAGTTCTGACCATGAAGGTACCTTGGATTTCATGGCCGAAGAAATTGGTAATGTTGATGAGCCAATTAACAGCTACTTTTCAGCAGTTGAGTCAGACATCTCTGTGCAAATTGTGAATGAAGCACAATATTCGCAAGGTGTGTCTTGGCAAGATGATGGCGTGTTAGATTCAAGTATTACGATGTTGTCGGTATCCGCTCCCTTTAAAGGTGGCCGTGGAGGTCGTGAAGACTATACCAACATCGATGGTGATGCCTTAACTCGCGCCAGCGTGGCAGACCTTTACGTATTTGATAACAACACTCCTGCGGTGCTTGAACTGACGGTGGCTGATCTTATCGAATGGATGGAAGTGATTGTTGCCCAGCAATACCAAACCGTTGCCGCAGACGGTGACCGCTTACTGCACCAACAGTTCCGTAGCTACAACTTTGATGTGTTTTTTGGTGGCTTTGACGCCGATGGCGATAGCCTTCTTACATATAATATTGATGTGAGCCAAGCACCTCGCTACCAAGTTAACGAAATAGGTGAACTGGTCTACGATGCAAATGGTGACTTAATTCAAACGGACAGCCGTAGAATTACCAATATTATGTATGCTGGAGAAGCCTTAGAAAACGACTTAGGCAAAAAGCTCTATATCGTGACAAACAATTACCGTGCATCGCAAAGTTGGATGCCAGGAGTCGCTAACGCTACCATCGCCCATGAAGATGAAGTTGATTCTAACCGCGATCTTGTTAACAACTACCTAAATGCTAAATCTGATGAGCTAGAGAATCCAAGCGACATTCTTGAATTCCCTAACGCACATAACTTTACTTTAGTTGGGCCTTCTGGGGTAACTGTTGAGTTTTTATCATCTCACTTAGAGGCTGCTCAAGATTATGCAAATACTTACCTAGACAGAGTAACCCCAACAGAAGCGCTAGATAATGTTGCCGATAATCAGGGTTTTAGGGTGTTTACCTATACCTTCGATTAAGCTGTCGTAAGTACTTTAAAGCTTGATGGCATTAAACAAATAAGGCGCACAATGGTGCGTCTTTTTTTATCAGTTAGTTAGCCAAGCCTAGTCTAATATTAGTGGAGAACTTATTGCTTAATCTCAATAAGTTCGCTAACCAAAAGGGGTGGGGTATTCGTCAAGCTACGCTTATTTTCTGTTTTCTATATTGCTCTTCGGTCTTTGCCGAAGGCCTTTATAAGTACGCCGCCATTGAGCACCTATTTGAGCAAAAAGTAGGAATTATTGTTTTAAATGCGGTTTACAAAAAATTGGATTTTAAAATAGAGGTGAGCGCCTTGCCGGCTAAACGTGCTCAATTAGAAGCATCAACTGGCATGCTTGATGGTGAAGTGATGCGTATATGGAGTTATGGGGAGCAAAACCCCCAATTGATTCGCGTGCCAACACCTTATTATTCACTCAATACCACGGCGTTTTACTTAAGTGAGCGGTCGCTAGCAATAACTACCTTGTCTGACTTACAGCGATATAAATTAGTGGTAGTGAGGGGAGTTAAACATACTGCCGACATTACTGCTAACCACAATCATGTTGAGCAACTAAATAGTACTGACAAACTCTTAAGCTTTGTTCACCGAGGGCGAGCGGATGTGGCACTAACCAATAAAGTTGATGGCTTAATAGCTTCGAAGCGACTAAAGCTTAACCAACAGCTCGCTCACTCAGCTCCGTTGGCGGTCTTTCCACTTTATCATTATATTCATGAACGAGAGCAGCACTTAGTAGCGAAAGTGGATGAGATGATTCAGACGATGCTTAGTTCTGGTGAGTTAGCCCAAGTTATCGAACAGGCTGAACAGCAGGTGTTGAATGCTATTCACTGAGTAAAAGATGCTCTTTAAGTCTCCTGCTCAAGTTTTCTTAAACTCTTATTTTGCAATTATCGGGTCGAGCCGAGGATTTAATTAGTTTAAAGTTGCGGTTAAAGGCCTGTGAGGAAACGTTATGGAGCAATACCCATTGCAATCGCATCGAGAGTACCAGCAAATAAGCCAAGCTATGGCCTACTTAGTTGAGCATCAACAGCAGCAACCAGAGCTTAAAGAACTCGCCAGTGATTTAGCAATGAGCGAGTCACATTTACAGCGCTTGTTTAGTCAGTGGGCCGGGGTATCGCCAAAGCGTTTTTTGCAGTTTGTTACTTTACAAAAAGCCCGTGAGCAGTTGCTTGAATCGCGTTCGGTTCTCGAGACCGCATACGATGTAGGGCTCTCTAGCGGTGCGCGCTTGTATGACTTATTTGTAAATATAGAAGCAGTAACGCCCGGTGAAGCTAAAACTAAAGGTGAAGGCTTAACTATTCATTATGGCTGGGGAATTACCCCCTTTGGTTGCGCATTTATAGCTAGCACTCAGCGGGGCATTTGCCAGCTTAGCTTCTGTGAAGCAGAGCAACAGTTGGTGCCGCTGGAGGAGCTTAAACAAGCATGGCCAAAGGCCCAGTGTATTCATGATGACGCTGCAGTAAGACCATTGCTATCGCAAATTTTCAATCACAGTCAAGCTCCCAAACAAGCCTTGTCTTTATGGCTTAAAGGGACCAATTTTCAATTACAGGTGTGGCAAGCGCTACTAAAAGTACCGAGCGGGAGCTTGTGTTCTTATCAGTTTTTAGCACAGCAAGTAAGCTCCGCAAACGCGACTCGCGCAGTGGCGAGTGCAGTGGCCAAGAACCCAATCGCATTTATTATCCCTTGTCACCGAGTCATTCGTAGCAGTGGTGCTTTGGGGGGATATCGCTGGGGTTTAGATAGAAAACAACTAATGATGGGGCGAGAAGCAGTATTGGCTGAGCAAGGTAATCAGTATGGGGAGAGTGCATGAGGGTAGAGATGAACTTACAGCCTTTTGCAGAGCACTATTTCGAGCAGGTTTTGGCACTGCAAGTGGCTCCAGAACAGCAAAACTACGTAAAAAACATCGCTGATATTTTGCAGCAGCTTAGTGAACAACAATCAGCTCATTTGATGATGGTTGATAAGCTATTAGTTGGATTTTTTGTAATTGATCAGCATTACCCTTACAAGCAAGAGTTGGCACTGAACAAGGCGGTATTGTTGAGGTCATTTTTTGTCGACCAGCGTCATCAGGGTAACGGATACGGATATCAGGCGGGCATGCTGCTTAAGAGCTATGTCTCTCAGCTAATTTCTGATTCAGATTTATTAGGCTTAACCGTAAATTGTAGCAATCACGCTGCGCAGGCTTTATATAAAAAGTGTGGATTTAAAGATAGTGAGGTTTTATATCAAGGGGGGCCAGCAGGGCCACAGCATATCTATTCGATGGAGCTAAAGTCGGGGAGTAGAGAAATAAGAAGCATAACCTAATCCCAAGGTTATGCTTCTAGAAGTTGTTTATACAAGCTCAACGTTGGCTGCTTGCGGGCCTTTTTGACCGTCTTCAACGTCAAATGCTACTTTCTGGCCTTCTTCAAGTGATTTAAAGCCATCTCCTAAAATTGCACGGAAGTGTACAAACACATCTGCGCCAGATTGCTGAGAAATGAAACCAAAACCTTTCTTTTCGTTAAACCACTTAACGGTACCAGTGCTCTTAGACATTATGTCTCCTGAAACAATTGAAATAATACTCTATATTTTTAAGTTTGCTTGGTCTGCAGGGCTTAGTAATTTTGTTCAAATTATGCACTGTCTATTCAAGCGCCAACATCATAACAACAACTAAAGGCCTAGGCATAGTGACAAAACGTGGCAAAACCACTTTTGCTTGATAACGTTTTCAATGCGTGATGTATCTCACGAAAGCGTTAGCTTAATTCGCTGCTAAATTGAGCAAAAACTGGTGGTTAACACTGGTTAATGGCTTCTTCCTGCGAGGGTTTGTTGAGTAAATTGACTAAAGCGTTGCGCAAGCTGTTTGCCATTGTTTTCTTCACCGCTTATCGCAAGCAATTGAGCCGCCACTTCAGCGGTAGCCCACTGGCCTTTTATCGGCCGAGAACGAAGCCCGTAACTAGAAGCTTGCTCTGGGTTTATTGAAATTACCGGAAACCTATCTAGCCATGGGCTTTGGTGAAACATTTTTCGTGCTTCGCGCCAGCTTCCATCGAGCATAATGAACAGCGGCTTTTGGCCTGGTTTTAGCTCAATACTGTAATGCACTCTCTCAGGCTGACTAAACGCGGCAGGGAATACTACATAGGGTTGCCATTGTTGTTGCTGGCAAAGAGCTAGTAAGGCTTCACAAGGTTCGGTTCGCTGCCAGATAAAGGCGTAGGTGTCTGGAATAAGATCAGCGATAAATCGCCCGGTATTACTGGGGCGCAATACTTCCATGTTATGCATTAGTAGCACAAAACCACAGTTACTCTCTTGCAAAATGGCTTGCTCACAAAAGCAGTGCTGCTGAGGCATTTGGCAGGTTTGGCAACGCACTCGGCGCGCTCCACGGCCTTTAAATTCGGTGGTGGCAGCGGCTTTACGCTGAGCGTAGAGTTCTAAAAAGCGATTCACAAGATTAGGTAACTAAGAGTATGGGCCGACTAGTATAACTGAGATCGTTCTTGAACTGTATTTAGGCTTAGCGAAACAAGAACTGTCTAGGGTAACCAAAGTAGCGACGCACTTTATAATGCTGAAATAATAAGGCAGTAGCGAGGTGCAATATGGCAACTACGCCTAATATAAAAGCCATGCGTAACCAAGGCTGGTCATAGGCGCTGCGAACTACGTAAATTTCGGCGATAGTGTTAATCCACTCCGCGGTGAGTAGCAACATAGCGCATTGATTTAGCCGTAAGCAAATGGGGTGGCGAATCAAAATACTAAACAAACCCATAATGCATAGCGCAACGTAAATTTGCTGGTGAGCATGGTAAAAGTGAGCAGCACTTAGCACAAAGCAGATACAACAGGGCGCGAGAAACCAACGAATTGAAGATTGCATTAGAACCAGCATAGTGCTTAAAAATGATGCAGCGAGTTTGGCAATCTCTATATAGCAAGATACTGATTTAAATCAAGTTAGCTGTTTTCTATTAAACTCAATTAGTAGAACTAAGAGTTAGATCGCACTACGCAGCGTACTGCATAATGCAATCTACTGTTAACTAAGCGACCTAATCGAGTGTCTGGTAGTCGAAATAATCAAAGTCTGCCGCAATGTGCTTGCCGGTGAGGTCACAAGCGAATAAACCAACAAACGAACCAGTAAAGCGGAATACATCATTACTGCCTTCGTCAGACAAGTGAGTAGCGTTGAGCGGCTCACCAATGGCTTGCCAACTTACGCCGTCTAGCGAGTAGCTAAACTGATACCAATGAGTGTTTTGCTCTAGGCGCATGTAAACGCGCTTGCAACGGCCAATGACTAGTTCTTCGGTGTATTCCTTATATTTATCCTCAATGTCACCCACCACCTGAATAATTTGCTCTCCGGCATCGTTACACGAGGTCTTTAAGAAGTAGTGTCCACCGCGCGAGTAGTAAGCGACTAATCCAGCCATTTGGCGAGGTGAGCTAGGACCAAACTCTACTGCCGTTTCACTTACACAATTAAATGCCGTTACCCGTTGGGCTAATAGGCTCTGATTGTAACGCGAGTATAAATAGTCTCGGCCAAGCAGTCGGGCATATCCTGGGCGTTGGCTTAAAGATATCCATGATTCCTCAAACGGGTCTTTGAGTGACTGATATTTTACCGCCAGTTCGCAGCTATCGAAGTCATCTCTGCTCGCCTCAACAGGCCAAGGCTGCGCAGCTAATTTTGGCGCTTGGATTTCTAATCTTGGAGTGGTGCCGCCCACTACATAAGGCCAGTTGTTGCGCCATTCTACATTTTGCAGGGCGGTTTCTCGGCCAAGCGTGCAGCGACCTTGAGCATACTCCATGGTGTGGCTTGGGTTTTCTGGGTCACTAATAGGGCGACCACAAAGATGCGATAAGTACCATTCACCATTTTGTGTTTCTACTAAGAAGCCATGACCAGCGCGTTGTAACTCGGCGTCGTCTTGGTGACGAGAGGTGAGAATAGGATTTTCTGGGTGCAGATCGTAAGGCCCCCAAACATCTTTAGCGCGGCAAACGGTTACGGCATGGTCGTAGGATGTGCCGCCTTCAGCAGTAATCAGGTAATACCAACCGTCCTTTTTGAGGATCTGCGGTCCTTCAGTGCAGCCAAGTTTTGTGCCGTTAAATATGATTTTTTCTTCGCCCACTAACTGGCCCAAGTTGGCATCAAATTCTTGCAGAATAATGCCGCCAAAAAAGTCGGTTTTCTTACGGCCATCCCAAACCATGTTTACCATGTATTTTTTGCCATTGTCATCATGAAACAGTGATGGGTCAAAGCCATAATCGCCAATAGAAACCGGTTTGCTCCACGGGCCACTTATGTTGTCGGCGCTCACTACATAGCTAGGCGTAGACATCCAAGTGCCGCCACGACAAGAATGCACATTGGAGAAACAACACCAAAATCTGCCATCGGCATAACTTAAGGCTGGCGCATATACACCTTCGGAGTTATCCATACCGCGCATATCTAAGTGCTCTACCGTGTTAAGCACGTGGCCAATAATTCGCCAATTCACTAAATCTTTTGAATGGTGGATCATAATGCCGGGAAACCATTCAAACGTAGAGGTAGCAATGTAGTAGTCGTCTCCTACACGGATGATGGAAGGATCGGGACGAAAACCAGTAAGAATTGGATTAGTAATAGTAGCCATAGTTACTCCTAAAGTTTGTACTGGTAATTTATTGCTTTAAATTGTGCTTATATGTAAGTTATAAGCTTTAAAATATAAAATTATTGCTACTATGGCTGCGCATCCTCTCAGTTTTGAAAACATCCACCTTCCTCAAGGTAAATCATGCTATTTACGCCGTTTTCATATTGTTGATGAACCTAGCTTAGCTATTCCTACCCATTTCCACATGTTGGGTGAAATCATGCTGTTTAAAAAAATTAAAGGGCAGGTGGGGATAGATGGACAAACCATAGAGTTAAATGACAACGCCTTGGTATTCATTCCCTCGTTAGCGATGCACGAAATGGAGATGCAAGGTGATGAGCGAGAGTTTAGCCTGCTGCAGTTTCAGCGTTATTTGTATAGCGAGTTAGCCTTGCTAGATGTGAGCTCTCAATTAGATAAACCCTTAGTGATGCAATTATCTGAGCAGCAAGCGGGCTTCTTGCATAGCCAAATTGCTTGGTTAGATTCTGTTGAAAAAAACAATGAAGGTCGAAATTTGGCGCATAGCTTGTTACGCAGCGTGTTTTTATTTTTGGCTGGGCAGCAGCAAAGTAGCCAATTCGGTGCTGAGCAGAGCGCAGCAGTACTTAAAGAAAACAAAGGTTTGGCTAAGATCATTCCTTTGCTTCACCATCTCGAAAGCCATCAAACACTTAACTTAAGCTTGCAGCAAGCGGCAGATATTTGCGGGATGTCTAAATACCATTTCTCTCGAGTATTTAAGTCCTTGTTTGCCCAAAACTATAAAGACTATTTGCTTAAGCGAAAGATTAATACCGCTGTGGCCATGCTCAGTGATAGCAAGCAAAGCATTACTCAAATAGCCTACGCTTGCGAGTTTTCTGATAGCGCCTATTTTTGCGCCAAATTCAAGCAGGTAATGGGAGTGTCGCCAGGTCAGTTTCGCCAATCTACTCAAACCGTGTTGTCTTTTGGCTAAGCTCTAGTTGCGGATAAAAATACTTTTATTTTAGCTGCTTAGCAAAACTTCTCTTAAATTGTAGGAAAAATCAGCTAGGCTGTAGATAACAAATTTGGTAGTAGATTAAGGCTGTTTGATGCGAATACTGGTTATTGGAGCGCTGGGTACCATTGGTCGAAAGCTGGTTCCGGCCTTAGTTGGTGCTGGCCATCAAGTGAGTGTTAGTTCACGCGACCCAAATAAACCAGCGCCTTGGCCAGAATTAAGTTGTCGGCGTTTTACCCTAGATTTACTTGAGCCTAGTAGCCTGCCAGATGCGCTGGAAGACATTGAATTGGTGTATTACCTGATGCATGGCATGAGTGATGGTCAGGCGCATGGTGAGCTAGAAGCGCTTGCCGCGAAAAACCTGGCTGATGCGGCAGCAAAGGCCAAGGTTCAGCGGATCATCTATATGGGAAGCCTCGTTTCGGTTAAACCAAAATCGGAACACATGCTGGCGCGTATCGCTACGGGTGAAGCTTTAGCCTCAAGTGGCGTGGCCGTTACTGAGTTACGCGCAGGCATTATTATTACACCTGGTTCAGCCGCTTTTGAGGTGATGCGAGATTTAGTTGGGCATATGCCTTTGGCATTTGTCCCTAAAGCTATTGAGACTCAAGCCCCGCCAATCGCCTTGGAAAACGTGCTGCATTACTTGGTAGAGCTTGCCAACATGCCAGAAACGGCAGGCATGGTATTAGATGCAGCAGGACCAGAATGGTTAAGCTATCGGCAGCTTATGCTAAGAATTGCTAAGCATTTAAATAAGTCGATAAAAATCTTGGTGCTACCGGGTTTGCCAATAAAACTAGCTTGTACCGTACTAGGTTTAATTACCTCTGTTCCGCAAAGTTTGGCCAAAGCCCTGATTGCCGGACTAGCTGAGCAGTTAGAGGCAAAACCAGAAGTATTACGGGGCTTGATCCCGCAACAGCTAATGTCAATTGATGATGCAATTGCTCAGCTGTTTGAAGAGGAGCAAGTACATACTTACCCTAAGCGCTGGCAGGATGGGGTTCCCACCTTCAGAAATTTTTCTTCATTACATGGCTTTTATGCCAAAGCGGCTAAGAAAACCGTTACGGTTAACGCCTCTGCTGAAAATATTTGGCGAGTGATAAATCTGCTGGGGGGTAAGCACCGGTATTTTTATTTGGATGTGCTGTGGGCAATGCGCGAATGGATGGACTTTGTGGTAGGCGGCACAGGGCGTGAACATGGTCGCAGTGATTATCGTAAGTTAACGGTTGGTGAAAGAGTGGATTCTTGGACCATATTAAGTGTTGAAGAAAATGAATGCTTAGTGATGCGTTTTGGCATGAAAGCGCCCGGAGGCGGTGGCATGCAAATTAGTATCGACCCCTTGGCTGAGAATAAACACCAATTAGAAGTTGCCTTATATTGGCACCCGGCAGGTTTTTGGGGCTTGGTATACTGGTACTTTTTTGCGCCTTGGCATGGCTGGTTATTGTGGGGCATGACCAAAAACATGGCAAAACTAGCAGAGCAAAATCAGCTATCAAGTGAGCAACAGGATAAGCAATGAACGCTAGCTATTTGTGAATGCTTACTTAAACAATAAATCTCGCTAGATAATTACAGGCAGCAAGTTCAGGAGTGGAAACAATCCACCATTAACAAGCGTTAATGGTGGATTAAACAGCTTAATAAGGTGCAGGGTAGCGTTTAAATACTTCGCTTATATCAGCCAGTGCCTGCTCGCTTAAGGGCTTGGCAAATGCGGCGATATCTTCTTCCAACTGCTGCATGTTGGTTGCGCCAATAATGGTAGAGCTTACTCCATCAACTTGGTCGCACCAGGCTAAGGCTAATTGCGCTGGTGTGTAGCCATAATGTGCGGCTAAGTCGGCATAGGCGGCAACGGCTTTATGAGCAAGCTCGGTGTCGCGGAAAATCCCGTTGCGCTGCATAAAGGTCCAGCGGCTACCTTCTGGGCGAGCGCCATTAGCGTATTTACCACTTAGCATGCCACTGGCCAAGGGTGACCAAGGTAAATAAGCAATGTTTTCTTGCACACAGTTCTCAATCAAATACGGCCAATCTTTAGCATGCAACAAACTAAACTCGTTTTGAATCGACACCATGCGTGGCAAGTTGTGTTGCTCGCTCAACTTAAGATAAGTATTAATTCCCCAAGGGGTGTCGTCAGATAAACCACAGTGACGAATTTTTCCGGCTTCTACACAGCGTTGCAAGCCTTGCAGTATATCTAGCATCTGGGCTTGGTGGTCAGCAGCATCAATCGCGCTTGGCTGTATCTGGTTCGGCCAATGTTTACCAAAGTGCGGAGTAGAGCGATTTGGCCAGTGCAGTTGGTATAAATCAATGTAGTCAGTTTGCAAACGCTGTAGGGAAGCATCAACTGCGGCAACAACTTCTTCACCATTAATTGGGCCGCCCTCGCGTACCCAAGGCAAACCAGCACCAGCAATTTTGGTAGCAATAATTAGGTCGTCGCGTTTTTGCTTGTTAGCAGCAATCCAGTTACCAATAATCGCTTCGGTTTTACCGTAGGTATCTGGCGAAGGTGGGACCGCGTACATTTCTGCAGTATCAATAAAATTAACCCCTTGGCTGAGGGCATAATCAATCTGTTGATTAGCATCTTGCTGATTATTTTGTAGGCCCCAGGTCATACTGCCTAAGCACACTCGCGAAACCGATAAGCTACTACTGCCAAGTTTAGAAAAATTCATGTTAGGTCCGTTAATTGGGTTAGCGCACAAGCAGTTAGCTTAGGTGATGGCTAATTGCGAAAGCAAGTATAAATACAACTTATGCCTAATTCTTGGTGGTAGTAACGCTCGGTTACGCAGCTAGTATTCGCGATAAAGTTAGCTTAAAGGTACTATGCCAAAGTTTTAAATGAGCTATTGGATTTTACTTGGGCAACTACAAACTCTCATCATTACCTATTGATTCCCTACAAACGCGTTTTGTTGAGCAACTCACACGCGACAATTTGGTGGTAGAGGCTGCCACAGGCTCGGGTAAATCCACCCGTTTGCCAGTGTGGGCAGCTAGTTTAGGTAAGGTGCTGGTGGTGCAGCCAAGGCGGATAGCCTGTGAAGCTTTATCGGCTTATGTCTCTGAGCAGCTGGCGTTAAGCAGATCGCCCTATAAGGTGGGTTATTCGATTCGCTTCCAGTCAAGTGTCAATGAAAATACCAATATTGCCTTTGTGACTCCTGGGATTGCCCTGCGTTGGTTGGCTGAGAATCAACTTGCTGACTATGCCGTGCTGATTATCGATGAATTTCATGAGCGCCGTTGGGATTCTGATTTGTTATTGGCTTTGGCTAAGTCTTTACCTCTTAAACTGGTGGTTACCTCCGCTACCTTGCAAGGCAATAAGTTAAGTGAATATTTAGCCGCTAAGGTGCTCAAAACTACTGGGCGGGAATTTCCGGTGAGTGTGAGTTATGAAGCGCGAGAGTCTCATTATCTGCCGGATAGTCGACGTGTCACTGAGTCGGTTAAGCAGGCAGTAGAGAAAGCCTTAATAAAAGATGATGGCGATATCTTGGTATTTTTGCCAGGCCGGGCAGAGATTCAAGCCTGCCAAGCTAGCTTAAGTGGGCTTGATGCTGAAGTATTGCCACTGCACGCAAGTATTACTGCGCTAGAGCGAAAAACCATATTAGACAACAGCAATGAACCGCGGATAAGACGAATTATTGTGGCGACTAATGTTGCCGAAACCAGTTTAACCATTCCCAGAATTACCAGTGTAATTGACTCAGGATTGGAGCGTCGCACCAAGCAGCGCGCAGGCAGAACGGTTTTGAGTTTAGAGCGGGTATCGCGCGCTAGTGCCGAGCAGCGGCGCGGCCGAGCCGGGCGTGTATCTGCTGGGCATTGCTATCGTTTGTGGGGAGAGTTTGCCCCGCTGGAAAGTGTCACTCCGCCGCAATTGCAGCGTGAAGAGCTGCTAGAACCGATGTTATTTGCAGCAAGCTGTCATCGCGCCCTAGCAAAACTTCACTTGCTTGAAACATTGCCTGAAAAGTCATTAAGCATTGCAACTGAGCGGCTTAATCGAATGCAGGCTTTAAAAGCCGATGATTGCTTAAGCCAACATGGCCAGCGTTTATTGGCCTTGCCAATTGATAGCTACTTCTCTCATTTGGTTAATCTAATCCCTGAAGACGCTGAGCGTGAAGCTATGCTCGATTTGGCGGCTGCCTTAAGCATTAATCGCGCTCTATTTCAAAAGCCAAAATCAGAACATGGCTTAAAAGTATTGAGCCAATGGCAGCCTTTGCACTGCGATATGAGCATCACTCTCGATTTGCTGCGAGGTAAAATCTGGCCAGATGAGCTATCGGTTAACCAAGAAGCTTTAACTCAAGCGCAGGAATTGGCAGAGCAATTGCGCTCGGTAATGGCCATGGATGATCTTGCTGAAGCCAGAAATTATAGCCGCGACAAATTACTTGAAGCTTTGCTTGGTGAAGCGAAGGAGTTGGTCTATGTGAGGCGCGAAAAACGCACCAACGCCATGGGGAATGGTAGTGCTGAGCTGCAAATTGGCCGAGAAAGCCTAATTGATGACGCACAAGTGGCTGCAGTAGTGTTCGATATTTATAGTTTACCTGGGCGAGGTGTAAAGCAGCTAAATAACATCGGTTTGTGCTTGGCACCAATTAATCTAGAGCTATTGGTAAAACATGATTATGGAGAGTTAGAAAGCAAAACGAATGTTGCTGCTGATGGCTCTCAGCTGATGCAACGTGTTTACGCAGGCAGGGTAATAGGCAGCGAGAAAGTCGCCTTAAGCGCAGAAGGCTATCGTCTTGCGCTGGCTAAGCGGATTTTGGCTAATCAACAATCTGGCTTTAGCCAACTTGATTGCATTCAAGACATTGCCGCTTGGAACTTGTGGGTAAGCCTTGGCGAAAAACACGGCGGCGGAGCAGGGGACAAAGTAGAAGCGCTAGAATGGTTGAGCACTCAGTTGGCTTTGTTGGGCGTAGAAAATGCAGAAGATTTTAGTTTAATTGAAACTAGCGACTTGCTGTTTGAGGGTATTCCCCAGTGGCAACGTGATGACTTTGAGCAACGCTATCCACGCAAATTGGCTTTGGCCGATTTAAAGCTTGAGATTGAATACAAGGCTGGTTCTAAACAAGTGATTGTTCACTACACCTCCGGAGGCCGTAAAGCAGGGCCCAAACGTTGGGAGTTACCTTCTTGGAGTGGCTGGCGGGTGTTTTATGTTAAAGCGAGCAAGCGTGTGGCTCTGACTTAGCGCTTGGCTAATTAGCTCGCAGAGGGCGCTAAGCGCTGTCTGCGAGTAAGTATAAGAGTGTCGACCGCTCTTTTATTTAGAAGTGATTCGCTTAATCGTGTCATCTTTTAAGATGAAGTGATGATAAAGGGCAGCTAATACATGAACAGCAATCACTACATAAAGTAGTTGCGCCGCGTAATAGTGGACTGCTCCGCCTAACTCATTGAGCATTTCATTCTTTTCCGCAAAACCTGCGATAGTAAACAAACCAAAAAACTTAATATCGTGTCCGCCCGCCAGTGACATCATCATGCCCGAGATAGGCATCGCCAACATCAACAAATATAAAGCGAGGTGTCCAAGGTGGGCCATTGTTAGCTTTATCCCTTCACCAATAGGCGCTGGCACTTTGCTAACGCGGTGCCAAATGATTCGTATTGCTATGGCTGCAATGGCAATAAGGCCTAAGCCTTTATGCAAATCAAATAACTGAAACTTTTCTGGTCCTCTTGGTAAGGTGTCCATATAAAGTGCAATCGCAATTAAGCTTAAAATGAGCAAAGCCATTAACCAGTGAATGAGTTTACTGACGAGGCCGAAACGCTGGGGGCTATTTGTTAAGTTCATATCTTAAATACCATTACTTTAATTGTGGCTTAAATTAGCAAATCACCTGCTCATGTAAATAGTTTTTACGCTTCTTTACGTAGTCATTATAAGCCGCCAAGGTATTGTTGATTAAACTTTTTTAAACGAAAGCGATCTGACTACTGGGTTGGCTTGGTGGGCTATGCTAGCATGGCTTCAATAATGGTTTACGGGCGGAGTACTTGCATTGAAACGATTCCTTGGCGTGTTGCTGCTGATGGTTATCGTGGTGCTGTCTGGCCTTGTGGCCATCGATCGTTATATTTCCAGTCAGGTCTCGGGGCAGTGGTTTCGAGATATGCAGCAAGTGCCGGCGCAACCGGTTGCTTTAGTGCTAGGAACCAGCAAATACGTAGGTAAGCGCTTAAATACCTATTACACCTTTAGGGTAGAAGCTGCCGCTAAGCTCTATCATACCAATAAGGCTCAAGCCTTAATCTTAAGTGGCGACAATGCCACCCGCTATTATAATGAACCTATAACCATGTTAAATGACGTGCTGCGGTTGAACGTGCCACGTGAACATATTGCCTTAGATTATGCAGGGTTTCGTACTTTTGATTCCATCGTGAGAGCCAAGGAAGTATTTGGCCAACAGGCCTTAATTATAGTTTCTCAGCAGTTTCATGTAGAGCGCGCTTTGTACATTGCTAACCAATATGGCATTGAAGCTTATGGTTACGTGGTAGATGATGCTCCACAGGCGTTTCATTGGCGAGTTAGGTTACGTGAAGTATTGGCGCGAACTAAAGCCTTGATTGATTTGCATGTGTTGCAAACAGAACCGCATTTTTTGGGTGACCCAGAACAAGTCACCACTCGTGACATTAACCAAGAATAAGCAAATGAAAAATACAAAAGTGTGGCTAGTTGTTTTGTCCTTTTTGTTGAGTTTTAGCGCTTCGCTTAAAGCTGAATCAGAGGTTGTTCCCTTTATTGTTGGTGGCAATGATGCGCCTACTAATTACCCGTGGATGGCTCAAGTGTTCCTTGGTACATCTCGTTGTGGTGGAGTACTAATTGGCGAGCAGTGGGTGCTTACCGCTGCACATTGTACCTACGATGGTGGCCAGCAAGACCGAACTATTGCTGCTTCGCAAGTAACGGTGTTATTGGAGAACTATCAGTTTGCCTATAGTTCTCATCCCGATGCTTTACAGGTGATTGAGGTATATCAACATCCAAACTACGTAAACTTTTCGGATAGCGGCCCTCGCTTGGACTATGACGTAAGTTTGTTACGTTTAGCCGAGCCGCAAACCATTACGCCGGTTATTCTTAACGCGAACAAAGTGACTGATGCTTTAAATGTTGGCGGCTTTATGTCAGTGATTGGTTTCGGCCGAACCAATACCGACCCGCTCAATCCCATTTATCCTGATGTGCTGCAGCAAGGAAACTTGAGTTTGATTAGTGAGCGAAGTTGTGAGGGGCAATGGTCACCTTCTCAAATCACTGAACAAATGTTTTGTGCATATGGTACCGATCAAGACTCTTGTCGGGGCGATAGTGGCGGTCCGGTGTTTATTGAAGAGCAAGAGCAACATCGTTTATTAGGTTTAGTTAGCTGGGGGAATGCGTCTTGCCAAGGCAGTGCTGGCGTCTATGCCGACATAGGCACGGTATGCACTTGGATCAGCGATACCACCAGTATTGCTGGCGATAGCAGCCTAGTTTGCAGCATAGCCGACACGCCTAGTTCTAGCGGTGGTGGGGCAAGTTGGTGGTTATTGATTTTAAGCTTTCCTTTACTGTTAATACGGCGGCTTAGTAAAGCGCAGTGTTTCGAGCGCTAATCCTTGCTATTACAGGCCGCAATCACTAAAATTGCGGCCTTGTTTATTATTGAATAGCCCACAGAGTTTTAGCCCCATGCGTGTTGCCGATTTTTCTTTTGAACTCCCCGATGAGCTCATTGCTCGTTACCCAAAACAGCAACGTCGCGATAGCCGATTATTATGTCTTGATGGCAATACTGGCGAATTAAAACATCAACAGTTTCCCGATTTGCTGGAGCACATTCAAAGCAATGATTTATTGGTGTTTAACAATACACGGGTTATTCCTGCACGTTTGTTCGGCCAAAAGGCAAGTGGTGGCAAACTCGAAGTACTCATTGAACGCGTATTAGATGACCACCGCGTGCTAGCACATGTTCGTTGCTCTAAATCTCCTAAGCCAGGCATGGCGTTACGTTTGGCCGATGCCTTTGATGCCACCATGCTAGCTCGCCATGAGGCTTTATTTGAATTACGTTTCGACGACCCGCGAACGGTGTTAGAGCTACTTGAAGCCTACGGTCACATGCCATTACCTCCCTATATTGATAGACCTGACGAAGACGCAGATAAAGAACGTTACCAAACGGTGTATAACGAAAAGCCCGGTGCAGTAGCTGCGCCAACTGCTGGCCTGCACTTTGATGATGACTTAATGCAGCAAATTAAAGACAAAGGTGCAGACGTTGCCTTTGTTACTTTGCATGTTGGAGCAGGCACTTTTCAACCGGTGAAAGTTGAGTCAGTAGATGAACACGTAATGCATTCTGAATACGCCGAAGTTGGCGAGGACGTTGTGGCCAAAATCGCCAAAACAAAAGCAACTGGTGGCCGAGTGATTGCAGTGGGCACAACCTCGGTTCGCTCCTTAGAAAGCGCGGCTAAAGATGCCAAAGCCAAGCAACAAGTGTTGCAAACTTATGCTGCCGAAACCGATATTTTTATCTATCCCGGTTATCAATTTGAGTTGGTGGATGCCATGGTTACCAACTTCCACCTGCCTGAATCAACATTAATCATGCTGATTTCAGCATTTGCTGGTAAAGATAATGTCACCAAGGCCTATCAAGCTGCTATTGAAGAGCGCTACCGATTCTTTAGTTATGGTGATGCCATGTTTATCGAACGTAAACAGGCTTAGTAAACCCTATTTTGGCGATTCGACAATTATCTAATCGCTTATTTGAAGCAATCTGAATCGGACTGTTTTTCCGATCTGAGGTAAGTTATGAAATATGAATTATTGGCACAAGACGGTAAAGCCCGTCGCGGCCGTTTGGTGTTTGAACGCGGCACAGTAGAAACGCCAGCGTTTATGCCGGTGGGTACTTACGGTACCGTAAAAGGCATGACGCCAGAAGAAGTTAGTGCTACAGGGGCCGAGATATTACTTGGTAATACTTTCCACCTGTGGCTACGCCCTGGCCAAGAAGTAATGAAAGCCCACGGCGACTTGCATGATTTTATGAATTGGCAAGGTCCTATTCTTACCGACTCTGGCGGTTTCCAAGTATTTAGTCTTGGCGATATTCGCAACATTACTGAGGAAGGCGTACATTTTCGCAATCCAGTAAACGGCGACAAAATCTTTCTAACACCAGAAAAGTCCATGGAAATCCAAAATGATTTGGGTTCTGACGTGGTAATGATTTTTGATGAGTGTACGCCTTACCCTGCAACTGAAGAAGAAGCGGATAAGTCGATGCAAATGTCTTTACGTTGGGCAGCGCGCTCACGCCAACGTCACGATGAACTGGAAAATAAAAATGCCTTGTTTGGCATCATTCAAGGTGGTGTTTACGAACACCTGCGTGATGTGTCCTTGGAAGGCTTAACCAATATCGGGTTCGATGGGTATGCTATTGGCGGTTTAGCCGTTGGTGAACCAAAAGAAGACATGCACCGCATACTTGATTATGTAGCGCATAAAGTGCCTGAAGATAAGCCGCGTTACTTAATGGGTGTGGGTAAGCCAGAAGATCTCGTAGAGGGTGTGCGACGTGGCGTAGACATGTTCGATTGTGTAATGCCAACGCGTAATGCCCGTAACGGTCACCTTTTCACCAGCGAAGGCGTGATTAAAATTCGCAACGCTCGTCACCGTGAAGATACAAATACACTGGATAAAGAGTGTGATTGTTATACCTGTCAAAATTATTCTCGTTCCTACTTGCATCATTTAGACAAGTGTAATGAAATCCTTGGCGCTCGTTTGAATACCATTCATAACCTGCGTCACTATCAACGCTTGATGGAAGGGTTACGTGGCGCAATTGCAGCCGGTAAGTTAGACGATTTTGTAGCAGAGTTTTACGCAAAATTGGGGCGTGAAGTCCCACCTTTGGCGGAATAATGCTCGATTGAGCAAGTAAAACCTTGTTTTTGCTTGCTCAGTCTCCATTTAATAAGATAGTTGTATAGATTGTCTTAAGTTTTTTAATTTTTTAATGAGGGTAACAATGAGCTTATTTATTTCTCCAGCATACGCGGAAGGCGGAGCAGCAACAGCGGGTGGCGGCATGGAATTGATTTTCATGATGGTGATTTTTGCTGTAATTTTCTACTTCATGATTTACCGCCCACAGTCTAAGCGCGTTAAAGAGCATAAGAATTTGATGTCTTCTTTGTCTAAGGGCGATGAAGTACTCACCACCGGCGGCCTAGTAGGTAAAATCATTAAGATTTCTGAAGAGAATGATTACTTCCAATTAAGCCTAAGCGATGACACTACAGTTACGCTTAAGAAGGACTTTGTATCAGCGGTACTGCCAAAGGGCACGTTAAAGTCGCTATAGTCGCTATTCGGTCACTAGGGATAAGATTTTGTTAAATAGATACCCTTGGTGGAAGAACGTGATGGTAATCGCTGTGATTGCCATCGGCTTTCTTTACGCCACGCCAAACTTGTATGGAGAGGATCCTGCTGTACAAGTTTCTGGCACTCGGGGCGCTCAAGTAGAGCTTGCCCAATTAGATGAAATACGCAACTTCCTCACCGAGCAGTCTATCGACTTTCGCTCTGTTGCCTTTGAAGATGGTCTAGCTTTAGTTCGTTTACGCAATGACGCTGACCAGCTTAAAGTAAAAAGCTTATTACACGATTTACTTGGTGATGATTACATTGTTGCCTTGAACCTCGCTCCTGCAACGCCGGGTTGGTTAGACGCTATTGGCGCTGGCCCACTTAAGCTTGGTTTAGACTTACGTGGTGGTGTTCACTTCTTAATGGAAGTGGATATGGATGCTGCGATAAGTAAAGCTCAAGAAGGCATGATTCAAGATTTTCGAAGCGACTTACGTGAAGAAAAACTGCGTTATGCTGGCGTAAGAGCGCAAGGCGATTCTGTGGTAGTTCGTTTTCGTGACGAAGCAACCCTAGATAAAGCCATTAGCTTTTTAGACCGCAAATACAATGAATACCAGTTCAGTGATGCTAGCCAAGGTGAGCAGTTCCGCCTAAGCGCTAAAATGACTGACGAGAAGCTAAAAGAAACTCGCGAGTATGCCCTGCAGCAAAACATTACCATTATCCGTAACCGGGTAAATGAGTTAGGTGTTGCTGAGCCACAGGTACAGCGACAAGGTTCTGAGCGTATTGTGGTGCAATTGCCAGGTGTTCAAGATACTGCTCGCGCTAAAGAGATTTTAGGTGCAACCGCTACGCTTGAATTCCGTATGGTGAATACCGACGCTGACTTGCGTGATGCAGCAGCAGGCCGCGTGCCTCCTGGCTCACAGCTTGCTAAGCGAGTAGACGGCTCACCAGTGGTATTGCGTAACCAAGTTATTCTAACCGGTGACCACATTGTAGGTGCTCAGTCAGGTTTTGATGAATACAGCCGCCCGCAAGTTAACATTAGCTTGGATAGTCAAGGTGGTAGCAAAATGGCTGCCTTCACTAAAGATAATGTTGGCCAATCTATGGCGACCTTGTTTATTGAATACAAACCTACCGGTAACAAAGATGCTGAAGGTAAAACCATTCTAGAGCGTCAAGAAGAAGTGATTAACGTTGCTACGATTCAATCACGCCTTGGCCGCAGCTTCCGTATTACTGGTATTGATTCTCCAGCTGAAGCGCAAAACCTAGCCTTGTTATTACGTGCTGGTGCACTTATTGCGCCGATTCAAATTGTTGAAGAGCGCACGGTTGGTCCTAGCCTAGGTCAGGACAACATCGACAAAGGCTTTATGGCCATTGTGGTTGGTTTGTTAGCGCTGTTGGTATTTATGCCTATTTACTACCGTAAATTTGGTTTAGTGGCTAACTTTGCCTTGGTAGCTAACGTGGGTGTGATTATCGGTGTTATGTCGATGATTCCTGGTGCTACGCTAACCTTACCGGGTATGGCGGGTATTGTACTCACCGTTGGTATGGCAGTTGATGCAAACGTGCTTATCTTTGAGCGTATTCGTGAAGAGTTAAACGACGGTCGCAGCCCACAGCAGGCGATTCACTACGGTTACAGCAACGCACTTTCAACGATTTCTGATGCCAACATCACCACCTTTATCACTGCATTAATTCTTTTTGCAATTGGTACCGGCGCGGTTAAAGGTTTTGCGGTAACGCTGGCGATTGGTATTGCGACATCTATGTTCACTGCCATTATTGGTACTCGAGTTATTGTTAACTGGGTATGGGGCGGTAAGAAAATAGACAAGCTGTCTATCTAGGAGCTACGACGTGTTTTATTTATTTAGACCAAAAGGCACCGTGCGCTTCATGTCGCACCGCAAACCATTTATTTGGTTTACTATTTTGCTGATGGTGGCTTCGGTAGCTAGCTTGGCGATTAACAAAATCAATTGGGGCCTCGACTTTACTGGCGGTACCTTGATTGAAGTTGAGTTTTCGCAGCCAGCCGATCTTACAGAAGTGCGCGAAGTGATGGGTACCAACGGCTATCCAGATATTGTTGCGCAATACTTTGGTTCACAAACTCAAGTATTGCTGCGAATGATGCCGCGTGAAGGTATTGATAGCCAGCACTTAGGTGACAGCATTATGGGTCTGCTTCGTAGTGAAGTAGATGCAGATGTTGAAATGCGCCGGATTGAGTATGTAGGGCCAACTGTAGGTAAAGAACTAGCAGAGCAGGGTGGTTTAGCGATTATAGCTGCATTAGGCTGTATCCTACTTTATGTAGCAATGCGTTTTGAATGGCGTATGGCGTTAGGTGCAGTTTTAGCCTTGGCGCACGATGTGATAGCAACCCTAGGTTTGTTCTCATTGTTGCAGCTAGAGTTCGACTTAACGGTTATTGCAGCGCTACTAACGGTAGTAGGTTACTCCTTGAACGATACCATTGTTGTATCTGATAGGATCCGGGAAAACTTCCGTAAGCTACGTAAAGGTGACCCAGAAGAGATTATTGATGTTTCTTTAACGCAAACCTTAAACCGTACTATCGTGACCTCTTTAACCACCATTATGGTTTTAGTCTCGTTGTTCATGTTGGGCGGTGAGCTAATTCATAACTTTGCTACGGCATTATTGTTTGGTGTGTTTATTGGTACTCACTCTTCTATTTATGTTGCTAGTACGCTGGCATTGTACTTAGGCATTAAGAAAGAAGACTTTATGCCCAAAGAAATCGAAGAGAAGGAAGGGGCCGACCAGGACCCTATCGCATAGTTATCTAAACCCGCTTCGGCGGGTTTTTTGTTCTTAAGGAGAAAACCTAATGGCTCATAATTCCCGTTTCTTAGCGCTAGTTGATGATTGTCGTAGCCGTATTAAAGAGTGTGACGTTCACCAAGTAAAACAATGGCTAGACCAGGGCTTAGCCTTTACTTTGATTGACAACCGCGAGCAGGATGAGTGGCAACAAAGTCGCATTCCAATGGCCAAGTATATGGGGCGCGGTGTAATGGAACGCGATGTTGAAACTGCCATTCCAGATTTAGATACTATGATTGTTATTTATTGTGGTGGTGGTTTTCGCTCTGCCTTGAGTGCCGACAACTTAGTGAAAATGGGTTATACCAATGTTATTTCCATGGATGGTGGTATTCGAGGCTGGAAAGAAGCAGGTTACCCCTTAGAAGGTGCATAGCATGACAGAAAATGTTAATCCAATAATCTATTCCTTTGATATCCTAGAAAATACTTATTACTTCTTTGATAAGCTTGAGGCGGAAAAGGCATTTGAGCAAGCGGAAGCTAAAGGTGATTACCCAGAATGGCGAGAACCTACGCCAATGCTAGAGTTATTGAAGATTAAAGATGCGCTATTGGGCGAGTTTGCCAAGCGCATCGCTTTTCTTGAACTGCAGTTAGAACGTGCGGAGTTAGGTTCAGATAGTTTTGATTTAGGATCTAGTTAGTGTCAAATTCCCAACCTAGCTCGGCTTGTATTTTTGAAACTTGCGGTGCGACTAGGTCGATATCACTTTGCGGTACAGCTTGAATCTGGGTAAACCACTGATCACCCGCCTCGAAAGATGCCATTAGCTGCTGCTTATCTTCGGCAGTGAGTTCAGGATTGTCTAATAGCTGTTGTTTCATGTTTTCGTAGAGCTCTAGCTGCGGTTTATATTCTTCAAAATTAACCGCTAACATCGCAAATACCACTTGCTCGGTGGTCGCAGCCCATTTTTCTAAATCCAAGTTATACTTGCTGAGAGCCTGTTTAACTTCGGTGATATGACTGCTGCGATTTAGCTGAAGAACCATTTGCTCAGCCAGTTCACTAGGGTTGTCTAGATCTTCAAAGGTATTCTCTTCTTCTATTTTTTCCACTATTGGCTTTAGCATTTTGCTGGCTTCAAACCAATTGTCGAGTTGTTGCTGGTTTAAGTTAGCTGCGTTAGCAAAACTGCCAATCAATAGCAGCAAAAACAGTAGAGATCTCATAAAACTATCCGATATTTGGTGTCTATTTATAAGGTAGTGGTCTTGGAGGCAAAAATAAAGCGGGCATTGCCCGCTTTATTTCGTGGAAGCTAAAGAAGATTAAGCTTTAATCGCGTCGGTTAAATGAGGGCGAATAGTGGATAGCATGTGTTTTAGTACTTTAGGGTTGGCACACACTACATTACCGCTTTGGTAAAAGTCAGTGTTACCAGTAAAGTCAGTTACGATAGCGCCAGCTTCACGGGCAAGTAATTCACCAGCCGCTATTTCCCAAGGTTTTAGACTTAGTTCGAAGAAACCATCATGACGGCCTGCGGCTACATAAGCTAAATCTAGAGCTGTACTTCCGCTGCGACGAATATCGTTACATTCTGCAAAGATTGCTCCAAACATCGCCATGTAACTTTCCATGTAATGTTTGCGTCGATAAGGGAAGCCAGTGGCAACCAAGGTACCTTCCAAGTCTTTGGCTTTGTTCACTCGTAAGCGGTAGCCATCTAACTGAGCGCTTTTACCACGCGAAGCGGCAAAAAGTTCGTTACGTAGCGGGTCGTACACTACGCCATGTTCGGTTTTACCACGAACTCGTAGTGCAATTGAAATAGCAAAATGAGGGATGCCTTTGATAAAATTGGTGGTTCCATCCAGTGGGTTTATCACCCATTGATATTCGTCATCCGTGCCTTTGCTTAAACCACTCATTTCGGTCACGAAAGAATGCTCTGGGAAAGCGTTACGTATAGTGTCTGTAATGCTTTTTTCTGAAGCGGCTGCAACATTTGAAAGATAGTCGTTAGCGCCTTTAGCTGTCGCTTCAACTTTATCTAATTGCTCATAAGCTTGAGTTACAACTTTACCTGCGTTTCGCGCAGCGCGAACCGCTATGTTTAGCATAGCATGCATGAATTACCACCAATTTGTAGAAAGAACATAAAATAACCGCCGGATTATAGGGAAAACAAAAATTAAACACAATTGATTATAGGCACTCCAGATAAACTTTTTCCAATCTAGCTGCTAAGGCGATGGCTATGTTACAATCCGGCGCAACAAATTTAGGGTGAAGTAAAAGTAATGTTGGAAAATGTTCGAGTGGTTTTAGTTGGCACTAGTCATAGTGGCAATATTGGCTCTGCAGCAAGAGCAATGAAAACCATGGGAATTAGCGATTTGTGCTTGGTGGCTCCAGAAGCGGAGATTGACGGTAAGTCGGTAGCGCTATCTGCTGGTGCATCAGATGTACTTGGCGGTACTACCATTGTTTCTGAATTATCAGAAGCGGTGAGTGATTGTCAGCTAGTGATTGGTGCTAGTGCGCGCTCTCGAACCTTAGATTGGCCAATGGTTGATGGACGAGAAGCCGGCGTAAAATTAGCTAATGAAGCGCGCGATGCAAAGGTAGCTATTGTATTTGGTCGTGAAAACAGCGGCTTAAATAATGCCGAGTTACAGCAATGTCACTTTCACGTTTGCGTTCCTGCTAACCCAGAATATAGCTCGCTTAATTTAGCAATGGCGGTTCAGCTGTTGTGTTATGAAGTTCGTATGGCTTATTTAGATTTGCAAAATACTCATCCAGAAGCTGCGCCAGAAGCTTATCCTCATGCCGATGATTTAGAGCGTTTTTACCAGCACTTTGAGCAATCTATCGCAGACTCAGGTTTCATAATTAAGCCACACCCAGGCAAGGTGATGGAAAAAATTCGCCGAATGTTTAATCGTATTCGTATGGAAAAACAAGAGCTTAATGTAATGCGTGGCATTTTAACCGCTTTCGATAAACATATTTCAAAACCTGAAAAATAAACCCGACTAAATTACTAGGTTTTATACTTGACTAAATTAGTAGGTTATGGAAAGATTGTGACCAAGTTCACGGGATAAATGGGTTTGATATGCGCTTGACTTCTAAGGGACGCTACGCAGTTACAGCGATGTTAGATGTTGCTCTTCATATGGAAGAAGGGCCAGTCTCTTTAGCTGATATTTCTGAGCGACAAGGTATTTCCTTGTCTTATTTAGAGCAGCTATTTTCAAAATTACGTAAACACGGCTTAGTAACCAGTGTGCGTGGCCCAGGTGGTGGTTATCGCCTTGGCATGGACGCTGATGATATTGCAGTAGGCATGGTCATTCATGCTGTTGATGAGTCAATTGATGCAACGCGTTGTCACGGCTCTGCAGACTGCCAAGGCGGCAAACCTTGTCTTACTCACTCTTTGTGGAATGACTTAAGTGAAAGAATTGCCGACTTCTTAGATAACATAAGCTTAGGTGGCTTAATGCGCGAGCGACAAATTGTTAATGTTGCGCATAACCAAGACCAACTTCAGCACGTTGATAACAACACGATACAAATTAGTTTATGACGCTCGCTTTCGCCGAGTAGTAACGGAGAACTTTAATGAAATTACCTATTTATCTTGATTATTCAGCAACCACACCTGTTGACCCTCGTGTTGCCGAAAAGATGATGCAATACCTTAGCGTAGATGGTATTTACGGTAACCCTGCTTCACGTTCACACCGTTTTGGCTGGCAAGCAGAAGAAGCTGTAGATATTGCCCGCAATCAAATAGCCGATTTAGTGAATGCTGATCCACGCGAGATCGTATTTACTTCTGGAGCCACTGAGTCTAATAACCTTGCTATTAAGGGCGCTGCTCACTTTTACAATAAAAAAGGTAAGCACATCATCACTTGTAAAACTGAGCACAAAGCTGTGCTTGATACCTGTCGCCAATTAGAGCGAGAGGGTTATGAAGTTACCTATTTAGACCCTGAGAGCAATGGTGTTATTAGTCTTGAGACTTTAACCGAAGCGTTACGCGAAGATACTGTTCTTGTTTCGATTATGCATGTGAACAACGAAATTGGCGTGATTCAAGACATTAAAGCGATAGGCGATCTATGTCGCTCTCGTAAAATTTTGTTCCATGTTGATGCTGCGCAAAGCGCTGGTAAAGTCGAGATTGACCTGCAAGACCTGCCTGTAGACATGATGTCTTTCTCTGCTCATAAAGTTTATGGACCAAAAGGTATCGGCGCATTATACGTGCAGCGCAAGCCGCGTATTCGTTTAGAAGCGCAGGTTCACGGTGGCGGACACGAACGTGGTATGCGCTCGGGCACATTGCCAACTCACCAAATTGTCGGAATGGGTGAAGCCTTTGCCATTGCCAAGCAAGACATGGCAAAAGACAACGAACACATACACGCTCTACGTGACCGTTTCTGGGCAGGTATTAAAGATATTGAAGAAACCTACGTAAATGGCGACTTTGACCAACGCGTAGTGGCTAACTTAAATGTAAGCTTTGCTTATGTTGAAGGCGAGTCATTGATTATGGCGCTTAAAGATTTAGCTGTTTCATCTGGCTCTGCGTGTACCTCTGCGAGCTTAGAGCCGTCATACGTGCTTAGAGCACTAGGTTTAGATGATGAATTAGCACACAGCTCTATTCGTTTCTCTTTTGGCCGTTTCACTACTGAAGAAGAAGTGGATTACGCAGTTAAAGTGATTAACGAAGGTATCGGCCGACTTCGCGAAATGTCTCCACTTTGGGACATGTTTAAAGACGGCGTAGACCTGAGCCAAGTTGAGTGGGCACACCACTAAGTATAATAAATAACGGATTTGGAGAGATATCATGGCTTATAGTGAAAAAGTAATTGATCATTACGAAAACCCGCGTAACGTTGGCGCTTTCGAAGATAAAGACGATAGCCACATTGGCACCGGCATGGTTGGCGCACCCGCTTGTGGTGATGTGATGAAACTGCAACTTAAAGTAAGTGATGAAGGTGTAATTGAAGATGCACGTTTTAAAACTTATGGCTGTGGCTCAGCAATCGCATCTAGCTCACTGGTTACCGAGTGGGTTAAAGGCAAGAGCTTAGATGAAGCTCAAGAGCTTAAAAATACCGACATAGCCGAAGAGTTAGCATTGCCACCAGTGAAAATTCACTGTTCAATTTTGGCAGAAGACGCCATCAAAGCTGCCATTGCTGATTACAAAAAGAAAAACGCGTAGTAGATTTAAGGAGTCATCATGGCTGTATCACTAACTGAAGCTGCAGCAACGCATGTAGGCCAATTTCTGAATAACCGAGGCGCAGGCACTGGCGTGCGTCTAGGGGTTAAAACCTCTGGTTGTTCGGGCATGGCGTATATATTGGAGTTTGTAGACCAATTAGCTGAAGACGACAAAGTATTTGAAAGCCACGGTGTTAATGTCATCGTTGATGAAAAAAGCTTACTTTACATCGATGGTACGGAATTAGACTTTGTTAAAGAAGGTTTGAACGAAGGCTTTGTATTTAACAACCCCAACGTGAATGGCGAATGTGGTTGTGGAGAGAGCTTTAGCGTTTAAATGGAACACGCTATGAATCATTTTGAGTTATTCTCTCTACTTCCGTCTTATCAGCTAGATCTAAGTGGTTTAGCTGATAGCTACAGAGAGCTACAACAACAATACCATCCCGATAAATTTGCAGCTGAGTCGAGCGAAAGCCAGGCTCAAGTTATGCAAAAAGCCGCTCAAATTAACGATGCTTATCAAACGCTTAAAGATCCACTTAGCCGTGCTCAATACTTATTGAGCCTGCAAGGCCTAGAGCTAGGTGGAGAGCAGCAAACTATCAATGACGTTACTTTCTTAATGAGCCAGATGGAACTTAGGGAGCAACTAGCTGATATTGAACAGGCTGCTGATCCTGAAGAAGCTCTTGATGACTTCTCTAAGCTGTTGAAGCAGCAACGAAGTGACTTGAGCTCAAGCTTTGAAAAAGCCTACAATGAGCAAAATTTTGAGTTAGCGGCAGACGACGTTCGTAAGCTCAAATTCTATGCACGTCTGCAACAGCAGCTGCTTCAACTGGAAGAGAAAATCTTAGATTACTAATCTATATGGCATTACTACAAATCGCAGAGCCTGGGCAATCGGCTGTTCCTCATCAACACAAACTGGCAGTAGGCATTGATTTAGGTACTACTAATTCTCTGGTTGCAACCGTGCGAAGCGGTAAAGCCGTTACTCTAGCCGATCATAGTGGTGATATTTTGCTTCCTTCGGTGGTGCGTTATCACGAAGAAGGGATTGATGTTGGTAAGTTAGCCAAAGCTCAGGCTGTTACCGATCCTCACAATACCATCACTTCGGTTAAGCGCTTACTGGGGAAAAATAGCTCAGATATTGATCGCGATTTATTTCCTTACAATTTTAGCGAAGCTAATACCCCGCATATTCAAACAGTAGGCGGCGCGGTTAACCCCATTCAAGTGTCTGCTGAGATTTTAAAAAGCTTAGCGGCGAGAGCAGAAGAGTCACTGCAAGGTGAGCCTGATGGTGTGGTGATTACGGTGCCTGCTTATTTTGATGACGCCCAGCGCCAAGGCACCAAAGATGCAGCCCAACTAGCGGGCTTGCATGTACTGCGTTTGCTTAACGAACCCACAGCCGCGGCTATCGCTTATGGCCTAGATAGTGGTGATGAGGGCGTCATCGCCATTTATGATTTAGGTGGCGGTACCTTCGATATTTCTATTCTGCGCTTATCTAAAGGCGTGTTTCAAGTATTAGCGACCGGTGGTGACTCTGCACTTGGTGGTGATGACTTTGATGATGCCTTGGTGGAATGGATAGCCGAACAAGCCCAAGTCAACGGTATACGTTCCGCTCAGTTACAACGCGAGTTATCACGTGTAGCCAATCAAGTTAAAGTGAGCTTGAGTGATCAAGATAGTGCTGAAATTAACCTCGATATTGATGGTGTTTGTTGGCAGGGCAGTATTAGTCGTGAGTTATTCGATAGCCTTATCGAAGGCTTGGTAAAGCGCACTATTAGAGCTTGTCGCCGTGCCTTACGAGACGCTGAAGTAGAGCTAGATGAAGTAAATAACGTAGTCATGGTTGGTGGCTCAACTCGCGTACCAAAAGTTCGTGCAGATGTAGCCAGTTTTTTCGATAAGCAACCGCTAACTAATATTGACCCAGACCAAGTGGTAGCAATTGGCGCAGCCATTCAAGCAGATACCTTGGCGGGTAATAAAAAAGATGGCGAATTGTTATTGCTTGATGTGACGCCACTTTCATTGGGCATTGAAACCATGGGCGGCTTAGTTGAAAAAGTTATCCCTCGCAATACCACTATTCCTGTAGCGCGTGCCCAAGAGTTTACAACCTTTAAAGACGGCCAAACAGCAATGGCTATCCATGCTGTACAAGGTGAGCGTGAGTTAGTAGACGATTGCCGCTCGTTGGCTAAATTTGCATTAAAGGGCATTCCACCGTTAGCTGCTGGTGCGGCTCATATTAGGGTTACTTTTCAAGTTGATGCCGACGGTTTGTTATCGGTAACCGCAATGGAAAAATCCACTGGGGTGCAATCGTCTGTTGAAGTAAAACCATCTTATGGCCTAGCCGATGAAGAAGTCGCTAGAATGCTTAAAGACTCAATTACTAACGCTAAGCACGATGTAAATATGCGAATGCTACGCGAACAGCAGGTAGAAGCGGCTCGATTTATTGAAGATATGACCGCTGCATTACTGGAAAGCGGTGAGCGTTTATTGCAAGAGCAAGAACGTTCGGCCATCGAGCAAGCTATGGCGCAGCTACAAACCATTGCCGAGGGTGAATCGGTTGCCGAGATTGAGCAAGCCATTAAGCAACTCGACAGTATTAGTCAAGATTTTGCCGCAAGGCGAATGGATGATTCCATAAAACAAGCCCTAAGGGGCCAGCAAGTAGATAGGATTTAAGATGCCTAAAGTGATTTTCTTGCCTAATGAGGACTTATGTCCTGAAGGCTCAGTAGTAGAAGCAAAACAAGGTGAAAGTGTATTAGATGTAGCCTTGCGCGAAGGTATCGACATTGAGCACGCCTGTGAAAAATCTTGCGCTTGTACGACCTGCCACGTAATTGTGCGCGAAGGCTTCGACTCGCTTGAAGAAAGCGATGAATTAGAAGATGACATGCTAGATAAAGCCTGGGGCTTAGAGCCTGAGTCTCGCCTCGGTTGCCAAGCAATGGTAAGCGACGAAGACTTAGTGGTAGAAATTCCTAAATACACCATTAATATGGTATCTGAACAGCATTAAGGAATAAGCGAGTGGGAATGCGTTGGATTGATGTTGAGCAAATAGCAATAGAACTGGCCGAGCAATTCCCCGAGCAAGATCCTAAGCAAGTTCGGTTTACCGACTTACACCAATGGGTTTGTCAATTGGATGAATTTGACGATGACCCACAGCATAGCAACGAGCGCATTTTGGAAGCCATTATATTAGCCTGGATGGATGAACTAGACTAAATTCCAAGGGCTCGTTGTCGATTACTCAAATGAGGAAGTATTGATGACCGCCGTTATGGATCTAGTTTTATGCGCCAAACCTGCCGCCGCTCACTGGGGCAAAAATGCCTTAGTCAGTTTCGAAGCTAATCAAGTTAATGTTCATATCAATTCTGAAGGCGCAGCCCGCCTTCAAGACATTCAAAAAGCCGGGCGCAAATTAGATGCGCAAGGTCTAAAGCACCTTTCTTTCATTGGCGATAGCTGGGACTTAGAAGCTTGTTGGGCATTTTATCAAGGGTATTACAACGCCAAGCAAGACAACCAACTTGAGGTTGTGGTACTCAGTGATGCAGACCTAAAGCGTTTTGATGCGCTAAAGGCTGCTGCGGACTGGACTCGCGAAACCATTAATTTAGGTCCCGCCAAAATATTCCCACAAAGCTTGTGTGAGTCTGCGGGAAACTTTTTAAGTGGCTTGTCACCGGAGCATGTTTCTTATGAGATCATCTCAGGCGAAGACTTACTTGAACAAGGATGGGTAGGCACCTACCAGGTGGGTAAGGGCAGTACTCAAGCTCCGGCTATGTTGCAGCTAGATTTTAACCCAAGTGGCGATGCCAACGAGCCGGTTGCCGTGGCCCTTGTGGGCAAGGGCATTACCTTTGATTCTGGCGGTTACAGCTTGAAGCCTTCCGATGGCATGTCGATTATGAAAAGCGACATGGGCGGCGCGGCAACGGTTACCGGTGGTCTTGGCTTGGCTATCGCTAACGGCTTAAACAAGCGAGTTAGGCTTTATTTGTGCTGCGCCGAGAACATGGTATCGGGAGATGCATACAAGTTAGGCGATGTTATTCGTTACAAAAACGATGTCACCGTAGAAGTATTGAATACCGATGCAGAAGGCCGCCTGGTATTAGCTGACGGTTTAATTGCTGCCAGTGAACAAAAACCAAAAGTTATCATCGATGCCGCAACACTTACCGGTGCCGCAAAAATGGCACTAGGTCGCGACTATAACGCAGTATTTGGTTTTGACGATGACTTAGTTCATCAAGCTCTGCAAGCTGCCAAGGCTGAATTTGAAAAAGCCTGGCCACTGCCTTTAGAACCTTTTCATAAAGGGCAAATTGGTTCTAATTTTGCCGATATTGCCAATATATCTTCCGGTGAAGGAATGGCAGGAGCATCTACTGCTGCGGCTTTCTTAGCTCACTTTGTTGAAAATGCAGAAGAAAACTGGCTGCATTTCGATTTGTCAGGGTCTTATCAAAAATCAGGGAATGCACTTTGGGCTACTGGAGCCAAAGGCCACGGTATTCGCACAATTTCACGGTTGTTAACTGAGTTGAGCTAACTTATCATTCACTTACGATATCAATGAGTGATATTCACCAATTTTTAGATGGAGCTGGTAAATGGCGTTAGAACGTACTTTTTCTATACTTAAACCCGATGTTGTGGCTAAAGACGCAATTGGTGCAATTTATGCGCGTATGGAGTCTGCTGGTTTACGTATTGTTGCAGCCAAAATGGTGCATTTGTCGCAAGAACAAGCCGCAGGATTTTACGCAGAACATGAGGGTAAACCGTTTTACCCGCCATTGATTGAGTTTATGACCTCTGGGCCAATCATGGTGCAAGTGCTAGAGGCTGACAATGCTGTTCAGCGTTACCGTGAATTATTAGGCGCGACTAATCCAGCGGAAGCTGCTGCCGGAACCCTGCGTCATGATTTTGGTTCAGGTATGCCACCTAATGGTACTCATGGCTCTGATTCACCCGAGTCTGCGTCGAGAGAAATCGCCTATTTCTTTGAAGACAATGAGATTTGTCCTAGATAAAGAAAAAGAGGCTAACGCTTCTTTGGCAATTGCGGCTTAATAGTTAAATACTTAATAGTCGCCAATTAGCGCCGAGTACAGAGATTAACTGGCTTTCTGCTGTTATTATTTGTACAATTCGGCGCTTTTTTTATTTGGTCGATCGTGGAGTTAAGCGATGAGTGAGACAAAAACAAATTTACTTGATTTTAATCGAGCGGGATTACGAGAGTTTTTTGCTGAGATCGGTGAAAAGCCATTTCGTGCCGATCAGGTAATGAAGTGGATTTACCACTTTGGTGTTGATGACTTCGACCAAATGAACAATATCAATAAAGCCTTACGTGAAAAGCTTAAGCGCCTGGCCGAAGTTCGTGCGCCGGAAATTAGCACCGAGCAACGCAGTGCTGACGGAACCATTAAATGGGCGATGTTAGTGGCTGGCCAAGAAATAGAAACCGTTTATATTCCTGAAGGTGAGCGCGCTACCTTGTGTGTATCCTCACAAGTAGGCTGTGCGCTGGAATGTACCTTTTGTTCAACTGGGCAACAGGGCTTTAACCGAAACTTAAAAGTGTCGGACATTATTGGTCAAGTTTGGCGAGCAGCTCAGGTAATCGGCCACAAAGGCATTGAAGGTAAACGACCAATTACCAACGTGGTAATGATGGGCATGGGCGAACCTTTGCTAAACCTTAATAATTTGATCCCTGCCTTAGAGTTAATGCTAGACGATAACGGCTATGGTTTAAGTAAGCGCCGTGTAACGGTAAGTACCTCTGGTGTGGTGCCGGCTTTAGATAAGTTAGGTGACAAACTAGATGTTGCGCTGGCAATTTCTTTGCACGCTCCTAACGATAAGTTGCGCAGCGAAATTATGCCTATTAATGATAAGTATAATATCGAAGCTTTTTTGGCGGGCGTTAAGCGTTATATCGATAAATCAAATGCAAATCGCGGCAAAGTAACGGTTGAGTATGTACTGCTAAATGGTGTAAATGACTCTATGGAGCAAGCCCACGAATTGGCCGAAGTTTTGCGCGATACGCCATGTAAAATTAACTTAATTCCATTTAATCCTTACCCAGGTTCTCCGTTTACGAAACCAAGTAACAGCCGTGTTGATCGTTTTAGCAAAGTGTTAATGGAATATGGCTCTACTGTGGTGGTGAGAAAAACCCGCGGTGACGACATTGATGCCGCTTGTGGACAGCTAGCAGGTGATGTTGTCGACAGAACCAAAAGAACCATGAAAAAACGGATGCAACAGCAAGAAATTTCAGTCACAATTCAATAACTAACCTTATCGAAGGACGGATATGAAACGCTGGTTGTACTTGTTTTTGGTGGTATTTTTGGTTTCTGGTTGTGTAACCGAAACCCGCGTAAATGGCCAAGAAGTAAACAATAAAGATAAACAGCTTAATAAAGACGCTGCCGCTAAAACTCGTATTAGCTTGGCTTTACGTTATTTAGAAGCTGGTGACGCAGAACAAGCAAAACGTAATTTGGAGTTAGCGCAAGAGCTAGCGCCTAATCTTGTTGATGTGTACATCGCTCAAGCTCACTTCTATCAAAGTGTTCGCCAGCCAGAGCGAGCCATCGATGCTTATAAGCGTGCCAAGTCTATCGAGCCACGCAATGGTGACGTGCTGAATAACTATGGTGTGATGCTCTGTAAACAAAAAGAGTATGACGAAGCAGAGTCGCTATTTAAACAAGCCTTAGCTAATCCTGAGTACGTTCAGGTTGCGGGCACTAATGAAAACGCGGGTTTATGTGCCTTAACTGCTGGCGATTTAGATAAAGCCTTAGATTACTTTAGTAGTGCCTTAGCCTATAACATTCGCCGCCCTGCATCTTTGCTCGGTGCCACCGAAGTTTACCTACAAAAAAATAAACCCGAGCAAGCCCGATTATATATGCAACGTTATGATAGTATGGCTGAAACTACGGCGGAAAGCGCCTTCGCTTGGGTTCGCTTAGAAAGTGCAGCCGACAACTTTGCTGAAGAAGCGCGTTGGGGTTTAACCTTACAGCAGCAGTTCCCTAAATCTGAACAAACTAAACGATACATCGCTAATGACTACTAAAGCCGAATCAGAGCAATCAGAACCAACTGAACTAAGCGAAGACATTGAAGTAGTTAGCCCCGGGCAAATGCTGCAAGAAGCACGTGTTGCCGCCAAGCTAAGTCAAAATCAAGTTGCTGAACGTTTGAAGCTGCGCTTGCAAGTTATCAAAGATATAGAAGGCGATAGCTTCGATAGTGGCTTATCGAGCACTTTTGTAAAAGGCTACTTACGCGCCTACGCTCGCTTACTAAACCTTTCTGAAGATTTAGTGCTCTCTAGTTACACCCACTTACATGATGCCCATGAACAACGCACAGAAATGCAGAGTTTTTCTGGGCGGATAAAGCAAGAGACTCATGATAGTCGCTTAATGAAGTTCACCTATTTAGTTGGCCTTGGCATTGTTGTGCTACTGGTTATTTGGTGGTGGCAAGAGAAAAACCAACAAGTTGACTTTAGTCAGACGAGTCCCGCGAGTTCAGAAAGCCGAATTATAAGCCCGAACAGTGAAGCTGAAGCTAGCGTTGTTGCCGAACCCAGCCTTGAAAATATCGAAGTGCTAAGTGCTGTTGAGGCAGAAGCGGCTGAGGAGCCCTCCGCACAGCCAGTAGAGCTTGTTTCAGAGCCAGTTGCAGAAACTGTGAACGAGATTGAGACGGAAGCCAAAGCGGAGCCGGAAACAGTCGCAGAACCTGTAACAGAAGCTGTGTCGAGTCTGCCTGTTTCTCAAGCTGCCGAGCCAGCTGTAATAAATAGCCCAGAGCCTGCAGCAGAAGTAAACCAATCAGCTTCATTAACCGCTTTAAGCATGAGCTTTGAAAATGAATGTTGGGTAGAAATTAGAGATGCTACAGGCAAGCGCTTAGTGGCAGACATTAAACAGCCCGGGCAATCACTCTCTGTAACTGGTCCATCTCCCTACAGTATCGTGCTTGGCACAAATGCAGGTGTGAGCGTAAGTTACGGACAAGAATCAATCGACTTATCGTCATTTAAACGCGGTAAAGTTGTGCGAATGAAAATACCAAACAATTAAGATCTTTCGATTATTATGAATCAACCAACTCCAATTAAACGCCGTAAATCAACACAAATTATGGTGGGTAATGTGCCAGTGGGCGGAGACGCGCCCATTACTGTGCAGTCTATGACCAATACTCGCACTACTGATGTTGCTGCAACGGTTGACCAAATAAACCGAATTGCCGCAGTGGGTGGCGATATAGTGCGCGTTTCTGTACCTACCATGGATGCCGCCGAAGCCTTCAAGCAAATTAAGCAACAGGTATCCATTCCAGTAGTCGCCGATATTCATTTCGATTACCGCATTGCTTTAAAAGTGGCCGAGTATGGCGCCGATTGTTTGCGCATTAACCCAGGAAATATTGGTAACGAGCAGCGCATTCGCGCAGTTGTTGACGCTGCGCGTGAACGCAATATTCCAATTCGTATTGGTGTGAATGGCGGTTCCTTAGAAAAAGACTTACAAGAAAAGTACGGCGAACCGACTCCGGAAGCCTTAGTTGAGTCTGCCATGCGCCATGTGGATATATTAGATCGTTTGAACTTTGACCAGTTTAAAGTGAGTGTAAAAGCCTCTGATGTTTTCCTTGCTGTGGGCGCGTATCAAGGCCTAGCCAGTCGTATTGACCAACCTTTGCATCTTGGTATTACTGAAGCCGGCGGTTTACGCAGCGGCTCGGTTAAATCGGCAGTGGGCTTAGGCATGTTATTGTCGCAAGGCATTGGCGATACTCTTCGAGTATCTTTGGCAGCCGATCCGGTAGAAGAAATCAAAGTGGGTTTTGATATTCTAAAATCTCTACGGATCCGCTCTCGTGGGATTAACTTTATCGCTTGCCCAAGTTGTTCTCGTCAAGAATTTGATGTTATTTCAACGGTTAACGCGCTAGAACAGCGCTTAGAAGATATTGTTGAGCCTATGGATGTATCTATTATTGGCTGCGTGGTAAACGGTCCTGGTGAAGCGCTAATTTCTGACCTAGGCATTACCGGGGGCAATAAAAAAAGCGGCTTTTACCAAGATGGTGTGCGCCAAAAAGAGCGCTTTGATAACGATGACTTAGTGGATGCTCTAGAGGCAAAAATTCGCTCGCGCATCGCTATTAAAGACATCACCGAGAGCTAATCTGCAATTAAATTTACCTCTTTGCTTAAAGGCCCTATAATCGAGGGCCTTTAATAATTATTGACCTGTTTTATTCGAGATTAATGTGGCTAAACAAATACAAGCAATACGTGGCATGAATGATTGCCTACCAAGTGATACACCCGCTTGGCAAAAGGTAGAATCAGTAATTCGTGAGGTGGTGGCAGCCTACGGTTACAACGAAATAAGAATGCCGATTGTAGAAAGCACAGATTTGTTTAAGCGTTCTATCGGTGAAGTGACCGATATCGTAGAAAAAGAAATGTACACCTTTGAAGATCGCAATGGTGACAGTTTAACCTTGCGACCAGAAGGCACAGCCTGTTGTGTTCGCGCAGGTAACCAAGCAGGTTTGTTGTATAACCAAGAGCAGCGTTTGTGGTACATGGGACCAATGTTCCGCCATGAGCGCCCGCAAAAAGGTCGTTATCGTCAATTCCACCAAGTTGGTGTTGAAGCTTTTGGTATTGCCAGCGCTGATATTGATGCTGAAGTAATTATTCTCTCTGCCCGTTTCTGGAAAGCCTTCGGCTTAGAAAAACACGTTACACTGCAGCTTAATAGCTTAGGTTCTAATGAAGCGCGTGCTAATTATCGCGATGCCTTAATTGCCTACTTAGAGCAGCATAAAGATGCTTTAGACGAAGACGCAAAACGTCGCATGTACAATAACCCACTACGAGTACTCGACAGCAAGAATCCTGAGGTTCAAGCGGTATTAGTAGATGCTCCAAGCTTGAGTGAATATCTCGACCAAGAAAGCAAAGACCACTTCGAGCAGCTTTGTACTTTGTTAGACAATGCTGGCATTGCCTATGAACTAAACCCGCGTTTAGTTCGCGGCCTTGATTACTACAACCGCACAGTATTTGAGTGGGTAACCTCAAGCCTAGGTTCACAAGGCACAGTGTGTGCTGGCGGTCGTTATGATGGTTTAGTAGAGCAATTGGGCGGAAAAGCCGCACCTGCAGTAGGTTTCGCCATGGGCATGGAGCGTTTAGTTCTATTGCTGGAAACCTTAGAGCTACTGGGTGATTTACCATCAAGTGCCGATGTTTATGTGATCAATGCTGGAGAAGGAACACTTGGCGCAGCATTTTCATTAGCTGAACAATTGCGAGATGCGTTACCCTCTGTTCGGGTTATGAGCCACTGTGGTGGTGGAAACTTTAAAAAACAATTTAAGCGAGCTGATAAGTCAGGCGCTAAAGTGGCCTTAATCATCGGAGAAGATGAATTAGCCAATCAGCAGGTTACTGTTAAGTACCTACGTGAAGATATCCAACAGCAATGCATCGCTCAATCAGAGTTGGTTGCCTTGCTTAATACCGTATTAGTTTAGTTAAGGAGACGCTGTGGACATTTATTCCACTGAGGAACAGCAAGTTCAAGCCATCAAAGACTGGTGGAAGAAAAACGGAACATCAGTTATTGGCGGTTCGGTACTGGGTTTGGCAGCTGTATTTGGTTGGCGCTATTTTGGCGAATACCAAGTAGAGCAAAAAGAAGCGGCTTCAGATGCTTTTCAGCAAGTTGTTAGCCAACTTGCCACCAATAGCGAAGAGCTAACTCCACTTGCAAATTTTGTAGCAGCCAATCAAGGTGACAAAAACTATTCAGTATTTGCATCACTCTTGTTAGCTAAAGAATTGGTAGTTAAGGAAGATTTCGCGCAAGCGCAAACTCAACTTAACTTAGCCCTCGAAGGCGCACCCGAAGAGCTTAAAGGGATGATCTACACCCGCTTGGCTCGCGTGCAAGCACAATTGGCTGAGTTTGATAATGCCTTAGCCAGTCTAGAGCAAGTTAACGAGCCAGCACTAGTTGCAACGGTTGAGCTAATTAAAGGCGATATCTACTTGCAGCAGGGTGAACAAGACTTAGCTCGTCAAGCTTACCAGGCGGCAATAGCTGCCGGAGCCGCTGAGCAAGATCCTAGTGTAAACCTAAAGCTTAATGATTTAACCGAAGTTGAGGCCGCTAATGGTTAAAGCTTGGCGTTCTGTTAGCTTAGCTTGTTTGCTCCTTGGCTTGTCGGCGTGTTCGTTGTTCAATTCTGAAGAAGATGTTGTACAAATGGCGCCGGTGCCAGAGTTTGAGAACCAGTTTACGGTTGGCAAACAGTGGGAAACTCGTGTAGGTAAAGGCGTCGATGATTACTTCTCAGCGCTGTCGCCTGTTGTCGCCTATGACTCAGTGTTTGCCGCTGCCCGTTATGGTCAAGTGCGTGCTTTCGATTTAGATGGCAAGCGTTTATGGCAGCAAGATCTCTCCCGAGTTGAAAGCAATAACCGATTCTCTGGTAATACTCCTGATGCTCGCGTGTCGGGTGGTTTAACCGCTGCTTATCGCCGTATCTATTTGGGTACTGAGAATGCTGATGTATTTGCCCTAAATGCTGAAACTGGTGAGATAGTTTGGCAAGCTGCCGTGTCTGGTGAAGTATTAGCCGCGCCTGCAGTTGAAGATAGTTTGGTTGTTGTGGTGACCAGTAACGGTCACTTAGTCGCATTAGATGCGCATAGCGGCGAGCAAAAGTGGGATATTAAAATTGACCAGCCTGCTTTGTCACTGCGCAGTAAAGCGCCGCCAATTATCTCAAACGGAGCGATTATTCTCGGCCGTAGCGATGGCAAAATTGGACTTTATCTTCTTGATAGTGGTCAATTGCTGTTTGAAACCAAATTAGCTCAGCCTAAAGGTTCTACTGAAATTGACCGAATCGTTGACGTTGACAGTAAGCCTGCATTGATTGGTTCACAGCTTTATGCCGTGGCTTATAACGGAAACTTGGTGTCGGTTAACTTACGTAGTGGTGAGGAAGACTGGAAGCGCAGTTATTCTGCTTATCAAAATATTGCATCTTCTGGCTTAAGTCTGTTCGTGACCGACGTTAGCGACAATGTATATAGCATCGAGCGAAATAACGGGGTTGAGAAGTGGACCCAAGGCGCGTTGTCTTACCGAATCGTTACTGCTCCTGCGGTAGACGGAAGTAAGGTGCTTGTCGGCGACAGTGAAGGCTATTTATATTGGCTTGATCGTGAAACCGGTGAGCTTACTAGCAAAATGTTAGTAGATAAAAGCGGCTTATATGTTGCGCCTGTGGTAACCTCCGACAAAATTATCCTTCAAACACGAAGTGGTAAGTTAATTGCGCTAGATCGCAGTTAAGTTGTTATAATTGTGTACAAAAGGCTCATGGTGAATTAACCATGAGCCTTTGTCATGTCATGTATTCTAAAAAATGAGGCCCTTATGCTTCCTGTTGTCGCCTTAGTGGGACGCCCAAATGTTGGCAAATCTACGTTATTTAATCGCCTTACACGCAGCAGGGATGCCTTAGTCGCTGATTTCCCAGGACTGACTCGTGACCGCAAATATGGTCAAGCTAAAGTGGCGGAGCAAGAGTTCATTGTAATTGATACTGGCGGTATCGACGGCGATGAAGAAGGTATTGATGCAATGATGGCTCAACAATCTTTGCAAGCCATTGAAGAGGCCGATGCGGTGCTATTTTTGGTTGACGCACGTGCGGGGATGACTATAGCTGATGAAGCCATTGCCCACCACTTGCGTAAACAAGAAAAGAAAGTTTTCTTAGTTGCTAACAAAACTGATGGTATTGATGCCGATGCTGCTTGTGGTGAATTTTACGCGCTGGCCCTTGGTGAAGTTCATCATATTGCTGCGGCCCACGGTCGAGGCGTAAACCTGTTGTTAGAAGAGGCATTACGTCCTTTTGTTACTGAGCAGACAGAAAATCAAACTGAAGAGCCAGATCTAGAGCAAGCTGATACTCAAGAGATGACAGAGTCTGAGCTGGATGAGTTAGCCCAGAAGTTTGCTGATTTACCGATTAAGCTGGCCATTGTTGGTCGGCCAAATGTGGGTAAATCTACGCTGACTAATCGGATTTTAGGTGAAGACCGTGTGGTGGTTTACGACATGCCTGGCACCACCCGTGACAGCATCTATATTCCTATGCAGCGAGAAGAGCAAGATTACATCTTGATTGATACCGCAGGGGTACGTAAGCGCGGTAAAGTGACTGAAACCGTCGAGAAGTTTTCGGTTATTAAAACCCTTAAAGCCATTGAAGATGCTAACGTTGTAATGCTCGTTATCGATGCAAAAGACGGTATTTCAGATCAAGACTTAAGCTTACTTGGATTTGTGCTTAATGCCGGTCGAGCACTAGTACTTGCAGTGAATAAGTGGGATGGCTTAGATAACGAGCACAAAGAGCGGATTAAAACCGAACTTGATAGACGTTTAGGCTTTATTGATTTTGCTCGGGTTCACTTTATATCAGCGCTGCATGGAACTGGTGTTGGCCACCTTTATGAATCGGTACAGGAAGCTTACGCAAGCGCTACTAAGCGGGTTTCTACCTCCATGCTAACCAAGGTTATGCAAATGGCTCAAGACGACCATCAGCCGCCATTGGTGCGCGGTCGTAGGGTTAAGTTGCGCTATGCTCATGCTGGCGGTTATAACCCACCGAGAATTGTGGTGCATGGTAATCAGGTAAACTCTTTACCAGACTCTTATAAGCGCTATTTGATGAATTACTACCGTAAAGCGCTAGAAATTATGGGCACGCCAATTCGAGTAGAGTTTAAAGAAGGCGAAAATCCATTTTCGGATAAGAAGTCAAAACTTACTCTAGCGCAAGAGCGTCGTCGTAAAAAAATGCAAACTGTAAGCAGGTATAAAAAGAAATAGCCGGAGTCAGCCATGAGTATTGAAATAGCTTGCCCAGAGTGTGATGGTGAATTACAACATGAACATGACCATTGGTTATGTGGTGCTTGCCACCATAAGTTTTCCCAGACAGTGCATTGCGATAAGTGTGATGCCGAGCTTGAAGAGCTAAAAGCCTGTGGTGCGGTGGATTACTTTTGTAATAGCTGTAATGAGTTAAAATCGAAGCGAGCTGTTGTTCGGCGTTATGAGCGCTTAGACAGCTAATAAAAAGGCGGCCATTGGCCGCCTTTTTTGTTCTCATAATGCTGCTTTAGTTGCTAGCAACACTTTTGAGTATTTCTGGCCATTGCCGATAAATCATGTAATGACCCTGATCTGGAATTACCGTAAGTTTGGCATTGGCGGCGCGTTCGATAAAACGTTCTGCTAGTACCAAAGGAATATGCTTGTCTTGTTCGCCATGAAATAACTGAGTGCTTACCTTAATATCTTCTAACTCAAAGCCCCAAGGTGACATCACCTGGCGCACTTCGTCAGAAAAGGCATTACCGCCTTGGATCTTTGACTCTTTTAAATAGCGGCCAAACTTTTCCCTAAACTGTGGGCTTTCAAATAGTTCTACATCGGTACCTTCTAGATCGCGAGCTAATACCTTAAATAATTTGTTGGGGTCTTTGTGTAGGCCCTTATCAAGAATATTAGTAAATAAGCGATGCATACTCGGAAAATCACGAGCCAGCTTCATGTGCATGCGATATAGCTTAGCAGTCGCCTCATAATCACTGTCGTAGGTGAGGGCATCACCTGAGCTCACAATGGTCATCTTGCTAATTCGCTCAGGAATACTCGCTGCGCAGCAGGCGGCGTAAACGCCTCCTGTGGCATAACCAAGTAACTGTACTTGCTCTAGCCCTAGATGGTCGAGAAGTGCTGCTAAGTCTTGTGACCAGCTAACAAAACCGTAGTTTTCGCAGTAATCAGAGCCTCCGAAACCGGGGCGGTCGATGCTAATTAAACGTAAACCTAGGTGTTTTGCCAAATCAACGTCATCAAAAAAGTTCTCTAAGCGACTACCCAAAATGCTGTGGCAATACACTACTGGCTTGCCCTTTGGGCTGCCATATTCTTGGTAACACAACTTACGTTGATCGGGCAGAGTAAAGTAGCGCGCGTTAAGGTCATGAGCTTCGGCAAAGTCAAAATGACGGCTACTTTGCGATAGCATTCCCCAAGGCCCGGTTAGCACTAAGCTGGCTAATTCGCTTTGGCTGCTAACATTGGTTTTCTTGAAAACTGATTTAAGCTGAGTTCGAACGGTGTTGTAACTAACAAAAATCTTGTCAGCAATATCGGGAGGCGACATGCCTTGCGCAATATAATTAACGATGCGCGCTTCTTTTGGGGTTAAGTTATAACCGTCGGCAAATGCGGCTAAATCAAGCTCCACGTCAGGGCGAGAAGGGGAGATGAATACCACCACACTGGCATTTCGCTCTAAGCTTGGATTTTGCAGGTGATTAACCGGGCTCAGAATCACCATGGTTTGCACATCTGTCTCTTCACCTATTTGAATCGGTAGTCCGCGGCTACTCGATTCGTTAGGCCCTAAAGAAGACAGCTCTTCTACATACTGGTTGAGTAAGTCTGTTGATTCACTTTGCTGAGTAACCAAGTTTTTGTTGCGTTGGTACAAACCTTGGCCGAGCTGCAGGGTTTCCTCTGCTAGCTCGTTTGTAAGCAAAATTTCATTCTTAGCATTCACCAAAATTACGCCAACCGGAATGTGGTCTAGCAAAGAGTTAAGTGAATGGTTTTTTTCTTCAAGCTGGTAAATACGCTTGGCGATATTCAATGCTTGGTTAAAGTGTTCCAGTAAAATTTGGTTTCGTTCAGAGTATTGACTCTGAGCCATCGACAATTGCGGAGATACCGCATCGAGCATTTGGCTTAATTTTGCCGAAGAGGGGTCTGAGTGGCCAAGATCTTCTGTGCTTTGAAGTTCTGGCATCATGTATAGGTGCTCAAGCAAATCGGGCCAATATTCAGGTTCTGCCGCCGCACGGTATATCATACCGATCAACTGTTCCCTGTTATCGACACTGGTTAGCTCTCGCTCCTTGGTGCTATCCAATGAATTCATAGTATTGCTGCTAATTTACTTTTTATATTGATATCTAGTTAGTTACCCGAATGCTCGCTTTACCTCTTAGTGGGTTTAGTCGACATTCTAGCTAAACTGCGAACCAACTAGCTATTCGGTTTAGTCGAATCAATCTTATGTCAGAATTAACTAAAATCCCATCAATTTTGATGACTAACTCACTAGATGTGAGCTTGGCGTTTAAAACGCTAACACTTAGTCAATAATTGTTGCGTTATGCTTGCCATCGGCAAATCTGATGTTGACTTGGTCTCCAATGCTTAAATCCGCAGCAGATTTAACAATGTTTTCTTGTTGAGTTACTAAACTAAAACCTCGTTCCAATACACGTAACGGGCTTAAATTATCCATTTGTCGACAAGCATTTACCAAAGCGTCTTGCTGGTGCTGAAGGTGCTTATCACTGGCTAGATTCAGCCGTTGCTTAAGTTGAACTAAGCGTTGCTGATGACGACCGAGCTTTTGTGCTAAAAGAGAGTGTTTTAAACGTGAGCTAGCTTCTTGCTGGCGCTGCTTGCTGCGGCTTAAGCTTTGTTGATGGGCAAAGCTCAAACGGTGGCTAAGCTCGTCAAAGCGTTGCTGCTGCTGTTCTAATAGATGAATAGGCGATTGGGTTTCTACTTGATGATGAAGCTGCTTGAGGCGGATCTGTTGGCGACTAAGCATATGCAAATAACTTTGCTCTAGTTGCTGACGTAGTTTGTTTAAACTTACTGAAAGCTGACTAGCTTGTTGGCTAACAATTTCTGCGGCAGCAGAGGGCGTTGCAGCGCGTATGTCTGCCACTAAATCACAAATGCTGTCGTCCACTTCGTGACCCACCGCAGATATCACCGGTATGTTTGAATTAAATACACAGCGCGCGAGTGCTTCATCATTAAAGGCAGATAAATCTTCTTTAGAGCCACCACCACGGCCAACAATAAGTAAATCGACTTCTTCTCGTTGGTTGGCAAGCTCAATCATACTAATAAGTTGATTTGCAGCGGCATCTCCCTGCACCGCAGCAGGATAAACTATCACTTGTATAGCGGGCGCACGGCGTTGAAGAACCGACAAGATATCTTGTAAGGCTGCTCCAGAGGCAGAGCTAACCACGCCAATGGTGCTCGGATATTCAGGTAAGGCTTGCTTTTCTGCTTGACCAAATAAGCCCTCGCTGGCTAGTTTCATTTTCAATTGTTCAAACGCTTGCTGCTGGGCGCCGTCTCCAGCAGGGTGAATCGCTTCTGCAATGAGCTGGTAATCGCCACGTGGTTCATACATGGTGATTTTGGCTTTTACCAGCACTTGCATACCGTTTTCTGGGGTAAATACTGCTTTACGATTAGCACCCTTAAACATGGCGCAGCGCACTTGAGCATCATCGTCTTTTAAACTGAAGTACCAATGGCCAGAAAATGGCGTAGCAAAATTAGAGATTTCCCCTGCTAACCAAACTGTGCCTAGAGAGTTCTCTAGTAATCGCCTAACTTGCTGGTTTAATTGACTTACACTGAGGATATTTTGGGCGATTTGATTGTTTTGCATTAGCCAACTCGAAGCTAAATTGAAAATAATGTAAGAAAATAACATTTTTCAATTTACCTTGGCCAGCTTTATACCTATAATCCGACCGCAATATTTTATCCCTTTATTAACTGATTTAGGCGAATGTTGCTATGTTGAGAATTTCCAAAGAAGCCTTAACCTTCGATGATGTACTACTACTTCCGGCTCACTCAGAAGTACTTCCAAATACCGCCAATTTGGCGACACGTCTAACCAAAGATATCCCGCTTAGTATTCCTATGGTGTCTGCTGCCATGGATACAGTAACTGAAGCTAATTTTGCGATTGCACTAGCGCAAGAGGGCGGTGTTGGCTTTATTCACAAGAACATGAGCATTGAGCAGCAAGCTGCTGAAGTGCGTAAAGTGAAGAAGTTTGAAGCAGGTATTGTACTTGAGCCAATTACGGTAACTCCTGAGTTAACTCTAGGTCAAATTGCTGAGCTGCGTCAGATCCATGGTTTCGCTGGTTTTCCAGTGGTAACTGAAGCTAACGATTTAGTGGGTATTGTTACTGGCCGTGATTTACGTTTTGAAACAGATTTTTCTAAAACTGTTTCTCAAGTAATGACACCAAAAGAGCGTTTGGTGACGACCACTGATACCTCTCGTGACGTAGTTGAAAAGCTAATGCACGAACACCGCATTGAAAAAATGCTAGTGGTTGATGATGCCTTTAAACTTACTGGCTTAATCACCGTAAAAGATTTCAAAAAAGCCGAGCGTAAACCTAATGCTTGTAAAGATAGCTTTGGTCGCTTACGTGTAGGCGCTGCTGTAGGCGCTGGTGCTGGTAACGAAGAGCGCATCGACGCCTTAGTTGAAGCGGGCGTTGACGTATTGTTAATCGACTCGTCTCACGGCCATTCGCAAGGCGTATTAGATCGTATTAAAGCCACTCACGAAAAATACCCAGAGCTGCCTATAGTTGGCGGTAACGTAGCAACAGGCGCTGGCGCGCTAGCTTTGGCTGACGCTGGTGTAAGTGCGGTTAAAGTAGGTATTGGCCCAGGTTCAATCTGTACTACGCGTATTGTAACGGGTGTAGGTGTGCCACAAATTACTGCGGTAGCTGATGCCGTTGAAGCGCTGAAAGGTCGTGATATTCCGGTTATCGCCGACGGCGGTATTCGTTTCTCAGGTGATATTGCAAAAGCCTTAGTGGCTGGCGCCTCCTGTGTAATGGTTGGTAGCATGTTTGCTGGTACTGAAGAAGCACCTGGTGAAATTGAACTTTACCAAGGCCGTTCGTTTAAGTCTTACCGTGGTATGGGCTCGCTTGGCGCAATGTCTCAAGGTTCATCAGATCGCTACTTCCAAACAGACAACGCTGCTGACAAATTGGTGCCAGAAGGTATTGAAGGCCGCGTAGCTTATAAAGGTCCAGTAAAAGCGATTATTCACCAGCAAATGGGCGGACTACGTTCATGCATGGGTTTAACCGGTTGTGCAACTATCAATGAACTAAATACTAAAGCAGAGTTTGTGCGTGTAACTAGCGCAGGTATGGGTGAGAGTCACGTACATGACGTAACGATTACTAAAGAAGCACCTAACTACCGTATGGGCTAAGCCTAGGTAGTTTGTTTTTCTTCTCTAAGCGCCGCAAGGCGCTTAGTTTTATCAGCCTTTTTTAAAAGTAAGTGATTATGAGCAGAGATATCCACGAACATCGTATTCTAATTTTAGATTTTGGATCGCAATATACCCAACTTATCGCACGTCGTATTCGTGAAATAGGCGTTTATTGTGAATTGTGGAGCTGGGATGTAGAAGAAGCCGATATCCGCGAGTTCGCACCAAACGGCATTATTTTGGCCGGTGGCCCAGAAAGCGTAACTGAAAATGACTCTCCTCGAGCTCCAGAGTATGTGTTTAACGCTGGAGTACCAGTATTAGGTATTTGTTACGGCATGCAAACCATGTCTGAGCAATTGGGCGGCGCGGTTATTCAAGGCGAAGGCCAGCGTGAATTTGGTTATGCTCAAGTTGAAGTGGTTGCTCAATCGCCGTTGTTTAAAGCGATTGAAGATGCTGTAGCGCCAAACGGCAACGCATTGTTAGATGTATGGATGAGCCACGGTGATAAAGTGTCGGCTATTCCTGAAGGGTTCACCACTGTAGCGCAAACTCCTAGTTGTGAGTTTGCTGCCATGATGAATCAAGAGAAAAACTTCTACGGCGTGCAGTTCCACCCTGAAGTGACTCATACTCGCCAGGGCTTGCGAATGCTTGAGCATTTCGTGAAAGACATTTGTGCTTGTGACGCTTTATGGACATCAGAATCAATTATTGAAAACGCGGTTGCGCAAATTAAGCAACAAGTGGGTGATGACGAAGTTATTCTAGGTTTGAGTGGCGGAGTTGATTCATCGGTAGTGGCAATGCTCATTCAGCGCGCCATTGGTGACAAGCTTACCTGTGTATTTGTAGATAACGGTTTGCTGCGCTTAAATGAAGGCCAGCAAGTCATGGATATGTTTGGTAACCACTTTGGTTTGAACATCGTTCATGTAAACGCTGAGAATCGTTTCCTTGATGCAATGGCTGGCGAAAGTGACCCAGAGAAGAAGCGTAAAATCATCGGCCATGTATTCATTGATGTATTTGATGAAGAATCGAAAAAGCTTAAGAACGCTAAGTGGCTGGCTCAAGGTACTATTTACCCTGATGTTATCGAATCGGCAGCGTCTAAAACCGGTAAAGCTCACGTGATTAAATCACACCATAATGTTGGTGGCCTACCAGACGATATGGAAATGGGCTTAGTTGAGCCTTTACGTGAGTTGTTTAAAGACGAAGTACGTAAAATTGGCCTAGAGTTAGGGCTTCCTTACGATATGTTGTATCGCCACCCATTCCCTGGACCGGGTTTAGGGGTACGTGTATTGGGTGAAGTGAAGAAAGAGTACTGTGACTTGCTACGTCGCGCTGACGCTATCTTTATCGAAGAACTACACAAAGCTGATCTTTACCATAAAGTAAGCCAAGCCTTCACCGTTTTCTTACCGGTTCGTTCGGTAGGCGTAATGGGTGACGCTCGTAAGTACGATTGGGTTGTATCGCTGCGCGCAGTAGAAACCATCGATTTTATGACCGCTCACTGGGCACACTTACCTTATGATTTCTTAGGTAACGTAAGCAACCGTATTATCAACGAGATAGATGGTATTTCACGGGTTGTTTATGACATCTCTGGCAAACCGCCAGCGACCATTGAGTGGGAATAAACTTTCGCTCATTGAACAAAGCGCCTTAATGGCGCTTTTTTTGTGCCTAGCTAAAGTTTGAAGCTTTAATAATGTGAATTTAATTCGACTTTAAAAATAAATTGCCGATAAAAATGAGTACTGAAACCGGTTTCTTAAATTTGCCGATATAGCTAAGTGATGAAATTAGGTAATGTTTTAAAGTGACAATTTAGCAGAATTAAACCGCGAGATTGGATGGAACTTGATTAGAGCAGTTAGGGAGAAGTTGATGTACGCAATAAGAAGTATAAATATTGTTACTCGCATTATAATTGGCTTTGCTGTGTTAGGAGCGATGGTGCTAGCACTGGGCGCGGTGTCTTTTTACTCTACAGACTCGTTAAATAATGCAGTGAAAAAAGTCACAGATAAATTCACCCCCCAAGTACTTGAGTCGGGTGTTTTAGCCAACCAACTGTTGGCTGTAGATAAACACTTAAAGAACTACCTTCTCTCGGGCAATGAGCAGCGTATGCTTGCGGCCGAACAAGCCTATAATCAAGCTATTAGTGTCACCCAACAACAGCTAGACATAGTTATTCAACAGCAGGCTAACAATCCTAATTTGTACGCGGAGTTAAATGAGCAATGGCTAGCTTATAAAATAAATGCTGAGCAAGTTATGGAGTTATATCAGCAGCAACAACAACAACAGGCTGTAGTTGCCGATAAACGGATTCGCGTTCAGCGATTACCGGGGCAAATACGCAGTGACTTAGAGCGCTTGATCGTTGAAGATAAAACTTTTGTTAAATCCATTTATGCCTCGCTAGAGACAACGCTAACCTTTATTGAAGTAAATAGCTTAAAAGCCTTGAACAGTCATAACGCGGCATTAATTGAAAAGGTACTGTCTGGTAATCAGAAAAAGCGAGAAGCTATTAGTTTAGATTTTGAAGATATTGCCGCTTCGGTTAAAACAGTTGAAGATATTGCCAATGGCTCAATCGCCCATAATATCAATGAGCTAAGCAAGGAAACTATGCAGGTTGGCGGTATATTGAGCCTGCACCTTGCTTACATTGGAACGCGAGATCGGTTACAGCAACAGATTAATTTGGCCACCGAGCAGCTGGATGATTTATTACTTGTTGTTGGCGAGATAAATCAGTTTTCTCAAGCTCAAGCACAATTAGCAGGAGAAGCGGCAGACGCTACATTTAGTCAAAGTTTGAGTGTTTTAGCCGGAATAATTGTGTTGGCATTGGTGATGGTTATCGCCGTTTGTTACCACGTCGCTAGCATTATTCGTAAACCTCTGAAGTTAATGAAGCAAACCCTGCGTGATGTAGCGAGTGGTGATTTGCGGAATAAAGTGAACTATTCGCAACAAAATGAGTTTGGTGAGCTGGCTACTAGCGTTAACCAAGTGGTTGATCGTTTGCGTGAGATGCTTGGCGAATTAAGCGTTACAGCTAATGATATTAACGAAGTATCCATTCACAATCTGCATAGTGCAGAGCGAGTAACAGGCAAACTAGATAGTGAACGCAGTGAAACAGCAAATGTGGCCGCAGCGATGACTCAAATGGAGCAATCAGTGGTACAAGTGTCTAGCTCAGCAGATTTGTCGCTGGAACGTGTTAACGAAGTTAAACAAGCAGCAGATCTTAGCCGCAGAGTGGTAAGCTCTAGCGTTGAGGTCACTCAACAACTCTCTAATAAGATTAGCCAATCTAGCGTGGTTATTTCAGACGTTGAACGCCTGAGCACCGATATAGCCAGTATCTTAGAAGTGATTGATGGAATAGCCGCACAAACTAATCTATTAGCGCTAAATGCAGCGATTGAAGCTGCAAGGGCCGGAGAGCAGGGCAGAGGCTTTGCAGTCGTTGCCGATGAAGTACGTAACTTGGCACAGAAAACTGCTAACTCTACCTCAGAGATTCACTCTATGATTGAAAATCTACAGCAAGGTTCGCAAAAAGCAGTAGCTGTAATGGGCGAGTGTGCAGAAGAAATGCAAAACAGTATTAATATGAGTAGCGATGCATTTGATGCTCAAGAAAACATTCACCGCTTAGTAGAAGAAATCGCAGATATGAGCAGCCAAATAGCCAGTGCTGCGCTTCAGCAACAACATACCTCTCAATCCATTGCTAAGAATATCAATGTCATATCGAGTGGCTCTGAGCAAAACTATTCAGACATAGCTCAAGTGGTAGATGTGAGCTCTAAACTTAAATTACTTGCTTCTAAGCAAGACCAATTAGCAAGGCAATTTAAAGTTGCGTGAGCAACCTTTTCTTAATCATTGGGTATAGCCTTTCATCAATAAGGCTGTATCCAAAGCGGTAGATGATTAGCTGCTGCCCTTCGTCCCAATATTACCTTATAGTTATAGCTCGTTTTCATGGAGCTTTGATTTGAACATTTTTGTATGGATGCTGGCCATTTGTCAGGCCTTGTTAACTACCGGGAATATTCTACTCGTGGCAGTTACTGGTTTAATTGGCCAGCAATTGGCTCCTTCTGCTGCTTGGATTACCTTTCCTGTTGCTATGCAATTTTTAGGATTAATGCTTGCCACCATTCCCGCTTCTTTAATCATGGGGGCAACAGGTAGGAAAAAAGGGTTTGTTCTGGGAAACTCAATTGGGGTTGGTGGAGCATTGCTGGCTGTTTACGCCTTACAAGCAGAAGCCTTCTTGTTGTTCTGCGTCGCCACATTCTTGTTAGGTATTGGGATTGGTTTTGGAATGCTTTATCGGTTTGCAGCCATCGAACTGTGTGATGACGATCAACAGCCGAGAGCAATTTCCACAATAATGGTAGGCGGCGTTATTGCTGCTGTGGTTGGGCCTAACTTAGCTATCTATAGCCAAAATTGGTGGCCTGAACAGCCATTTATTGGGGCATTTGTTGGTCTTCTGGGCTTATACATCATTGCGCTAATTTTATTGCTGCTGATTCGGTTTAAACCCCTTGTTAATCCAGAATTAGAAGCGCAAGACGCGAGGCCATTGTTAGACCTTATTAAAGGGCCTGGCTTTTGGGTTGCAATGCTTGCTGCAGCCGTGAGCTACTTTGTAATGAACTTATTGATGACAGCAACTCCGCTAGCTATGCATCACCATGGTTACGCTTTCTCCCAATCAGCCAGTGTTATCGAATGGCATGTCTTGGGCATGTTCGCTCCGTCTTTTGTTACCGGGCACCTCATTCAACGCATCGGCTTACTTCGTGTGATGTTTATTGGTCTTTGGCTAATGTTTGCCTGCGTGGCGATTAATTTAATGGGTAATAGTTTTGGCCATTTTGCCTTGGCTTTAAGTTTGTTAGGCATTGGTTGGAACTTCATGTTTATTGGTGCTACCCAGTTGTTTACTCAGTCTTATCGACCTTCCGAGAAGGCTAAAGCACAGGCTACTAACGAGTTTACGGTGTTTTCTTTGGTGGCAATATCGGCTTTGTCTGCTGGCTGGTTAGAGCACTCTTTGGGTTGGCAAGCGGTCAATTACGCAGCACTACCCATTTTGCTTCTGGGTTTGTTAAGCCTGTGGTTTTATCAATATCAACAAAAACGGCAACTATCTCTGTCTGTATAGTGAACTAGGGCTGTTTAGTGAGTTAGATCAAAGATTATTTTTTTTAATGTTTGGTTTAGTGCGCTTTTCAAACAGCTCATCATGTTCTTAAGACTACTTCCTTGAATTTAAAGCAAAAAAAAGCCACTGCATAAACAGTGGCTTAAAATTCTTTTTGACAGACAGAGTCAAAATAAGAAACAGGGAAGCCAGCAAAAGGGCTGACAAATGCAAACACAACATAGCAATCAAGTAATTACAAATCCGGTAATTACTCAAAGAGGCCTGACATAACACCTTGATTTTAGATGCTGCGTCAGACCCCTTCGCCTGATTGCGTGTGCATAGTAATCTGCAACTGGTCCTACAACAACAGATAAATTATAATGACCATAGATTAGAAAAACTTATCCGTTAATGGGATGTTAAAATGGCGCGTCGTTTGCCTCCACTTAATGCCTTAAAAGCCTTTGAAGCGGCTGCTAGGCATCTTAGTTTTACTCGAGCTGCTGAAGAGCTTTTTGTGACCCAAGCAGCTGTTAGTCACCAAATAAAAGCCTTAGAAGAATTCTTAGGGTTAAAGCTTTTTCGAAGGAAAAACAGGGCCTTACTGCTAACCGAAGAAGGTCAAGGCTACTTCTTAGATATTAAAGATATATTTATTTCTTTAACCGAAGCCACCGATCGTTTGTTAGCACGAGGCGCTAAAGGAACCATTACGGTTAGTTTACAACCCAGTTTTGCTATTCAATGGCTGGTACCACGTTTATCGCAATTTAGTGAGATGCATCCCGATATTGATGTACGAATTAAAGCCGTCGATTTATACGAAGGCTCATTAACAGAAGATGTTGATGTTGCGATTTATTATGGCCGGGGAAATTGGTCAGGTCTGCGTGCCGACAAACTACATACTGAGTATTTAGTTCCAGTGTGTGCTCCTAGTTTGTTGGTAGGCGATAAAGCCCTCACTAAACCTGAAGATTTGCAATATCACACTTTGTTACATGATACCGCCCGTCACGATTGGAAAGCCTGGTTTAAGTTGGTGGGATTACGGCAAATGAATGTAAACCACGGCCCTATTTTTTCTCACTCAACCATGGTGCTGCAAGCAGCAGTTTATGGGCAGGGGGTTGCTCTAGGGCATAGCGTATTGGCCAAGCCTGAGATTGAAGCAGGCCGCTTGGTCTGTCCCTTCGAGCAAGTCTTGTTAAGCAAAAATGCCTATTACATGGTATGCAAACCCAGCCAAGCCGAACAAGGCAAGTTGGTTGCGTTTCGAGAATGGATGATTTCTCTGGTTGAGCAAGAGCAACAAGAGTTTGTTAATGAAGGTTTGGTGGATGCAGAATGAGTACGCTTAATCAAACACCTTGGGCTTTGCGACTGTTACTGGCACTTAGTGGAGCGGTGACCGTGATAATGGGCGCGGGTGCGGCGCATGGTTTTAGTCGTTTTTTGGGTGAAGCGCAGTTATCGTGGATTGAAATCGGTGTATTTTATCAAATCATTCATTTAGTGGCGGCCTTGGTGGTGATAGATAAACGCCGATTAACGGCTGTGTTGTGGATTTTGGGTGGTTGGCTATTTGCTGGTAGCTTATACTGCTTGGCTTTTTTGGGCTCAAAGGTGTTTGGGCCAATAACCCCAATTGGCGGATTTATTTTGATTATTGCTTGGCTAAGCTTAGCTTTGCCAACAAAGAGAAGTGCAAATGAGTAGTGTAATTTTGTATTGTCGCACCGGCTTTGAGAGCGACTGTGCCGCAGAGATCCAGTTTCATGCTGAGCAACTAGGCTTCTTTGGTTACGCCAAAGCCAGCAGTGGAGCAGGTTTTGTGGAGTTTAGTTGTTATCAATCAGAGCACGCACAAGCGTTGTATCAAGCTACCGACTTTCGTCAGTTGGTCTTCGCTAGACACTGGTTTTTGGCGCTTGCAGAGTTGCAGCTCGATGAGGCAAATCGCGTCGCATCTATTCTTGCGGTGGAGCAAAAGCTACCAAAGTGTGGCAGTTTGCGCTTGGAATACCCCGATACTAACGATGGCAAAGCCTTGTCTAGCTTTTGTAAAAAATTTACTCGGCCTTTGGAAAATGCCTTGGTTAAGCACCAGTGGCTGACCAAAAATACCAACCCTAAGTTGCCAGCCATGCAGTTGTTTTTTGTTAGCGGTACTCATTGTTGGTTAGGTTATTCTGATACTCGAAATGGTAACGCACAGCACAACGGTATCTTGCGCCTTAAGTTTCCAGCTGAAGCGCCAAGTCGTTCTACGCTCAAATTAGATGAAGCCTTTATGGTGTTGTTAAATGACGAGGAGCGAGAGCAGTATATTCAAAATGGCCAACACGCTGTTGATTTGGGAGCATGCCCGGGCGGTTGGACTTACCAGTTGGTAAGACGAAATATGTTCGTAGCCGCCATTGATAATGGCCCAATGGCTCAATCCTTAATGGATACCGGCCAAGTGCAGCACTATCGTGAAGATGGCTTTAAATACCAGCCTGAGCGAAGCAATGTGAGCTGGCTAGTTTGCGACATGGTAGAGCGCCCGGCTAAAGTAAGTCGTTTAATGCTGAAGTGGTTGGCAAACGGCTGGTGTCAATATGCCATGTTTAATTTGAAGCTGCCAATGAAGCAACGTTTTGCTGAGGTAAACCAAGATCTTAACTTACTTAAAGAGGGTTTAAGTGAGCTGGGTTTTGAGCATGAGGTAAGGGCTAAACATCTCTATCATGACCGAGAAGAGATCACGGTATTTGCGCGGGTTTACTAGGGTAGCAACAAGACTTGAGCATTAAAAAAGGCAGCCTAGGCTGCCTTTTTGTTGTTACTTATGCTGCTATTTGGTGTTTATAGGCGATCTAAAATCGCTTGAGTAAACTCTTTAGTACCGGCTGTGCCACCTAAATCGCGAGTGGTTCTGTCACCGCTAGCGATAACGTCTTTCACTGCACTAAGAATATTAGCGGCTTTGTCTTCCATGCCTAAATATTCAAGCATTTGAATACTGGCTAGAATAACTGAAGTTGGGTTAGCAATATCTTGGCCGGCAATATCTGGTGCGCTACCGTGCACGGCTTCAAAAATGGCTGCTCGTTCACCAATATTGGCGCCAGGAGCCATACCAAGGCCGCCCACTAAACCAGCACATAAGTCTGACAAAATATCACCAAACAAGTTGGTGGTAACCATCACGTCGAAACGCTCTGGGTACATCACTAAGTTCATACAGGCTGCGTCTACAATCATCTCTTCAGATTCGATGTCTGGGTATTGCTTAGCCACTTCACGAGCCACTTCTAGGAACAAACCTGACGTCGATTTCATGATGTTTGCTTTATGAACTGCAGTTACTTTTTTACGGCCTTCGCGGCGAGCTAATTCGTAGGCAAACTTAACAATACGCTCTGCGCCGTCTCGAGTTATAATACTCATCGCTTCGGCGCTTGAGCCATCTTCGCTGCGCTTTTGGCCAACACCTGAGTACATGCCTTGGGTGTTTTCACGAACGGTAATAATATCTACATCTTCGTAGCGTGCTTTGGTACCAACAAATGAACGTACAGGGCGTAGGTTGGCGTAAAGGTCAAAGTGTTTACGCATAGACACGTTGATAGAAGTAAAGCCAGTGCCAACCGGTGTGGTTAGAGGGCCTTTAAGGGCGATGCCATTTTGTTCGATAAGTTGCAGTGATTTTTCAGGCAACAGGCTGCCATCGCTTTCTAGCGCTGCTAGGCCGGCGTTGGCAAAATCATATTCGAAACCACAACCCGCTTTATCCATAATCGCGATTGCACTTTCGATAATACTAGGGCCAATACCATCTCCAGGTATGACGGTGATTCGTCTTGTTGACATATCTCTTCCTAATTCGTAGGCATTTTTATTATTTAAGGGGGAGGAGGTAACACTCCGTGTTAATGCCCGACGTTTGAGGAGTTCGAGCAACACAGAGTTTACAATTTTTTAACGCAATACTCAAAAGGAAATAGCTAAGACTAAGGTATTAGCTTGATTACAATACAAAAATCTATTAGCGCTATTTAGCCTAGTTAAAACTTGAATACTTCTACTGATTTATTCAAGCGCGTAGCAATGTTGCTTAACTCTTCAACCATTTTGCTGTTGTTTTCTGAGCTGTCAAAGGTGGTTTTAGCTAAATCATTTATACCTACAATGCTGCTGTTTATTTCAGCTGCTACTAGGGTTTGTTGTTCTGCAGCGGTGGCGATTTGAGCATTCATATCGTGGATTACCGAGATTGAATCGCTAATCGCATTAAGCGCTTGATTAGCGAGTTCCGATTTTTCAGAAGTTTGTTGCGCATCTTTTGCATTGGTTTCCATTAGAGACACCGAGTTCTTAGCTTCAGTTTGAAGATTGGTAATCATTTCCTGAATTTCATTAGTGCTGTCCTGAGTTCGATTGGCTAAGTTTCTTACTTCATCAGCAACTACCGCAAACCCTCGACCTTGCTCTCCTGCACGAGCTGCTTCAATGGCTGCATTAAGCGCCAGTAAGTTGGTTTGTTCAGCAATGCCTCTAATTACTTCCAATATACGACCAATGCCCTCTGTCTCCATTTCAAGCTTACCAATCACTTGTTGCACCTCTTCGATGCCTGAAACTAATAAGCTAATGTTGCTGTTCATTTCATTGACTACGCTGATGCCTTGAGCCGACTGGTCATTTGCTTCTGTCGCCGCACTAGAGGCTTGCAGTGCATTGCGCGCAACTTCGTCAACGGTGACTGTCATTTGATTCATTGCTGTAGAGGTTTGCTCTAACTGCATCATTTGAGATTCTGAGCTGGTATTCACAGACGTGGCGGATTGGTGAATTAACGAAGAAGATTGATTGAGCTGCTCGGTTGCAGTGTTAATACCAGTGACAATGCTAGTTAAGCTATTAACCATTGATAACACCGCTTGATAAATACCGGTTTCCTGGCCAGATTGTTGAGAGGAGTAGCGCAGATCTCCTTTTGCTATATTTTGTACAATGGTCTCTATTGTGGCTGGCTCACCACCAATTGGGCCGTACATTAGCTTCATTACTACCCAGTAACATACAGCTAGTGCTATTAGCAGCAGCAATACGGCGATTGAGGCAGTAAGCACTAAGTTGTCATTGGAAGCTCGATTGATATTCTCCCATTTGTCCCATGCCCAAACCGTCCAGTTTAAGTTGGCAACTTTAGCAGAAACAACAGAGTACGCTGTACCATCAAATTCGTAGTCATGCTGACTAGAAGCTTGATCGTTGTATTGACGATAGGATGGACGTAATTCAAGCAGATTTTTACCAATGTAGTCTGTGTACTTAGACGCAATAATAAAGCCGTCTTCGCGGCTAACAAACAACTGGTTTTCCTCAGACAGGCCGTCAATGAAGGTGGTAATTTGATTGAGCGCGAGATTGATTGACAGAATAGCCACCGGCTTACCATTTCGAATGACTGGCACAGCCACAGCCATTACCACATCCCCAGTACTACTTGTGTAGGGGGTTGTGACTATCTGTGGTTCATTTGCCATGCCTCGTCGATACCATTCTCTATTTAGCTGCTTTGCATTGAAGTTTGGAATGATGCCATCATTACTTGCAGCGTAGGTGTCACCATTCTCTAAACCTACGTAAGCATTGAGAACTTCTAAGGCGTCTTGAATTTTGTGCAAGCTGTCAACCAGCGGTTTTTCATCAATTTTACCGTTTGCACTTAAAGGCAGCTCTGAAGCTTTGAGTTTAAGTGTATCGAAGTAACGGTTCATTTTCTGTTCAATGGCTTTAGATATTAAAAACGCCTGGTTATTTAGTTGGTTAGTGTAATTAACTTCAGATGCGGATTTAAAGTTTAAAAAACCGATAACCGAAATGAAAATGATGATAGCTGAAATGAGTAAACCCATTAGTGAAAGGATTTTGGCCTTAGCGCTCATATAGTTAGTCCCTTAATTTCTACAAGAGAATTAACCGTTTAAATATAAAACGGTTTACTACACTATAGCCTACAAAAATGGATGTTAAGTAGCTTGCTAGTTTTAATTGCGATGAACCCAAAAACACGGCTAAAAGGATTAAGACTTTATAGGTGTAGGGACTTAGTTGGTGGGGTGTTGATAGCGAAGGTGCTTAAGAGAAAAGCCAAGTTGTAAATCAGTTCGCAAACTTAGTAGTTGTTTGGCTAAGTTAAGCTGTGCGGAACTATTTTGTACTTTCTGAGCGAGCTTATTAGGTGAGGGATCATCTAGTATAGCTTGGGCATCAGGGTAGTTGTTTAACAAAGTTTGTGCGCTTTTGGCTCCTATTCCTGCAACGCCTGCAACATTAACACTGCTAATGCCTACAAGGGCCCAGTAGTCGGTAAGCTGGGAGATAGTAATACCAAATTTGTTTTCTACTTCATCAATAGATATGTACTCTCGACGAAAATAGTCGTACAGGTTAACACCGTGGTTAAGCAGGCTGTAGTAGCCTCTGTCGGTAGAAACTATGGTTACTGGGTAGTTCGCCGCTGCTGCTTTGCTGGCAATAGTGGCGCAAATATCGTCGGCTTCTTCATCGGGGGCTGATACTGAATCGACGCCGAGATCTAATAGATGGTCTTTTAAGTTTTCTAATTGTTTGGCAAGCTGCTCTGGCATGGGTGAGCGGTTTTGTTTATAAGCAGGAAAAAGCTGTTCGCGCCAAGCGCAATGGTCTCCGTCGAATACTGCAATAATGTGTGAAGGTTTCAGGCTAGCAATAATGCGCTTGCAGGCGCTGCCTAAGGCCATAGTGGTGGCATTATCTAAAGCTCCATCAGGCGTTCTTTGCTGCTGCACAGCATAGATACGCCTGATGAGGTTTAATGCATCGATGATGACAAGCTGCTTAGCCATTTTCGACATCGCCTAAAACAAAGGTCATTTAGCTTTTCCAACCTTATAGCAGGGCTCGTATTTGCTTCCGGGTAGTTTCATGCGGTGTTGAGCGACAAAATCTTTTAGCAGTTTATCTAACATTTTCATTATCTTAGGGTCACCGTCAATAATAAAAGGCCCATGTTTTTCGATTTGTTTAATGCCTTCATCTTTAACGTTACCACTTACAATGGCAGAAAATGCCCTGCGTAAGTTTGCGGCTAGATCTTGAGGAGCTTGGTCGAAGTGTAAATTAAGCTTTTCGACATTCTCGTGTAGTGGCTCAAAAGGATGTTGAAAATCACTATCGATTTTTAAGCTCCAGTTAAAGGAATAGGCGTCACCAATTGCGCGACGGTAGTCTTTTACCTTAGGCATCATTTGCTTAATGACTTGGGCTGCTCGGGCCGAATCATCAATGATTATTTGATAGCGTTGCTGTGCTTCGTGTCCTAATGTTGCGCCAATAAACTCATCAATGCTTTTGAAGTACTCTTCGCTAGATTTAGGACCAGTGAGTACAATAGGCAAAGGTTGGCGGGCATTTTCAGGGTGTAGCATTATGCCAAGAATATACAATAATTCTTCGGCTGTGCCTGCTCCACCTGGGAAGATAACAATAGCGTGGCCGGTTCTAACAAAGGCTTCTAAGCGTTTCTCTATGTCGGGCAGAATGATTAATTCGTTGACTATTGGGTTAGGTGGCTCGGCTGCGATAATACTGGGTTCTGTTAAGCCAATGTAGCGACCATCGTTAACCCGTTGTTTGGCGTGTCCTACCGCAGCCCCTTTCATTGGACCTTCCATGGCGCCTGGGCCACAACCGGTACAAATATTTAACTCGCGTAATCCCAGTTGGCTGCCTACTTCACGGGTATATTGGTATTCAACATCATTGATGGAATGGCCACCCCAACACACTACCAAGTTTGGCTCGGTTCTAGGGTGAATTACTCTAGCGTTACGCAGCATCGAGAACACTAAGTTGGTAATGTGTGACGATTGATTGAGATCGAGGTGGGCTTGTTCTTTGATTTCGTTAGAAACATATAAAATGTCGCGAAGTACACTAAACAAATGTTCTTGAATACCGCGAATGATTTCGCCATCAACAAAGGCATCTTCAGGGGCGTTGGCGAGCTCCAGCTTTACCCCGCGCTCACGGCTTAGTACGTTAATCTCAAAGTCTTTATAACGTTCTAGTATCTCGCGACTGCTGTCGGTTTTACTGCCAGAGTTGAGCACTGCTAAGCTGCAGTTTCGGTACAATAAATAAATATCTTCTGAGGCACTTAAGGTGAGTTGATCTACTTCGAGCTTTGACAGTAAGTTCATACTGCCCACAGGGTTTATATGGGTAATCATCGACACCTCACGGGTAATTTGCGGATCGCAATCTAGAGTATAGCGTGAGGAGAGGGGATAGCGTTGAGTTTCTCAACTCAACGCTAAACTAACTAGCTGATTATGTTAACTTTGTCACGACCACTACTTTTAGATTCATAAAGTGCTTGGTCGGCACGTTCAAAGGCATCTAGTGGTTTGTCGCTCTCTTTAAACAAGGTCGCGCCTATAGAAACCGTGATAGACACTTGCTGGTCTTTAAACCTGAACGGTAAAGCCTTTATTTGCTCTCGTATGTTGTCTAGCGGCACCATTACCGCATCGGGAGAAATATTTGGCATAAGCAGTACAAATTCTTCGCCACCAAAACGCGCTAAAAAGTCGGTGTCTCTTAGGTTATTTTGCAAGGCTCGGGCAATCACTTTAAGTGCTTTGTCACCGGCCATGTGGCCAAATTTATCGTTAATCGACTTGAAGTGGTCAATATCGATAACCGCCATGCCGAGATTGTAGCCGTAACGCTTCCAGCGCTTGTACTCAAGCTCTAGTCGTTCATCCAAGGCTGCACGGTTGTAAACTTGGGTTAGGCTATCTATAAACAGTTTGTGTTTATGCGCATTAAGGCGTTTTTTGTACTCGTGGGTTTCTTCCCGCACTAAGCGCAGTTTTAATTCAACATTACCCAGTTCATCTAATAGCTCAGAAGTTTTTTGCTCAAGTTGTTCTTTTTCTTTGAACACATCGGCAATTTGAATTAAGCGATTTTGAATTGAGTTTTTAAGAGTATCAAGGTCGTTGCTAGAACGAACTTCGGCGCCTAATTCTAGCAAACGGTTTTTAAGTAAACCGTCATTTTGTTTTTGGTCTTTATGAATAGACTTAGTTTGGCTTAAGGAGTCATTAAACTGGTCATGCACTCCACCCAAACTTTCATTGAGTGAATATAAGAACTCTTGTGAAGCTTTGCGCTCTTCACGGCTGCCTTCAATAACTAACTGAATAACTTTAACGCACAAGCTTGGCAGCTCATCAGGTTCAATGCCAACGAGCAGATCTGAGCGAACTTGGCCTAGCTTGGTGCCCACATCGCCGGTGTAATCTAATTCGGTGATTAACCGCTGTAGATCATCACAAATACGCTTGTGTAGGCGATTATTTAGAATGCTTTCTTTGGGTTTTACTGCTGGCGTTGAGTCATTTGAAAATGGAGCGCCGCCCAGCGCAGGTTTGTTAATCAGCGCTTGGTAATAGTAATTTAAGAGCTGTTCAAGGCGTTGCTGATTGTCGTTGTGAGAATAAGCAGGCTCTTGTTCTAAAAAGTCGGTGAGTTTGCGACGTAATTGCGGCGGTAATCCGTTGATACGTTTGAGCGATTCACCCGATGTTTTAATGATTCGTTGATTGTGTGCCAGTAGTGTTTTTAATGTTTCACTGTGTTGCTTGAATAGCCCATCTAATTCGTTTTGGTATTGAGAAATAGCCGACAGGTCTTCATTACTTTCAACTTCTTGGATAAGTTGCTCAAGTTTTTGATCGAGCTGTTCGTCTAGGCCATAACAAATTTTTGATAGGCGAGAAATTAGCTGGCTTATTGCTTTTTTTTCCATTCTAACCTTTGCATCTTGGTTTGAAGGATTTTTGTTGGAACTGTCTATTTCGTTTCTCACCAACGCAAGTCGCTTCTTAATAGTGATGATATCGCTCATCGTTTAAACCAATACTTCCTAGCGTGCCTAACATATTAAAAGTTAGCATAACATGAGATCTTTGATAACTACAGCAGCCCAAGTGCCATCATTTTAGGGCTGGTGTTTGCATAAGTTTACCAATTTATTAAGCTCTTATCGCTGGAAGCGTTTACTTTCACTAAGCCTTTGGCAATGGCTTGTTTCACATCTTCGGTGACGTCGCTGCAGAAAAATGCAGCGTGTGAACCACTCATCGCCGTAAGCTCTACCCATTGGTTTTGATTTGTCTGTTTACAAAGCTGTTGGGCACCTTCAAGTGCTAACCATACAACTTCGGTCATACCTATATCGTCAATAGCATCTTTAGCTTTAGCTAAAAATGGCAAGCTACAGCAACCAATGGCCAAAATAAGCTCTATTTTTTGCTGCTCTGCACAAATTTTGGCTCGACCACTCAGTTGTTCACTTATTTGTTGTGGGCTTAAGCTTTCTTGCTCTATGCATAGCACCATTTGCTTATCACTGATATGACCCAAGTGAAAATCGCCTTCTATGCCCTCAACCAAAGCTTCAATGAAGTGTTTGATTAAGTCTCGCTGAGCTTTAAAGCCTAGAGTCTGCTGGCTGGTTAGATTGATACTCTCAATAGAAAGCATGACTAGAACACGAGCTTGCTGTTTGTCGGTTAGTTTGTCACGTAAACATACTAAAGGTGTTTCGCTATTTGCTAACTGTTGTAAGCCAGTGACAGGGTGGTGATTGAGCTGATGACTTAAGTCGTTAAGAGAAGCATTGCGGCTTAGTAATTTTTGTCGAGTAACCAAGAATAAAAACAGTAACATGATGCCAAACACACAAACCAGCACTAGCACCAGCTGCTGAAAGTTACTTTGTTGCAAAATGATCGCTTTTTCACGAGTCAGGTCAGATAGTTGCTGGGCTTGCTCTATGTATTGATAGTGCTGCTTAAACTGCTCTCGTTTAAGCTCATTACGAATCTGTTGATATTGCTGATTTAAGCTGTGATATACCTTGAACTGTTCTAAGGCCAGTGCGTAATTACCATTTTTCTCATAGGCTTGGGTAAGCAGTTTGTACACTTTACTGTGGCTACTGCTTAATCCCATTGTATTGGCTAATTGTTCGGCCTTTTCTAACTGCAAGATAGCTAGGCCGTTTTCATTGTTATTAATGTGCAATTCGCCTAACAACAACAAGCTACGAAGCAACATGTTGGGTTGGTTTAAGCTAATAAAAAGCTGTCGCGAAATTTGTAAGTGAACCAGTGCCGGCGTGTAGTCTGATAACTCCATATAGGTTTTGCCGAGTTGCAACTCAATGTTTGCTAGCAAGGGGAGGTTGTTATTGGCTTTGGCAATTTCTTTAGCATTGAGGTAGTGCACCAGTGCTGCATCTATGTCACCGGCTAGTTCAGACATATTGCCCAAGGTGGCAATTTCTTGGGCTTGTAAGTCAAAGTTTCCTAGGTCAACCGCATTGGCAATTGCATCTTGTTGAATTTGTTGAGCTATTGCTAGCTCTCCTTGTCCAAGGTAAACCCGCGCGATATTGGCTTGGAGCATGCTGGTGAGCAACAGCGCTTCATTGCTATTGACGTCTTGTTGGTCGAGCTCTGCTTCACTTAAATGGCTAAGAGCTAGCTCTGGCTGACTATTTGCGAGGTAATAATTGGCGAGTAATGCCTCTGACCAGGCGCGTAATATAGGTGATTTACTGGCGTATGCTTCTTCTTTTGCCTTAAGTAAGTATGTTTTCGCCTCGTTGCTTTTGCCTTGGTTTAGGTGATAAAGCGCTAATACTTTTTGAAGTTGAAAGCGCATGTTAGGCAAAGGGAAAATTTTGAGTTTATCTAAATTGGTCTGCGCCAGGTTGATGTAAGTTTCTGTTTCGCTTGCTTGGTTTGGATCATCGCTCAGAATGAGTGCCGCAATGATGTAAGCCTGAGTAAGATGAGCTTGATGTTGCTGTTCTTTAGCTAATGTAATGGCTTGGTGAATGTATTGCTGCGCTAGCTGGGTATCTTGAATACGGTAAGCGCATAGCGCGCCAAGTTGATAACTTAGTAAAGTCACGCTTTGCGACTCGGCATTTTGAGAAGCTTGTTGCTGATTGCTGAGCTGTTGCCCGGTTTGTCTTACGCATTCACGAGGATTAGCAATCAGCAGTTGACGCAGCGGCTCTAGTGCTTTGGGTACATGAACAAAACCGTGCTCGTAAGCAAAAGTATTAAAGCTTACTAGGCACGCAATTAAGGCAAATATACCCGTTAAACAAGCTTGAACTCTCAAAAAATCATTACCTTTTATTGGCGTAGTAAACGCCAGTTGCCTAATTTTGCGTCTACCTTGGGATCATTAGAGCGCATAGGGTTTATGTCTAATCCACCGCGGCGAGTGTAACGCGCATAAACAGTTAAGCTATTGGGTTTGCAAAACTGCATAATGTCGTAAAAGATACGCTCTACACATTGCTCGTGAAATTCGTTGTGCTCACGAAATGATACCAGGTAACGAAGTAGTGCTTCCTGGCTTATTTTTGGTCCCTGATAATCGATATAAACACTGGCCCAATCTGGCTGGTTGGTGATTAGACAGTTTGATTTTAATAAGTGGCTATTTAGCGTTTCACTTACCTCTTGCTGCGGGTCGGCTGCGTTATCTAAAAGGCTTGGGTCTAGGTCATAATCGCTAATGCTAATCTCTTGTTGGTCAATGTTAACGCCAGGAATTTGCCTTGCATCTATTTGACTTGAGATGGGTAACAGCTTTACTTCTACATCACCTTCAGCGCAGGTTTCCAGATCTTTCTTAAGAGTCGCAGCAAGTTCTTCAAAGTTATTAAAGTGGCTTTGGTTAAAGCTATTTAAATACAATTTGAATGATTTTGACTCGATTAAGCAGCGCGAGCTAGCCGCTACTTTTACCTCGGCGACCGCGACAACGGGTAAGCCCGCTGGATTTAGCCAAGATAGTTCATATAAGTTCCACAAGTCATAGCCTGTAAAAGGCAAGGCTTTACTTTCATCTAAATTAATCTGCTGGCGATTTAAGGTTCTAGGTACGCCTTGTAACAACTCGGGAGAGTAGTGGCTAATGTAATCGGTGGGTTTACCGAGACTCAAACTGTCTTTTAACTGTTGCGAAGTGTCTAAAGGCTGCTTTTTCATGGTGTTGTTACATGGAATTAGTTAGGCTTAGTTTATCTTAATTCTTAGTGAAACACATCTATGAGCAGCCCTATATCACAACCATTATCTCTGGTTTTTAATAAGTTTGAACAACATTGGCAAAACAGTGCTTATCCAACGGTTGAGTATGATGAACAATGGCTGTCTCCTTGTATTATTGGAGAGCCTGAGCAACAAGAAGTGAGTTGGAAACCGGTGTTGCGCGAGACCAAAGGCGATTTTTCAGGAATTGAGCGTGCTCTAGAAATAGCTTTGCACCCCAGTATTAAGGCGTTTTACGGTGATTATTTTTCTGAAACCCTAGCGGTAGATTTTCAAAATAATCGCATTGAGTTGGTTCAAGCCTGGAATGAGCAAGATTTCGATATGTTACTCGAGAACATCATTGGCCATGTATTGATGCAGCGTCGTTTGAAGCAAAAAGAGACCGTGTTTATTGCCAGTACCGAAGATGAGATGCAAGTCGTAAGCATCGATAATGAGTCTGGTGAGGTAGTGTTAGAACAATTAGGTAAGGGGATTGACCGAGTGCTGGCTGTTACACTCGATGAGTTTGTTGCTAAATTTGAGCTGTGTGACTAACGCTTAAAATCCCAAGAAATATTGGACACTGAACGGCAGTTGTCACATTTGAAGTCAAAAATATCATGAACGGTGTTTTCTAATAGCCAATCTCCTCCGCAACTTGGACAGCACCTTTGTTTTTCTGCTTGAAGACTTTTGCCACCAACCCGATAGAGATACAAGTAAGTAGGCACTTTACTTAAGTATTCCAAACGTTTAGCTAAGTCTGACCCTCTGCGATAAAGGCGGCTGGTTATTTCGCTCATTTCTTTTAAAGCAGAATGCTCCAATATGCTGCCATTCATTTGTAGTTGATCGCAGGCTGACCAATCTTCTTGCCACTTGATTAGCTGTTTTTGATCGCCATTGGCTACTGCTGGCAAATGATAAAGAGGAATAGGAGTAAAGTGGTCTCCGCAACGCACTGGCGAACAACTTTGCAGATAATTGGTATACAAAACCTGCCAGCTAGGAGTTTCGCAAGTATCGCTATCATCCGAGTTTATATCTCGGCCGAGGTTTTTTAGCTTTGGGCTGAGCAAGCCAGCTTCACTTAACGCCATCTTGGCGCGTTTTACTTGCTGACTTTGAAAACTATCTAATAAGCTATTTTCTTCGGGACAAACCACTCGCACTGAAAAGGTGGCTTCTTTTAATACCACAGGGAATTCTCGACCAATAATTTGCCCATTGTAACGCCAACAATCTAACAGCAGGTTTATCGCTTTTTCAGCGCGGGTAATAGTTGTGTCGGTATAGCACTCAAAGTTTACTTCGCTTAAGTACATCGTTAGTTTTTCGCTTCTAGTTGCTCGATGCGTTGCAGCAGTTGTTGAACTTGGTTTTCTAGTTCCATCACGCGTTGTTCAATAGCTTTAGGTGTTTTTTCCACGGGAGGTGCTTCATTTACCACGAGGTTCTCTACAATTGATGGATCTTTTTTATAGGCATTAATAGCCGCAATCACCGTGGGCATGGGTAATCTTGTTGTGAGCTTACCTTTTACTAAGGCAAGGGTGGGTTGTTTGTTTTCATCCAATAAGGCTTTTATCGCGACCAATGCAATTTGTTGAGACATTACTATTCCTTAGTGGTGTTTAGGTGCTTGATACAGTTTTATCAGTTGAGCGATAGATAGCTGCAGGGCTTCAGAGTTATTTGGGTCGCGTAGCTGGGCTAATACAAAACTACGTAAACTTGGTATGAAGACTAAATCGGCGAAGATTTGCTGAAATAACTCCGGGTCATTTTGCTTGGCGATAGCTTCGAAGAAAAGCTTGAGTAAAACGGGTGAGCTCAATGATTGCCAAAGTCTTCCTGCCACTGCAATAAAGCTATGAACAGACTCTGCCTTAGAAAGCTGTAATTCAATTGCCTGCTCGGTGAGCGGCTTGACCGAAGCTCCCGCTAAGGCACGAAGATATAAACTAGCTAGCTCTTCATCTTTCAACAGTTGCTGTTGGTGTAAATTGGCTAGGGTATGGCTTAATTGTTGATCCAACTTAGCATGCTCTAATAACTCGAGAGTTTTGTTGGCAACCTCTAGGGGCAGCTGAGGGAAAGCCTTTGTCAGAAGCTTACTATTGTCATCCCTATCTAACCTAGCAACAAGATCGGCGATACCTTGTAAGGCTATGCCCTGCCAGTTATCCCATTCTCCATCGTTTTGTAGATAACGACGAAAGGCTAAATAATGCTCTGTTGGAGCCAATTGACTGTCCCTTTTATATACGGCATTAAAAAAAGCTAACTTTTCTTCAATAGGTTTATAAATATATTGGTTGTTAGCTAAGGCCTGCTGCTGTTCCTCATTAGGTTGTCGATTTAATTCTTGCCCTAAGGCATCAACAACTAATTGGATGAACTGATCGCGAGCGGCTAGGTTAATAAAACCTTGCTCATTAACAGGCAACTGTAAAAACCATATATATGGAGTGGTAGATTGTTGTTTTTGCCAAAAACAAAGTGCAAATCTTGCGTGTTGTTGAATAGGAGCGGGGTAGGGCAGTTTAGCCACTTCCATCTGGTAGAAATCTTGACTGCTGATGTGATGGATCTGCCGACCCATTTCATAAACCCTTAATTCACTGCCTGATGCCTGAAGAATTTCGCTTAAGGTGCTAAGTTTTTTCATTGTTACTATTCTATCCACAACATTTGGCGTCAGTATCCACATTTATGCAGGTGAGGGCAATTATCACTGTGTGGTGGGTAATGCTTAGGCATAGTGTTACACTTCGATTTTTGCCGTACCGAGCCCTATGCCCCAATCACATTTGCAGTTGCTTTTAGAGTTAGAGCAGTGTTTAAAACAAACTAATAATTGGCAAAACACTGCGCCAAGCAACGAGCAGCTCACTAGCAGTCAACCATTTTGTATCGACACCTTAACTTTACCGCAATGGTTACAGTTTATTTTCATTCCCAAAATGCGTGAGATGATACAGCAGGGTGCATCTTTGCCCTCGAAAGTTGATATTGGCCCTTATGCCGAAGAAGTGTTTAAACCATTGGCGAGTGACGGTGAATCCTTGTTGAGCATAATTAAAGCTATTGATGAGAGTTTCAGTCAATGACAGAGATCTTGGATACTAATGAAGAGCTTATCGAGGCTATTCCTGAACAACTCCCCGTGTTGTTTGAAGATGACTTTTACATAGCAGCATATAAACCGGTTGGCTTATTGGTTCATCGTAGTTGGATCGCCAAAGAAGCAAGCCAATTTGCCTTGCAGATACTACGCAATCAAATCGGTCAATATGTTTATCCGGTACATCGTTTAGATAGACCAACCAGCGGTGTACTTATTATGGCTAAATCTTCGGAAGCGGCTCGCAAGCTTTCCGAACAATTCGCTGCGCAAACTATAGATAAGCAGTATCTTGCTGTGGTGAGGGGCTATATAGAGGGAGAACATCAGTTAGATTATCCCTTGAAGGAAAAGCTAGACAAGATGGTAGATGCTAAGGCGCAGCAAGACAAACCTGCTCAATCTGCCCTTACTTTTTATAGTGGGCTGCAAAAAGCAGAGTTACCTTACCCATCAGGTAAATTTGCAACTTCTCGTTACAGTTTGGTATCACTAAAGCCTAAAACTGGAAGAAAGCACCAGTTGCGTCGTCACATGCATCACCTCAGCCATCATATTATTGGTGATACAAGCTATGGAGATGGTCGCCACAACCGCTTATTTCGTGAGCTCGGGCTACCTGGGCTTTGGCTGTTTTCTAAGCAATTAAGCTTTGTTCATCCTTATACTGACAAGAAAATCATCATCGATAGCCCCTTGCCCGAGCGCTGGAAACAGCTATTTAAGCTAATGTCTTGGAATTAGTTCCCTTTTTATTGGTGATCTGCATCACACTTGCGAAAGGTAATTGGAACTTTGAAAAGGCTTTCATGGTCGTGAAAAAAAATTACTTTTTTTAAGCTTGAACCTTAAATATTAGTTCAATTTTTGGTTTTTTTTAGTAATTAACCTACTGAAAGCCTTTTCTTTGTGATTGAAAGCATTTTCAAGGCTTTTCTTATGGTCATTAGATGATGTGATCCACACCTTGTTTTCACCCCTGAAACCCTTGTTTTCAAGCGATTTTCAGAAAAATCATTCTGTGAGCTAGTTCAAAGTTGTGTCGAAACAGGCTCCCTATAATCCATCTCAGTTAGCGGATATAAGCACACTTACAAATGCACCGCTGGCTCTTACTAAAAAGGTAAGGGATTAGTAGTTCAAAAAGGAAAAGGACAAGGATTATGAAATTGAAAGCACTTTCAATTGCAGTTGCTGCAGCTACATTAGCAACTATTTCTACTGGCGCTTCTGCTGAGTGGACAGTAGGCGGTTACGGTAAGTTCAAATATGACTTTGGTGAGTCATACGACCGTTCATCAACTTGGGAACATCGTCGTGACATGCGCGCCGCTGGCCCATTCTTCTCTGCTAACGTTAATCAAGTGGAATTTAGCTTGAAAAACCAAAGCACATACAAAAATGGTGTTTGGGCTAACTACGTTCTACGTACTGAGTACGGCAACAACGAAGGTGGTAACGGTCAACCATTCTATGGTTCTTCTTCAGGTAACGAAGGCCACTTAGAAACAGGTCAGTTAGAATTTAAAGAAGCTTACGTTGAGTTGGGCGCTATGCCTTCTGTACTTCCAAAAGATGGTAGCATCTGGGCTGGTCGTCGTTTCTTAAACCGTCAGCAAGGTGTGATCTCTAAAGAATTCTGGAAACAGTCTTCTGGTGTTGGTGCAGGTCTTAACTTCACTAAATCAATTGGTCTAGCCATTGTATCTGCTGATCCAGGTGAAGGTTCAAACTGTAGCAGTGGAACTGTAGACGTACCTGCTGGTGGTGCTGATGGTATTCCTGTAAATGGTGGTGGTTGTTCTAGTAGTAAAAACGGTGGTGTTAATTCAGACGGCACTCGCACAACTCTTAACTCTGTAGATTTTTACGCTTACCAGATGGAAGCGCTTGGTGGTACATTTGATTTCGATCTTAAGTACTCTTTCCGTGCTAACACTGATGAGCTGATTGCTGCTAACCCTAACGCTGCTGAAGATGGTTACGGTGCGTCTATCATGTACGCATCAACTTACTATGGCCTAGAGGGTTGGTCGGTAACCGCATTGACTTACGGTAAAGGTATGGCATCTAACCGTGGTGTTAACTTTGGTCAGTGGGACGGCGGCTGGAATGAAGATCATTCATCAATCTTCTTCACCTCTAACGGTGTTGTAAATGCTTCTGATAGCATCCAAGTTGGTACTGAACTTACTATTTGGCACTTAGATGGCGGTGATCATGGAGTTTGGGGTCAAGATGACCTAACTCGTTACTTCTTTGGTGTAACTCCTTCTTTCAAAGTTAATGAGAACTTCCGCGTTGAGTTAATTGGTACTTACGCTCGTGAATCTTTGGCTAACGGCAGTGCTTGGGGACGTCAGAAAGACGATACCGACTTCTTCACAGCAACTATTGCACCAGTATGGACAGTAAATGCTGACTACTTTGGTCGTCCACAAGTTAAGCCTTACGTAACTTACATGACTTCAAGTGATGATAACTACACTTGGACTTCTGGTAACGATAAGAGCAACCAAACAGTATTTGGTGTTGAAGCTGAAATCTGGTTCTAAGCTAGTGTTTGCTTAAATAACACATTACACTTGAGGCAGTCTTATGACTGCCTTTTTTTTTGACTTTTTAGGTAAATATATGAATCGTAAGTTTGCTGTTTTAGCCTTTATTGGCTCTATTACTTTGTTATCTGCTTGTTCAACGCCAAAACCTGCGCCAGAAGAGACCGTACTTGCTGCTAGTTGCTGTAGTGAGGTTGACCAATTACCTTTTTATCAAATATCTAATCCCGAATTTAAGCAAGTTTTTGAAATTACTCCTAACTTATCGCCGGTGTTCGACTTTGCTAGTGGCTCTAGCCCTTTTCAAGCTGTAGAGTTACCGCCGCATGTTGGGCAGCTCTCAGTTAAAGTAGCGAGTATTTTAGAGAGCCAAGTTTTTATCCCTTATGTGCTTGTTTTGGATTCAAATTTTAATGTTTCTAAGACAATTGACGCGAGTAACTTAAAACTGAATTACGGGAAAATTGGCACAAAGGCTTATAAGGAAGCATCTTTTGAAATAGAGACTAACCCTTATGATGTTAACGCAGCCCGCTATTTGGTTATGTTTACTAAGCCTGAGCAAATAGGTAAATACACAGAATTCAAATCTGCAGAAACGATTCGAGCAGAGGATGAGGGATTGGCTAGACCTATAGCAACAGATCCTAAATTACCTAATGGCTATTATGGCTCAATCGAGTTGTCGCTTAAGCCTCTTACATTTGGTTCGGTAACCAAGCAACAGCAAACGGCCGGAAAGGCGGTCTCTCCGTCCAGCCAGAAGGCTGTTATACCTACATCAAGTAAAAGTAACAAAACGAGCCAGATGTTGCCTGAATCTGAAGCATTTTATAATAAGATGATAGAAAGCTTTGTTAATGACGGAGAAGTCGAAAAAGCATTGAAATTGGTAGAAGAAGCTGAATATGCCGGTTCAACAACCGCTCGTTCAACATTCATTAGCGCAATTAAGAAGCAGTAATTCGTCTTAAGTAAGCCTGTGCCACAAATCACAGGCTTACTATGAACCTTAACTTAATCTTTTCTTCAATCTGCAGTTTTAGTTTGTTTAACTAGCGTATAGCATTGGAAAAGAAACGATCTTTAACTGTTACGGATGGCAGTATTTATATGGACATAAGAACAATAATTGTAGCTTTAATATTTGCAGTTGTTTCGATTGCAGGATGTAGTCAAAAGCCAAAACCAGAGAAAACAATCCTTGCGCCAGTTTGTTGCTCTAGCCTTGAGACTATACCTTTCTATCAAATTGCAAACCCTGAATTTAAACAGCGCTTTGAAATTGCTCCTGACATTTCTCCTGTATTTGAGTTTGAGAGTGGGGTAAGTACTTTTCAAGCGGTTCGCTTACCCGAGCACGTTGGTACTATTGATTTTCGTGTGGGAAGCGTCCTAGAAAACCAAGTGTTTTTTCCCTACTTCCTGGTCTTAGATGAAGAGTTTTCTGTTCTTCAAAAAGTTGCTGCAAGTAGAGAAAACATTAGGTACGGGACAATTCGTAAGAGTGTTTATGTTGATACCCAATTTGAACTAGATACCAACCCTTACAATCTGGGTTCAGCTAGGTACGTTGTTATGTATACAAAGCCTAGTGAGATTGGCTTGTTTACTAGCTTCAAATCTGCTGAGACATTGCGATCTGATGAGCAGGGTTATGCTCCGCCGATAGCAGCAGACCCCACATTGCCACATGGGTACTATGGTACTTTGCAAGTAGAAATTACCCCGAAAACATTTGGCAATGTTACTAATCAGCAATTGAAAGAAAAAGAAGCAAGAACTGCTGAAAAGACAACTTCTCAAGCGACAAGTAACAATGTTAGCCCCGTTGTTGTTGCTCCGGTAGTGGTTGATGAGCCTGCTACGGCTTTACCTGCTAAGTCTAAGCCTTCTAGTCAAATGCTACAGGAATCAGAAGATTTCTATAATCAGCTCATTACTACATTTGTGAATGAAGGTGAAGTTGATAAAGCCTTAAAGCTGGTTGAAGAGGCTGAAAAAGCTGGCTCAAAATCTGCTCGAGACGCCTTTATAGAAGCCGTTAAAAACAAATAAGTTTTCTTATTGTTTGATATTAAGCCAGCGTTAAGCTGGCTTTTTTATTGCTTGTCTTTAGTAGAGAGATGAGTGTGTAAATTAAGCTTAACTATCGCAACTTTGTTGAAACCTATAGTTCAGAAGAAAGGGAATTGAACTACTTCACTAGCGCCTTTCAACAGTTGTTTGAAATTGTTGCTTTGCGGTTCGTCAACGCTCTCATCTACGTAGTTTAAAGGTCGATAGATTAAGTAAGGTAGTCGTAAAGTGAGAGATTGAGGGGCGCACAGATACAAAAAAGCCCTCTTGCGAGGGCTAAAAATAGGCATTTTTATTGTTTAGTCTTTACCACCAAGCTTCAGCTTGGAAACCAAAGGTTACTTCATCTTTCGAGCTAGAGTCACGAGAGATGTATTGGTCTGATTTTGCGTAAGTTGCGAACGCACGAAGAGCAGGGCGTGCAAATACGTTTGGACCCGCTTGCCATTGTTGGGCAATGGTTACTTTAGCTAGCTTGTTATCTTCGCTGCCATTGGCTTTAGCTGCATCTTGGAACTCAACTACATCGTAGCCTAGGTCTAAGATGGTTGATAAGTTATTGCTCCAGTTGTACTGAGGGCGAACACCAACGGTGAACAAAGTTGAACCTTTGTTATCATCTTTGTCGTAGTTTTCGTAGTTAACTACGTAAGACATGGCTGTTGACTCACCTAAATCAACCACACCCCAATTCATTAAGCGGTACCAGCTACCTTCGTTGCTTTCTGCTAAGTAGCTAGCATCAGCTGTAGGCTCTTTTTCTATTTCTTTGTACGCAAATCCGCGAAGTTGGCCACTTGCGCCAATGCCCGCCATTGCGTCTGTCGCGTAAGATGCAGAGAACTTGTTAAAGCCGCCGAAGAAATCACCTTGGGTGTGCTCAGCCATTACGAACACACCGTTGTCTTTTTGGTTTTCAACGTTAAAGTCTTGGTCTGCAGCTTCAGAGTACATACCGTAGATACCTACTAAGCTTAACTCGCCATTTGAGTTAGTAGAGATTCCATCTAAACGCAAGTCTAAGTTGTTACCAGAGAAATCAGCCATTGTGTTGCCAGAACCGGCAATGTTGGCATCAAACAATGCTTCAGAAGTATTGCGTACCCAAGCGGCAGATAGCTTAGCAAAGCCTACATCGATGTTTTCAATACCTGCACCGGCACCGGCATTAGCTAGGTAGTAGTAATCGATTTGGTGAACGTCGCGACGTTGGTAAAAGCGCTTACCAGCCCATAGGTTTGACCCTTCGAAAGATTCAACCATGTTTTGACCAGACACGTACATTTCGCGCACTGCCGACGGGCTTTCTTCCCAGTCGTTGCGTTGGTCTACAGAGTGAGCAAGTAGGGTGTGTACACCCATTGCTTTGTTGCCTTCTTCATATAAAGGTGCAGATAAGGCAATTTCTGCATAGGTTTCACATTCGTTACCCAAGCGGTGCTTATAAGGCGAACCGTCGGCTTGGAAGCACATTTGCTCGCCGCCTGAACCGGTAGCGCCAATTCCAGAACGCATGTAACCGTTAAACTCAGGAGTAGCTGCAATAGCTTGAGTAGACATCGCAGCTGATGCTACTGCGATCGAAAGTGTTTTTAGTTTCATTACATAAACCTTATGTGTATTAGTTTTCAAATTAGGACATAAATAAGCACCCTGTTCTGTAAAATCCAATTCCTATGGAACATTATGTCGAAAGCATTGTCTCAGTAGTTTTATGATTTGTCGTGTGACCAAACTCACAGCTAAAAGATGAAAGCCCTTTCTTTGTCTTTATTTAGTGTTTTATATAGGTTTGTGTTCTTTTTATTTTATAATTTATGGTTATTAATTCTTTAATTGAGGTGTTGGAAGCTGTGATTAGAAATTGAGGGGGGAGGTTAAATAAATCGAATTCGTTACTCGACGTAGCGTTTTTATCTAAAGTGAAATTAAGTGTTACAAAGTGTTACAAAAAGTGAGGTTTAACTTGTGCTAAATCGCATTTTTCTAATCCATACCCGCCTAAACTAAGGCCCTGAAATCGTAAGAAAACGAATTTAGCGGCAACATCAAAATAATTAACTATAAGTCGCTTGAAAATTGGCCTTTTGAAGGAAAATGGCTAAGGCTTTGTTCAGTATACTATCAGCCCCTAGGAGCTCACTATGTTTAAAAATTTGTTCGCGCAAGCGCAAAAGGTAGGTAAAGCACTGATGCTACCCGTATCAGTTCTACCTGTTGCGGGTATCTTGCTTGGTGTAGGTGCAGCCGACTTTAGTTGGATGCCTACTATCATTTCACAGTTGATGATGAATGCTGGTGACGCAGTATTCGGCAACATGGCACTGTTATTTGCCGTTGGTGTTGCCTTAGGTTTTACCAATAACGATGGTGTTGCAGCCTTAGCCGCAATTGTTGGCTTTGCTATTATGAGCGCCACCATTAGCGTTATGGCAGGACTGGAGTTCAACAGCGTTGTTGCAAAGTTGCCCGAGCTTGGAGAAGCGCTAAACCCTTCTCATCTAGACATTGTTAACTCTATTTTTGGTAGTAGCCAAGAAGGCTTGACTGTTGTTGACCAAGGTCTGCTGGACAGATTAAAAGATGCTATCGACAAAACATTCTCAACGGGTGTTTTAGGCGGTATTTTGGCTGGTGGTGTAGCGGGTTGGACATTTAACCGCTTCTTCCGCATTCAGTTGCCTGCTTACTTAGGTTTCTTCGCTGGTAAGCGCAGTGTGCCTATTATCACCGGCTTCTTAGCTATTTTCCTTGGCGTTATTCTTTCAATTATTTGGCCTCCAATCGGTAACGGTATTGCTGTGTTCTCTCACTGGGCTGCAGAGCAAAATCCAACATTAGCGTTTGGTATTTACGGTGTTGTTGAACGCTCACTAATTCCATTTGGTTTACACCATGTTTGGAACGTACCGTTCTTCTTTGAAGCGGGCTCTTGTGTAAGTGCTACCGGTGAACAGTTAAACGGCGTATTAACTTGTTACTTGTCTGCTGATGAAGCTTCTCGTGCTGCTAGCACTTCTGGCTTTGGTCAGTTGGCTGGTGGTTACATGTTCAAAATGTACGGTCTACCTGCTGCTGCTATCGCTATTTGGCATGCTGCTAAGCCTGAGAATCGCGCTAAAGTAGGCGGTATTATGATCTCAGCTGCGCTTACTTCATTCCTAACCGGTATTACAGAACCTATTGAATTTGCGTTCTTGTTCGTTGCTCCAGTGCTATACGTAATTCACGCGTTATTAGCTGGTTTAGCGTTCGTTATAACTAATACTTTAGGTATGGTACACGGCACATCTTTCTCTCACGGTTTGATTGACTTCATCGTGTTGTCAAGCAACGCTCAGAAAATGTGGTTGTTCCCAGTAATTGGTTTGGGTTACGCAGCGGTTTACTACACTGTGTTCCGTGTAGTTATTGCTAAACTTGATCTTAAAACACCAGGTCGTGAAGACGAAGAAGATGCTGTTGCTACTGTCGCTGTTTCTGAAGACGAAATGTCTAAGAACCTTGTAGACGCGTTTGGCGGTAAAGCTAACATTGTTAGCCTAGATGCATGTATCACTCGCTTACGTATTCAAGTTAAGTCAGTAGAATCTGTTGACCAACCAAAGCTTAAGAGCTTAGGTGCTGCAGGTGTAGTGGTTGCTGGCCAAGGTGTTCAAGCTATCTTTGGTACTAAGTCAGATAACTTGAAAACTGATATGGAAGCTTACTTACAAACCGTTTAAGGTCTAATGTAAATGTAAAAAGGAGGCGTAAGCCTCCTTTTTTGTATCTGTTTGCCACTTTATAGACGTTCAAGTTTGGCTTCAATCTCGGCAATTTTACTCGACACTACTTTTTCCAAGTGCCTTAACTCAGAAAGCACTTGTTGTTTAGTATCTTTCTCCTGTTGGTCTCTGCGGGTGATTTTATCTAATTCTTCTACGATAAAACGCAGATTGGCATTAATCTCAGTAGTGTCTTTGTAGGTGCCCCGCCCACCATCAACTAGCACGGTTTTTTTCTGCCTTGGGTATTTGAATTTTACACTGCGGGTAAGAAAGTCACCTTTTTCTTTATGGAAGTAAATCTTGAGCGTGTCAGAATTGGCTTCTTGGCGGAGGCTATAACGTTCAATATCGCTTGGGTTGGTAATGCCAATACTTTTTAGATTTTTGTACATAAAATTTCCTTCATAACGAATTGTCATTCTATTGCTAGAAACAGTCGCCGCCGCATTGTTCTGCAGAGCCTGTATATTGCAGCATAGCTCATTACAGGTAGAAGGAGTGTGAACTAGTGGGCTTTTTATGTGGAGGAATAAAAGGGGAAAAGTAGGCTCAAACTACCGCGGTAATTTGAGCCGTTTTAGCTTAGTTGTGTGCGTGAAGCTCTTCGTTTAAGGCAATCGCAGTTTTGTTGGTTAAACATTCGATTGCGCCGGTTAGGCTGTTTCGGCGGAATAGCAGATCTGATTTACCAGCCAGTTCGCGGGCTTTAATAGTGCCAGCTTGCTGCTTGTTCTCATCTATTAGTACCACTTTGGTGCCTGAGGTAATGTATAGGCCAGACTCGATGGTGCAGCGGTCACCTAGTGGGATACCAGTACCAGCGTTTGCACCGATTAGCGATTCTTCGCCTACTGCGATAATAATGTTACCACCGCCTGAAAGGGTACCCATGGTTGAACAACCACCACCTAAATCAGAACCTTTTCCAACAAATACTCCAGCGGAGATTCGGCCTTCGATCATGCTGGTGCCTGCAGTACCGGCATTAAAGTTACAGAAACCTTCATGCATGATGGTAGTTCCTTCACCAATGTAAGCACCTAGGCGAACACGTGAAGTTGACGCAATACGAACACCACTTGGTACCACGTAATCAGCCATTTTTGGAAACTTATCTACAGAAGTTACCTGTAGTAATTCACCTTTAGCGCGCGCTGCTAATTGGCGGGCTGGTAACTCGGCTAAATCAATGGCACCTTGGTTAGTCCAAGCTACGTTAGGAAGTACCGCGAAAATGCCGCTTAAGTCGGTACCATGAGGCTTAACTAAACGGTGAGAGAGTAAGTGTAGTTTAAGGTAAGCTTCTGGCGTTGACGCTGCGGCATCATCTTGACTTAATAAACATAAAACACGAGGCTGCTCGCTGCCTAATAAAGCCTTAAACGCGGTTACCTGGGCTGTTAAACCTAGATCTTCAGCATTGCTTATTAGCGTGTTTAATGCTGCGTCGTCTAGTTCAATGTCTTGTTTGCCATTGTTGAAATCTAAGCCTTTAGTTAGGCCTGATACTTCTGCTTCGCTTGGGTTTAAAACCGGAGCAGGGTAAAAAACTTCTAGCCATTGGCCATTTGCGTTTTTACTTCCCACACCAACGGCGTAACTAAAAAAGTCTTTAGACATGGTTGTCTCCAAAATAGTGGTTGAGCTTGCTTAATATTATTGTTTGAGTGCTTGTTCCAGAATGCTCTTAAGCTGTTGCTTTTGCTCTGGGGTTAGCTTTTCACGTTCACAGTTACTAATACTGAAGAAATCTTCCGCCTTCTCACCAATGGTGGTGACCTTAGCCGCGTGAATCGTGTAGTTAAAGGATTGAAATACGGCGCTAATTTTAGCCAATAAACCAGGCTTGTCTAGGGCGACAACTTCAATCAAGGTTCGATTGCCTTTCGTGGGTAAAAACTCCACGCGAGGCGCAATAGAGAACTGCTGCACTTGGCGTGGAACCCGGCGCTGTTTCAAATCGATTGGTGCGGCTACGTGGAGCTTTTCTGCCAATGTTTGTTGCAGCAAAATACCACGCTCTAGTGATAGAGGTTCGCCTTCATGGTCGAGCACCACAAAGGTATCAAGTACAAAGCCGTCGCGGCTGGACATGATTTGCGCATCATGAATATTCAGATTTTTCTGGTCTAGTTCAGCGGCAACTGATGCAAATAAATGCGGGATGTCTTGGCAATGAATAAAAATCTCGGTACCGCCGCGAGTAGCACGGCGGCTCACCAATACCAGAGGTTGATCTTCACTATGACCCCATAAATGGTCGCTGTGCCAAGCAATTTGCTGTGGGGTGTGGCGAAGAAAGTAATCAGCCCTAAAGCGTTGCCACAAACCGCGCACTTGTTCTTCGGAATAGCCTTTTAGCTCTAATTGCTGAATGGCTTTCTTCTGCTTATCACGAATTACACCACGAATATCTACTGGGTTTTCTAAGCCTCTTCGTAAGGCCTTCTGGGTTGAGTTGTAAAGCTCACTCAACAAGGTTCGCTTCCAACTGTTCCAGGTATCGTCATTGGTTGCGCAAATGTCCGCTACCGTTAAACAAAGCAACATGTCTAGGTGGCGTTGGTCGCGCACTACCTTGGCAAACTCGGTAATTACTTCGGGATCATAAATGTCGCGGCGCTGAGCCGTTACCGACATTAACAAGTGGTGCTTAACTAACCAAGCGACGGTACGCGCTGAAGGTTTACTAAAGCCATGCGCCAAACAGAATTCTTCGGCATCTACTGCGCCCAAGGTAGAATGGTCGCCTTTGCGCCCTTTGGCAATATCGTGAAATATAGCCGCGAGAGCCAGTAAATCTGGTCGCTCTAATCGCGGATAAACCTGACAACAAAGCGGGTGGATTTCTTTGGTATCAGCATCGTTAAAAGAATGAATTTTGTTTATCAATCGATGAGTATGTTCATCAACGGTAAAAGCATGGAATAAATCAAACTGCATTTGTCCAACAATGCGGCTCCATGCTGGGAAGTAAGTCGACAGTACCCCATAGCGATGCATTAGGGTAAGTGGCAGCCCTGTTACGTTAGGGTGCTTAATTAGGCGTCTAAAGTAGCGGCGGCACTCTGGTAGATCTTGAAGCCAATGAGTTAGCCTGCGTCTTGCTTCACGCAACTGGCGCAGGGTGGCGGAATAGATGCCAGTAATTTTGGGGTTGTCGGCAATGTGCAAAAACATCACTATAATTTGTTCTGGCTGTTCTAAAAACAGCTGGCCATTCGCACTATCTATAAGGTTGCCACGCAGCATAAAGTGCTCATCAACCGGCTGCACATCCATGGCGGTATTGCCCAAAATGGCTTCATCAAACAACTGCAATAACATTTCGTTTAATTCAGAGATTCGACGCACCGTTTGGAAAAAGTGCTTCATTAAGCGTTCAACCGGCGCATTATGTTCGCCGCTGTAACCTAGTGATTGGGCCACCGCAAGCTGGCGATCAAATAACAAGCGATCGTCACTTTTAGTTAGGTGAATATGCAGGGCAAAGCGCACTCGCCATAAAAAGTCGCGGCAGTCTTGTAGCTCTCGACACTCTGCGAGAGTAAGAAAGTTTTGTTTAGTGAGCTCTTCTAAATCACTACTACCAAAGTGGCGGCCAGCAACCCAACAAATGGTTTGAATATCACGCAAACCACCGGGGTTAGCTTTAATGTCAGGTTCTAGGGAATAAGCATTGCCTTTATATTGGCGATGGCGACTTAGTTGTTCGTCTTTCTTAGCACGGAAAAAGGCTTCGCTTGGCCAAAAACTATCGGCACAAACAGCCATACAGAGCTCTTGATAAAGTGCATTGTCACCAAATAGCAAACGCGACTCTTGCAGATTGGTGGCAATGGTTATGTCTTCTAGGCCTAGCTCTAAACATTCTTTTAGGGTGCGAACACTTTGGCCTACATCCAGACGAATATCCCACAGTAGAGTAATGAAAGCCGATATTTTTTCGGCAACTTTAGGCGCTACTTGCTCTCGAGTCAGGATAAGAATATCAATATCCGATCGAGGGTGAAGTTCACCTCGACCGTATCCGCCCACTGCAAGTAAAGAAAGCTCAGGGTGATCGGCTAAACCAAAGTGCTGCCACAAACAATTAAGCAATAAGTCCATTTGTTGAGAGCGCAATTGCACTAACTCAACCACATGCACACCTTGATTGAACTGATCGGCTAAGTATTCTTGCAGTTCATCTAGGTAGCGCTTACTGCTCTTAAGCGAAATCTCTTCTGTGCAGGGCAAAGGCGGTGCTGCTAACGTCGTTTCCATGACTAAACCTCTAAGACCTGATTGTTAGTGTTTGATAATGCGCGGTAAGTCTTCTTCGTCACGAAGTGTTAGCACTTCAACGCCGTCGTTGGTCACTAATAAAGTGTGTTCCCACTGAGCGGAGTTTTTGCTGTCATTGGTACGTGCAGTCCAGCCGTCTTCTTTATCAACCCAGTTGCCTTTCTTACCTTGGTTAATCATCGGTTCAATAGTGAAACACATACCAGCTTTTAATACGGTGCGGTCATTGTTGCGATAGTGCATGATTTGTGGGTCTTCATGAAAACCTTCGCCAATACCATGACCACAAAAGTTATCAACAATACCGTAGCGGTAGTTGCCTTTTTTTAAGTACTTTTGAATGGCATTGCCGATATCGCTAACTTTATTGCCCGGCTTAACTACCTTAATTGCTTGATAAAGTGCTTGCTGAGTAACACGGCACAGCAGCTTATCTGCAGGAGAGGCATTGCCAACCAAAAACATTTTAGAGGTATCGCCGTGATAACCATCTTTAATAACCGTGATATCGATATTAATCACGTCACCGTCTTGCAGTATGTGGGTGTCTGAAGGAATGCCATGACAAACCACATCGTTTACCGAGGTACAAATAGACTTTGGAAAACCGTGATAATCGAGTGGTGCAGGAATAGCGCCTTGCTCGTTAACTATATAGTCATGGCAGCGCTGGTTAAGCTCACCGGTGCTAACGCCAACCTTTACGAAAGGGGCTATCATGGTGAGTACGTCAGCCGCTAAACGACCGGCAACGCGCATTTTTTCAATTTGTTCAGGGGTTTTAATTACTATGCTCATGAGTACTAATAGTTGAGTGTTTACCTTGGTTTTGCCGCTAGTTTACCGTAAGGGCGAGGGGAGTTGTAGTAGCTAGAAAAATTAACGAAAAGTTTAGCCTTAGCTTTATCAATATTGCTATTTATGGTATAAAGCGCGCCGTAAGTCATTACTCTAGTTTTCGAATTAGCGTGGATGCTTACATAAATTAAATATTTATATTTTTAAACACACACACACATCGTCACGTTTTCCGGGGTGCTGGGCAATTTGGTCTGGTCGGTAAAATGGGATGTGTGGAGGCCTAACCCCATTTGAGGAAATTATAATGGCAAACGTTTCAATGCGCGATATGCTTCAAGCAGGCGTACACTTTGGTCACCAAACTCGTTACTGGAACCCAAAAATGAAGCCTTTCATTTTTGGTGCTCGTAACAAAGTTCATATCATTAACTTAGAAAAAACTGTACCTATGTTTAATGATGCAATGTCTGTTCTTAAGAAAGTTGCATCTAAGAAAGGTAAAGTTCTTTTTGTTGGTACTAAGCGCGCTGCTGGTGACACCATCAAAACTGAAGCACTTCGTTCAGATCAATTCTACGTTAACCACCGTTGGTTAGGTGGTATGTTGACTAACTGGAAAACAGTTCGTCAATCTATCAAGCGTCTAAAAGATCTAGAAGCTCAAAGCCAAGACGGTACTTTCGAAAAGCTAACCAAGAAAGAGGCGCTTATGCGTACTCGCGAAATGGAAAAGCTTGAGAAAAGCCTTGGCGGTATCAAAAACATGGGCGGTCTACCAGACGTATTGTTTGTAATCGATGCTGAACACGAGCACATCGCTATTCGCGAAGCAAACAACCTAGGTATTCCAGTTATCTCTGTAGTTGATACTAACTCTGCACCAGACGGTGTTGATTACATCATTCCTGGTAACGACGACGCTATCCGTGCAATTAAATTGTACCTTGGCGCAGCTGCTGATACTGTTATCGAAGGTCGTCAAGACGACATCGTAGTACAAGCTGAAGAAGATGGTTTCGTTGAGGAAGCTGCTGAGTAATTAAATGCAATAAACTGCATTTATACTGAGTAAGCTTGATGATTAGCAGGGGACAAGCTTGTCCCCTGAGTTTTATCCGATAAACAGTCGAGGATCAAACAAATGGCAATTACTGCTGCCCTAGTAAAAGAACTGCGCGACCGTACCGGCGCAGGCATGATGGATTGTAAAAAAGCGTTGACTGAAACTGATGGTGACATCGAGTTAGCGATTGATAATATGCGTAAAAGCGGTGCTGCTAAAGCGGCTAAAAAAGCAGGCAACATTGCAGCTGACGGCGCAATTATTATTAAAGAAGGCGCGGGTTTCGCTGCCTTACTAGAAGTTAACTGTCAAACTGACTTCGTAGCCAAAGATGCTAACTTCACAGCTTTCGCTGAAAAAGTAGCCGAAGCTGCTGCTGCAGAAAAAACTGACATCGACACTTTGAAAGCAAACTTCGAAGAAGAGCGTGTTCAACTGGTTGCTAAAATCGGTGAAAACATCTCAATTCGTCGTGTTGAGTACTTAGACGGTGCTCCTATTGCTTCTTACCGTCACGGTGAGCGCATTGGTGTTGCTGTAACAGGTGAAGCTGACGCTGAAACGCTAAAGCAAGTTGCTATGCACGTAGCTGCTTCTAAGCCTGAGTTTTTATCTCCTGATGACGTACCAGCTGACGTTGTAGAGAAAGAGAAAAAACTACAAATCGAAATCGCTATGAACGAAGGTAAACCTGCTGAGATCGCCGAGAAAATGGTGACTGGCCGTATGAAGAAATTCACCGGCGAAATCTCATTAACAGGTCAAGCGTTCATCATGGAGCCTAAGAAAACTGTTGGCGCTATCTTGAAAGAGAAAGGTGCTTCTGTTGCTGGTTTCATTCGTCTAGAAGTTGGCGAAGGCATTGAGAAGAAAGAAGAAGATTTTGCTGCAGAAGTTGCTGCACAAATCGCTGCAGCTAAAAAGTAATTTTAGTTGTTCTTCAGGTTGCGGTATCATGCCGCAACCTTCTTGTATTCTTAAATAAGAGAGAACATCATCGCTATGAGCACCAATCCTAAACCTGCATATCGTCGCATTCTTTTAAAACTTTCAGGTGAAGCCCTAATGGGTGATGAAGGTTTTGGTATTGACCCTAAAGTATTGGACCGTATGGCTCTTGAAATCAAAGAGTTAGTAGAATTAGGTATCCAAGTTGGTCTAGTTATTGGTGGTGGTAACCTGTTTCGGGGCGAAGGCCTTGCGAAAGCAGGGATGAACCGCGTGGTAGGCGACCACATGGGCATGCTAGCAACCGTAATGAACGGTTTAGCTATGCGTGACGCGTTACACAGAAATTTTGTAAATGCACGCTTAATGTCGGCCATTGAGCTAAATGGCGTGTGTGATTCATACAACTGGGCTGATGCGATTAGCAATTTGAAAGCCGGTAAAGTTGTTATTTTCTCAGCGGGTACGGGCAATCCATTCTTCACTACAGACTCTGCTGCTTGTTTACGTGGCATTGAGATTGAAGCTGAAGCGGTGCTAAAAGGCACTAAAGTAGACGGCGTATATACTGCCGACCCTGTAAAAGATCCTGCAGCCACTCTATACAGTGAGCTGGATTACGCTGAAGTACTAGACAAAGAATTAAAAGTGATGGATTTAGCCGCATTCACCTTAGCGCGTGACCATAACTTGCCAATTCGTGTATTCAACATGAATAAACCAGGCAGTTTGAAGAATGTTGTTATGGGCGCAGATGAAGGCACCACTATCTGTCACGTATCAAATAAAACAGAAACAGAGTAGGGATAGTTATCGTGATTAACGAAATCAAACAAGATGCTCAAACACGCATGGGTAAAAGCATTGAGTCTTTAAAGTCTCAAATGTCTAAGGTTCGTACTGGCCGCGCCCACACAAGCCTCCTAGACGGCATAATGGTGCCTTATTACGGTGTAGACACGCCGTTAAATCAAGTTGGTAATGTATCGACTGAAGATTCGCGTACGCTAACAGTAACCGTATTTGACGCGAGCTTAATTAGCGCAGTAGAAAAAGCCATTATGAGTTCTGACTTAGGCTTAAATCCTTCTTCTGCAGGTACGCTAATTCGTATTCCACTGCCAATGCTTACTGAAGAGCGTCGCCGTGACTTAATCAAGATTGTTCGCGCAGAAGCTGAGCAAGCGCGTGTTGCTATTCGTAACATTCGTCGTGACGCCAATGGTGACGTAAAAGAATTACTTAAAGAAAAAGAAATTGGTGAAGATGATGATCGTCGCGCTCAAGACGAAATTCAAAAAATCACTGATGCAGCAGTTAAGCAAGTTGATGAAGCTTTAGCCGCAAAAGAAGCTGAATTGCTGGAAGTTTAATCGAATCATCGATTGAAAATAGCCGTGTCTTGTTACACGGTTTTTTTTTGTAAGTAAGAGTAGTGAATTATGACCTTACCTGAAGCGCAGCAGTTAGCCGTGAAAGATGCTATGCCAAAGCACGTTGCCATCATTATGGATGGTAACGGACGCTGGGCTCAGCAGCGCGGTAAATTGCGCATGTTTGGCCATCAAGCAGGGGTGAAGTCCGTAAGGCGGGCAGTGAGTTTTGCCACTCAACTTGGCGTAGAGTCATTAACCTTGTTTGCCTTTAGCAGCGAGAACTGGCAACGCCCTGAAGAAGAAGTGTCAAGCTTAATGAACTTGTTTTTGACAGTTTTGCAACGAGAAGTTAAAAAACTGAAAAACAATAATGTACAACTAAGAATTATTGGTGATACTTCTCGCTTTAGTGACAAATTACAAAAACGTATCGCCATTGCTCAGAATGAAACTGCAGCAAACGATGGCTTAGTGCTAAATATTGCTGCCAACTACGGTGGCCGTTGGGACATTGTGAACGCCAGCCAACAACTTGCAGAGCAAGTTAAAAAAGGTCGTTTAGATGCGCAAGACATTAGTGAAGAGCATATCTCAGCATTAATGGATAGCGATACCGTGGGCGACGTGGATTTATTAATCCGCACCGGTGGCGATCACCGAATTAGTAACTTTTTGTTATGGCAAACCGCTTATGCAGAGCTTTACTTTTGTGATGTGCTGTGGCCAGATTTTAACGACGATGCGTTTGGCGAGGCCATTGCCGCATTTGTTAGCCGCGAGCGTCGCTTTGGTTGTACTGGGGAACAGGTACAAGCTTTGTTGATAGATAATCAAAAAAATGAGGATCATTTTGCTTAAGCAAAGAATCATAACGGCGCTGATATTAGCGCCTTTGGCCCTAGCTGCAATTTTCATGTTACCGTTGTTTGGCTTAGCGGTGGTATTTGCTTTGGTGCTGGTGTTGGCAGCCAGAGAGTGGGCTAGAGTAGTGTCTGATCAAGGCTCAAAACGCTTGAGTTTTTTTGTTGTCTTTTCTTTGGTTTTTGGTTTGAGCTTATGGCAACTTCCGCTAGATAGCCTCGCGCAATCAACTTGGTTTAGCGCCATGTTGGGGCTTGCTGTCGCAGCTTGGCTAAGCAGTTTATATTTGCTTTCGCGTTACCCTCATTCGGCGACATTTTGGCACAACAGCAGCGCATTTAAGTTGCTGGTTGGGCTTGTAGTGCTACTTCCATTCTTTTGGTCACTCGTCTTTTTGCGCTCTGTTGACCCAGGTAATCCAGCTGTTGGTGGTGCTTGGGTGCTGTATGTACTTTTGCTAGTTTGGGCGGCAGATACTGGGGCTTACTTTGCTGGTAAGCGTTTTGGCAAACGCAAGTTGGCTAAAAACGTTAGCCCGAAGAAAACCATTGAAGGTTTGTTAGGTGGTTTGGCCGTCGCGGCTTTGGTTACGGTTGGCGCATTTATCTTCTTAGACATACCTGAAGGTAAAGAGTGGGTATTAGTGATTGCCAGTGGCTTTACCGTTCTAGCCTCGGTGGTGGGCGATTTAGTTGAAAGTATGTTTAAGCGACAAGCTGGTATAAAAGACAGCGGTAGTTTGCTTCCTGGTCATGGTGGTTTGCTTGACCGAATAGATAGCATGACCGCAGCGATGCCGGTATTTGCTTTTTTCTTCCTTCATTGGATGTAGTCCTTGATGAGCAAGCAATTGGTTATTCTTGGCGCTACTGGGTCGATTGGTAGTAGTACCCTTAAAGTCATCCGCGAAAATCCTCAGAGCTTTTCTTTATTTGGTGTGACTGGTGGTAAAAATCTCGCCACTATGTTGGACATTTGCCGCGAGTTCTCGCCTCAATACGCGTTAATGGCCGACGAAGCTAGTAATCACAAACTACGAGAAGCGATTAAAGCCGAATCTCTTAAGGTAGAAGTGCCTAGTGGTGACAAGGCTATAGCTGAGCTCGTGAAGGCCTCTGAAGTTGAGTTGGTGATGGCTGCCATTGTTGGTGCTGCTGGTTTGCTGCCGACCTTGGCCGCAGTAGAGGCGGGTAAAACCGTGTTGTTGGCCAATAAAGAAGCCTTGGTAATGAGTGGCGCTATCTTCATGGAAGCTGCCAGAAAAAGCGGTGCTCAAATTCTACCGGTCGACAGTGAGCACAATGCTATATTTCAATGCATGCCGGAACAAGTGCAACAGCAGCTTGGTTATTGTGATTTGTCTAACGCTGGCGTAAGCAAAATTTTACTTACTGGTTCAGGCGGGCCTTTCAGATACAATGACTTAGACAGCTTGTCTTCGGTTACCCCGGCACAGGCTTGCGCCCACCCTAATTGGTCGATGGGGCAAAAAATTTCTGTCGATTCTGCCACCATGATGAACAAAGGTTTAGAGTACATAGAAGCTAAACGCTTATTTAATACTCAGCCTAATCAAATAGACGTAATTATTCACCCCCAGTCAATTATTCATTCTATGGTGCAGTACTGCGATGGTTCGGTGTTGGCGCAAATGGGTCAACCTGATATGGCTACGCCAATTGCCCATGTAATGGCGTACCCACAACGGCAAGTTTCTGGGGTAGAAGCCTTAGATTTTTTCAGCATCGGCGAACTAAGCTTTATTCCACCCGATTACGCTAAATACCCTTGTTTGAAACTAGCTATCGATGCCTGTTACGAAAGCCAAACCGCAACCACTTGCTTAAACGCTGCTAACGAAGTTGCCGTGGAAGCTTTTTTGGCAGAACGAATAAAATTCACCCAGATTGCCGAAGTTGTCGCCACTTGCTTGGATAAACAAAGTTATATGGGCGCCGAAACTGAACTTTCAGTTTTACTAGAGGTCGACCAAAGGGCGCGAATGCATGCTGATGCAGCGGTTAAAAGGATCTGTGCATGAACGAAGTGATTTGGAACACCAGCTTTTTTATTATTGCCTTGGGCATCTTGGTAACGGTTCATGAGTTTGGCCACTTTTGGGTTGCCCGCCGTTGTGGTGTTAAAGTCGAGCGTTTCTCAATAGGTTTTGGTAAAGCTCTTTGGCGTAAAACAGCCAAAGATGGTACTGAATATGTCGTGGCAATGATTCCACTCGGTGGCTACGTAAAAATGCTCGATGAACGAGTTGCTGAAGTGCCTGCCGAGCTTCGTTCTCAAGCTTTTAACAATAAAACATTGGTTCAGCGCAGTGCAGTTGTTGCGGCTGGTCCTATTGCGAACTTCTTGTTGGCTATATTGGCCTTCTGGTTAATGTTTGTTATTGGTGTGCCGTCAGTGAAACCGGTTCTTGGTGGTGTTGCACCTAACAGTATTGCAGAGCAAGCAGGGCTTAGAGCGGGTCACGAAATTATCATGATTGACGGCCAACAAACGCTTGATTGGGAAAGCGTTAATTTAGCCTTAGTGAGTCAGCTAGGCAATGAGTCCATGGCTGTCGAAGTGCAAGACACCGAAACCCAACAAACTCAAATAGCATATTTAGACATCCGCCAATGGCAATTAGACAGTGAGCAGCAAAGCCCAATTATTAGTATAGGCTTGCAGCCATTTAGCCCGACTATCTCGATGAGTGTGGCTAAAGTAGTTGATGGTAAGCCCGCCGCAGAAGCTGGCTTGTTAGAAGGTGATAAACTCTTGGCGCTTGATGGCGTTGAACTGGCTGCTTGGCAAGATTTTGTTACTTATGTTCAAGCAAGGCCGCATCAGCCAATTGTTGTTGATGTGGAGCGTTTGGGTCGCTCAGTACAGCTAACTATGACTCCGGAAGCTAGAGAGTACCAAGGAAAAGAAAGTGGCTATGTAGGTTTGGCACCTGAAGTCTCCGAGTTTCCAGAAAAATATAGAATTGATTTGCATTACGGCGTTTTTGATGCGTTTGGTAAATCTCTCGAACGAACTTGGCATTTAAGCAAATTGACCGTATCTATGATCGGTAAATTGGTGACAGGCGTGGTTTCATTAGATAACCTTAGCGGTCCAATATCTATCGCTAAAGGTGCTGGAGCTACTGCCGACTACGGCTTGGTGTATTTTTTAGGTTTTGTTGCCTTGGTAAGTATCAACTTAGGCATTATTAATTTGTTTCCCTTGCCAGTGCTAGATGGTGGTCATCTGGTATTTTTTGCCATTGAGGGCATTACTGGTAAACCCGTGTCAGAGCGTGTGCAGGAAATTGGATTTAGGATTGGCGCAGTGTTAGTGATGGCTTTGATGAGTCTTGCTATTTTTAATGATTTTATGCGCTTATAACAATTAAATAGGACGTTCTTTTTTCTTATGTTCAAAAAGCAGTTGGTTGTTGGACTTTTACTAGCCTGCATCTCCGGAACGACTCTCGCCGCTGGAAATTCGGCGTTTACTGTTGCAGATATTCGGATCGAGGGATTACAACGGGTATCTTTGGGTGCGGCGTTGTTGCAAATTCCTTTACGAATCGGCGACGAGGTGGAAAGCTCTCAAGTTAGTGACAGTATTAAGCGCTTGTATCGCAGTGGCAATTTCGAGGACGTGCAAGTTTTCCGCGACGGCGATGCATTGGTATTCAAAGTTCTTGAAAGACCTACCGTTAGTAATATTGAATACTCCGGCAACAAGGACATCAAAACAGAACAGCTTGAAGAGTCTTTGCGTTCATCGGGTATCAAAATTGGTGAGCCTTTAGATAAAACTAACCTTCGCAATATTGAAAAAAGTCTTGAAGACTTTTATTACAGCGTTGGTAAGTACAGTGCGCGCGTTAAAGCGATTGTTACGCCCTTGCCGCGTAACCGAGTTGATTTGAAGTTTAACTTCCAAGAAGGTTTGTCTGCGGAAATTGAACAAATTAACATTATTGGTAACCAAAAGTTTTCTTCTGGTGAGCTAATTAAACGTATGTCGCTCACCGACAGCGCGCCTTGGTGGAATGTATTAGCTGACCAAAAGTATCAAAAGCAAAAGCTAGCGGGTGACTTAGAAACCATTAATAGCTTTTATTATGACCGCGGTTATATTCGCTTTAAAGTTGACTCTACCCAAGTCGCTTTAACGCCCGATAAGAAAGGCATTTACATTACCATTAATGTTGACGAAGGCGAAATCTACAAAGTAGAGAAAGTCGAGTTGGCCGGTAACCTGCTAGATAAGAGCGCAGAGTTAAATGGCTTGGTGAGCATTAATCAAGGCGACACCTATAGCGGAGCCGAAGTGACTAAAACTGAAGAGTTGCTATCTAAGTTCTTGGGTCGCTACGGCTACGCTTATCCTCAGGTTAATGTTTTCCCAGTAATTAACGATGAAGATAAAACTGTCGTTCTTAACATCAATATAGACCCAGGTAGCCGTGTTTACGTTCGTCGAATTAACGTGAGTGGCAATACCATCACTAAAGATGAAGTACTTCGTCGTGAAATGCGTCAAATGGAAGGTACTTGGTTATCAAGCCGTTTGGTTGAGCAATCTAGAGCGCGTTTAAGCCGTTTAGGTTTCTTTGAAACCGTTGATGTTGAGACGGTGAAAATTCCAGGCTCCGATGACCAAGTGGATGTGAACTTTGCGGTTAAAGAGCAGCCTTCGGGTTCGTTTAATGCTGGTGTAGGCTTCGGTACTGAATCTGGTTTAAGCCTGTCTGCTGGCGTGCAGCAGGATAACTTTTTGGGCACAGGTAACCGAGCGGGTATTAACGTAAGTACTAACAAATACTCTAAGAACTTTGATGTGAACTTTACTGACCCTTATTTTACTAAAGATGGTGTTAGTTTTGGTGGTCGTTTCTACTACACCGACTTTGAAGCATCCAAAGCCGATATTGTTGACTACAACAATGAAACTATCGGTTTGCGCGGCACTCTAGGCTTTCCGGTTAATGAATACAACCGCTTAAGTGCCAGCTTAGGTTTAGAGCAAAACAAGATTTCCCAGTTAAATGCTTATGCGCAGATCCAACAATTTTGGGATATTTACGCCCCGCACCGAAATGATGATGGTTCATTAACCTTTGGCTCCTTAGATACTACCTTGGGTTGGAGTCGTAATACTTTAAATAACGGTTCCATGCCAACGGCAGGTTCTTCGCAGAAATTCGATACAAAGATAACCATTCCTGGTTCTGACGTTCAGTATTTTAAAATGAGCTTTGATACACGTCATTTCTTCCCTATTACTACTAACCACGACTGGGCCTTCGCGGTGCGCGGTAAAGTTGGCTACGGTAATGGTTATGGGCAAATTGAAGGTAACGATCAAATTTTGCCTTTCTTCGAAAACTTTTATGCCGGCGGTTACTCCTCTTTAAGAGGGTTCCGTTCAAATACAGTGGGACCTCGTGCGCTTTATTTAGTGGATAATAACGGCAGCTCGTACGTCACTGCATCAGATGATTCGGTGGGCGGAAACGCCTTGGCAGTAGGTTCAGCAGAGCTTATCTTCCCAACTCCATTTCTTGATGAAGCCTACATTCGTCAAGTTCGTACCACTGCGTTTATGGATTTTGGTACGGTTTGGGATACCGAGTTTGATTATGAACGGTATAGTCAAATGCAATGTATTAGATATTGTGACCGTTTTGGTGATTATTCATCACCGGACCGAATTCGCGTTTCAGTTGGTGTGTCTGTTCAATGGCTCTCTCCAATGGGACCTCTGGTATTCTCGCTAGCTAAGCCAATAAAGAGTTACGAAGGGGACCGTTCAGAAACCTTCTCATTTAATATTGGCCAAACTTTTTAACTTTTGATTTTAGGAGTAAATCTTTTGAAAAAACTTATTGCTGCTGTAGCCCTTGCTGCAACTATCGTAACCCCAAGTTTTAGTGCACTAGCTGATACAAAAATTGCTGTGATTAATATTGCTGAAGTTTTTCAGCAACTGCCTCAGCGTGACACTCTGCAAAAAACCTTAAAAGACGAATTTGAAGTGCGCGTGCAGGAAGTTCGTGGCTTGGAAGCTGAAATGCAGCGTCTTTATGACAAGCGCGAAAAAGATGGAGAGCTGCTAGGTCAGCAGGAAGTGACTAAAATTACCCGTCAGCTTGAAACTATGCAGGCTGAATACAAACTTAAGCGTAAGAACTTAGAAGAAGACCAACGCCGTCGTGGTGCTGAAGAGCAACAAAAATTAATGGTAAAAGTTCAAGACGCGGTTGTTGAAGTATCTAAAGCACAGGGCTACGATTTAGTATTGCCTTTAGATGCGACAGCGTATGCATCTGACTCTTTGGATATTACCAAACAGGTTGTTCAACAAGTGAGTAAGAGTAAGTAGCTATGACACTAAGCCTTGGCCAAATCGCTGAGCAACTCGGGCTTACCCTTCAGGGTGATCCCGAGCTAGTTATTGCTAATATTGCTCCCTTTGAAAAAGCCGGGGCGCAAGAAATAAGCTTTTTAACTAACGCAAAGTACAAACCTTTGCTGGCCACTAGCAAAGCTGGCGCGCTTATTTTGTCGAAAAGTTATGCCGATGCTTTTCCAGGTAATGCCCTAATTAGCGAAGACCCTTATGTGAGTTACGCTCAATTAGCGCAATTACTAGATACCACTCCAGCTTGCGCAAGCAGTATTCACCCATCTGCTGTTATCGAAGATGGCGCTAGAATAGGGGATAGCGTATCTATTGGTGCGAATGCAGTTATCGAAAGCGGTGCTGTTTTAGGCAATGGAGCTCAAATAGGAGCAGGTTGCTTTATTGGCAAAAATGCCAAGATTGGCGCAAATACAAAACTGTGGGCCAATTGCAGCATCTACCACGAAGTTCAAATCGGCCAACAGTGCTTAATTCAAAGTAATACCGTGATCGGTTGTGACGGTTTTGGTTATGCCAATAAGCAAGGCCAATGGGTGAAAATACCGCAATTGGGCACAGTGATTATTGGCGACAAAGTTGAAATCGGCGCTTCGGTTGCGATAGACCGTGGCGCACTGGATAATACTGAAATTGCTTCCAACGTGATTATCGATAACCAAGTACATATTGCTCACAACGTGACTATTGGCACCGGAACAGCCATCGCTGGTACAACCGGCATTGCAGGTAGCACAAGTATTGGTAGGTACTGCATTATAGGTGGTGGTGTTGGCATTAATGGTCACATCGAGGTATGCGACCAAGTGACTATCACCGGTTATTCTATGGTCACTAAATCAATTCGTGAACCTGGAACGTATTCTTCCGGCATGCCTACCCAAGCTAATCGACAATGGCGAAAGTCGATGGCTCGCCTATCTCAAATCGATGAGATGCATAAACGCATTGTAAGCTTAGAGCGCAAAAACAGCGCTGAAGCTGACTAAATTAGGAACAGATTTTGACTAAACAACTTAACCGCTTAGAAATTCAAGATATCATGGAGCTATTGCCTCACCGCTACCCATTTTTGTTGGTAGATCGGGTATTGGATTTTGAAGAAGGTAAAACGCTACACGCCATTAAAAATGTAACGTTTAACGAACCGTTTTTTACTGGCCACTTTCCTCAGCAGCCGGTTTTCCCCGGTGTGTTGATTCTTGAAGCATTGGCCCAATGTACTGGGATCTTAGCGTTTAAATCTACTACTAAGCCAGCTGATAACGAGCTTTACTATTTTGCTGGTATTGATAATGCCCGCTTCAAAAAGCCGGTTGGACCTGGTGACGTATTGCACCTTGAAGTTGAATTATTGCGCGATCGTCGTGGCATCGGCAAATTTAGCTGTGTCGCCAAAGTTGAGGGCGAAGTGGTATGTAGCGGCGAAATAATGTGCGCACGTAGGGCCTACAAATAAGTGGAGCTGAGTATGATAGATAGCACTGCAAGTATACATCCAAGCGCCATTATCGAAGGCAATGTAAAAATTGGTGCCAATACCACAGTGGGTGCCTTTACCATTATTCGCGGTGAAGTTGAAATTGGTGAAAATTGTCAAATCGCTTCACATGTTGTGATTAAGGGCCATTCTAAAATCGGTAATAATAACCGTATTTTTCAATTCGCTTCGGTGGGCGAAGACTGCCAAGATTTAAAATATGCCGGTGAAGACACCTATTTAGAAATTGGTGACAACAATACTATCCGCGAAAGTGTGACGATTCATCGAGGCACCACCCAAGATCAAGGTCTTACCAAAATTGGTAGCAACTGCTTGTTTATGATTAATGCTCACGTTGCTCACGACTGTGTTGTAGGTAATGGTTGTATTTTTGCTAACAATGCCACATTGGCTGGTCATGTAACTATTGGTGATAACGTAATTTTTGGTGGCCAAGCGGCTATTCATCAGTTTGGTAAAGTTGGTTCTTATGCCTTTGTTGGTGGCTGTGCGGCAGTAAATAAAGATGTTCCTCCTTATGTGATGGCTGTCGGTAACTATGCTCGTCCAGTAGCGGTGAATACTGAAGGTTTGTTACGCAGAGGCTTCAGTAAAGATGCTATTAAGGCAATTCGCCAAGCCTACAAAACGCTATACCGTAGTGGAAATACCTTAGAGGAAGCGCTAAGTCAGATAGAGTTGTCTGCTGAGCAATATCCGGAGGTTAAGCTGTTTGCTGATTTTCTAAAAGAAAACGGTCGAGGCATCGTTCGCTAATGGCCCAAGCGGATTTACATATCGCTATTGTCGCCGGGGAAGTCTCCGGCGATATTTTAGGTGCCGGATTAATCTCTGCGCTTAAACAGCAATACCCCAATGCGCGCTTTTCCGGCATTGCTGGTCCGTTAATGCAAGAACAAGGCTGTGAGGCCTTGTTTGATATGGAAGAACTGTCGGTAATGGGCCTAGTGGAAGTGCTAGGGCGCTTGCCGCGTATTTTAAAAATCCGCAAACAACTGCTCCAACAATATACTCAATCTCCTCCAGATATTTATATTGGTATTGATGCGCCAGATTTTAACTTAGGTTTAGAACATAAACTGCACGCCAAGGGAGTTAAGACCGTTCATTACGTGAGCCCCTCGGTTTGGGCATGGAAGCAAAAGCGCGTTTTTAAAATTAAAGAAGGCTGCAATAAAATTCTGGTTTTCTTGCCGTTTGAAAAAGCCTTCTATGACCGTTTTGAGGTACCTTGTGAGTTCGTTGGCCATACACTGGCAGATCAAGTTCCTATGCATAGCCCACAGCTCCCGGCTATCGAACAGTTGGGCTTAGATTGCACCAGAAAAGTGCTGGCTATTTTGCCTGGTAGTCGAAATGCTGAAGTAGGTTTACTTACACCCGTGTTTCTTGAATCAGCCAAAAAACTACTTAAGCAATATCCTGATTTACAGCTAGTTGCTCCATTAGTGAATCAACGTCGTCGAGAACAATTTGAAGCTCTAGTCAGTGAACATGCTCCAGAGCTAGATATTAAAGTGGTAGACGGACAAGCTCGCACCGTAATGACAGCTGCAGACGCTATTTTATTAGCTTCTGGTACGGCAACGCTAGAAGCGATGTTAGTAAAACGGCCTATGGTGGTTGCTTATCGATTCAAGCCTTTGACTTATCGAATTGCAAAGCTAATTGTTAATGCCAAATTTGCCGCCTTGCCTAACTTACTTGCCGACAAAATGATCGTACAAGAATATGTGCAAGAAGATTGCACCAGCGACAACATTGTAGCTGAGCTAAGCCGCCTGCTTAAAAGCGACAACAGCAAGCTTATTGATAAGTTTACTGAGTTACACCAGCAAATCCGTTGTGATGCTGACCAAAAAGCAGCGCAAGCGGTTATTGAAGTAATAAATAGTTAGTTTTCCTTACACGCGTTTCTGGAGTTGTCATGACGCCTTTTGTTTATCCTTCTGGTTATTCTGTTTTCGCTGGCGTTGATGAAGTAGGGCGTGGTCCCTTAGTGGGTGACGTGGTAACCGCAGCGGTCATCCTTGATCCTAAGCAGCCTATTACCGGATTAAACGATTCTAAAAAGCTCTCCGAGAAAAAACGATTGCCTCTCGCCGAAGAGATAAAGAAACATGCCATCGCCTGGGCGATAGGGCGAGCAACTCCGCAAGAAATAGATGAGCTAAACATTTTGCATGCAACCATGCTGGCGATGTCTAGAGCCGTTGCGGCCTTGAGCGTTACTCCTGAGTTTGCTTTGATCGATGGTAATCGAGAGCCTCAACTAAATATTCCCTGCCAAGCGGTAATTAAAGGTGATGGTTTGGTAGCCGAGATTAGCGCCGCGTCTATTATCGCAAAAGTGGCGCGAGACCAAGAAATGGTCGAGCTCGATGCCCGCTATCCAGAATATCAGTTTGCTAAACACAAAGGCTATCCCACAGCCTTGCATTTGGAAATGCTAGAAAAACATGGTGCAATTGCCGAGCATCGCCGTAGTTTTAAACCGGTACAACGGGTTTTAGGAGAGCTGTAGTTTTGTCTGAATCTGCACCAGTACCAAGCCCATCTTTTATTCATCTTCGGGTCCACTCGGACTTTTCGATGATGGACGGCCTTAAAAAAGTTAAACCGATAGTGGCCAAAGCTGCCGAGCTAAACATGCCGGCCATCGCCTTAACCGATCAAACCAACTTTTGTGGCTTGGTGAAGTTTTACGGTGAAGCCCATAATCAGGGGATAAAGCCGATTGTGGGCTGTGATTTTTATGTGCAGTCTGAAGAGTTGGGTGAAACTCAATTTCGCTTAACGCTGCTGGCCAGTGATAACCAGGGCTATCAAAACTTAACCATGCTCATTTCGCGTGCCTACCTCAGAGGGCAACTGCAGGGCAAGCCGGTAATTGATAGGCAATGGCTAAGCGAGCACGCCGAAGGGCTTATTGTTCTATCAGGAGCACGCCAAGGCGATGTAGGTATCGCCTTACTCAAGGGAAATCATGAGTTGGTTGAAAGTAGTTTGGCTTTTTATCAGCAACATTTTCCAAATAACTATTTCTTAGAACTGATTCGCACTGGTCGTCCAGATGAAGAAAACTACCTGCATATGGCGGTGACCTTAGCTGGCGAACACCAGCTGCCGGTAGTTGCTACCAATGAAGTGGTATTTTTAGAGCCTGACCAGTTTCAGCCTCATGAGGTGAGGGTAGCAATTCATGATGGTTTTGCCATTGATGATAGCCGCCGGCCCAAAAAGTATAGTCCCCAACAGTACTTGCGCAGTGAGCAAGAAATGCTGGAACTGTTTGCCGATATCCCAGAGGCTCTGCAAAACTCAGTAGAAATTGCCAAACGTTGTAACGTAACTGTACGCTTAGGTGAGTACTTTTTGCCTGACTTTCCTACTGAAGGTCTACCCATTGAAGAGTTCTTCTGTAAAGTATCTTGGGATGGATTAGAAGAGCGCTTAGAGTTTTTATTTCCCGATCCTGAAGAGCGTGCTAAGCGTCGCCCTGAGTACGACGAACGCTTGCAAATCGAACTTGACGTAATTAACCAAATGGGTTTCCCTGGTTACTTCCTTATTGTGATGGAGTTCATCCAGTGGAGTAAGGACAACAATATCCCCGTTGGCCCAGGTCGTGGTTCTGGTGCAGGGTCTTTAGTTGCCTATGCTCAAAAAATTACCGATCTAGACCCGCTTGAATTCGACTTGCTGTTTGAGCGCTTCTTGAACCCTGAACGGGTATCTATGCCCGATTTTGATGTCGATTTTTGCATGGACCGTCGTGATGAGGTTATCGACCACGTTGCCGAGCTTTACGGCCGTGATGCGGTATCGCAGATTATCACCTTTGGTACCATGGCCGCTAAGGCGGTGGTGCGCGACGTGGGCCGTGTGCTTGGTCATCCTTTTGGTTTTGTCGACCGTATTTCGAAGCTCATTCCGCCAGACCCGGGTATGACGCTGGAAAAAGCCTTTGAAGCTGAACCTCGTTTACCAGAGCTTTATAACGGAGACCAAGAAGTTCGCGAGTTGATAGACATGGCTCGAGTACTTGAAGGGGTTACCCGAAACGCCGGTAAACACGCCGGTGGTGTCGTTATTTCGCCCACTACCATTACCGACTTTGCACCGCTATATTGTGATGCAGAAGGTAAAAACCCGGTTACTCAGTTTGATAAAAATGATGTTGAATATGCCGGCTTAGTAAAGTTTGATTTCTTAGGCCTGCGTACTCTTACCATCATTCAATGGGCCTTGGATATGCTTAACCCTGTGCTAGAAGCCAAGGGTGAGCAGCCGATCGATATTGCGGCAATTTCTACCACTGACCAAAAATCATTTAGATTATTGCAAGACTGCAAAACTACCGCGGTATTCCAGCTGGAATCTCGCGGTATGAAGGACTTGATCAAGCGTCTTAAGCCAGACTGTTTTGAGGATATGATCGCACTTGTAGCGTTGTTCAGACCGGGTCCGCTGCAATCGGGCATGGTAGATAACTTTATCGAGCGTAAACATGGTCGAGAAGCAATTTCGTACCCTGATGAAACTTGGCAACACGACAGCCTGCAACCTATTTTAGAGCCGACCTACGGTATTATTCTTTACCAAGAACAGGTAATGCAGATTGCTCAGGTATTAGCAGGCTACACCCTGGGTGGCGCTGATATGCTGCGCCGGGCTATGGGTAAGAAAAAACCTGAAGAAATGGCCAAGCAGCGGGCGGTATTTGAAGAAGGCTCTATTAAGAATGGGGTCGATGGCGAACTGTCCATGAAGATCTTTGACTTGGTAGAGAAATTCGCTGGCTATGGTTTTAACAAGTCTCACTCAGCTGCTTATGCCTTAGTTTCTTATCAAACGCTGTGGATGAAGGCACATTATCCTTCCTACTTCATGGCCGCCGTGATGTCGGCCGATATGGATAACACCGATAAAATTGTTACATTGGTAGATGAATGTAACAACATGGGGTTGAAGCTGGTCCCACCAGATGTAAACACCGGTTTGTTCAAGTTCTCGGTGAATGCCGATGAAGAAATTGTTTATGGTATTGGTGCGATTAAAGGCGTAGGTGAAGGCCCTATTGATGCCATTTTAGAGGCCAGACAAAGTGGCCCATTTATCGACCTCTTTGATTTTTGTTGTCGCCTAGATCTCAAGAAAATCAATAAAAGGGTGATTGAGAAACTAATCATGGCCGGAGCCATGGACAAACTAGGCCCGCACCGCGCAGCAATGATGGTAACTTTACCAACGGCTATGCAAGCCGCTTCACAACATGCAAAAGCCTCTGCCCGTGGTCAAGAAGACTTATTTGGCATTATTGCCGAAGAAGAGGATGAGCGTCCAGAATTTATTGATGAACCGGTTTTGACAGAAAAAGTCTGGTTAGAAGGGGAAAAAGAAACCCTTGGTCTATACCTAACTGGTCACCCGGTTAACCGCTACTTAAAAGAGTTTCGCCAATACACTACTGGCCGCTTGGTGGACATTCGCCCTACCGGCCGCGGTACCACCTCAACGGTAGCAGGCCTAGTGCTTTCTACACGAGTAATGCTCACTAAGCGCGGTTCTAAAATGGGTATCATTCAACTGGATGATCGCAGTGCCCGTTTAGATGTGATGTTCTTTAGTGAAGCCTTCGATACTTACCAAGAATTGTTAGAAAAAGATCGCATGTTGGTGATTCAAGGAGAGGTCAGCGTTGATGATTTCTCCGGAGGCATTAAAATGACTGCTCGTGAAGTCATGGATTTGTCGATGGCTCGTGAACGTTGGATGAAAAAACTGCGTTTACGGATGTGTCGTGACCAGCTAGATGAGTTGTTCTGGCAAAGATTTTACGAAGTGTTAGAGCCGTATCGAGCGGGAACCTGCCCAATAGCAATAAGTTATGAGGGCGATAATGCCAGTGGCATGTTAAGCTTAGGCACCGATTGGCGAATTACGCCGAGTGAAGATTTAATAGAGGCGTTGACCCAACTGCTGGGACAACAGCAAGTCACCCTAGAATTTAATTAAGAAAAAGATTATATGAATCCGAATTTTCTAGAGTTTGAGCAGCCGATTGCTGAGCTGCAAGCGCAAATTGAAGAGTTGCGCATTGTAAATGAAGAATCTGGCGTAGATGTAGATTTACAGGAAGAAATCTCTCGTTTGCAACAAAAGCAAAATGATTTAACCCAAAAAATATTCTCAGACTTAGGTGCTTGGCAAGTTGCGCAGCTAGCGCGTCATCCTAATCGCCCCTATGTATTAGACTATATCGAGCACATATTCACTGACTTTGATGAATTAGCCGGTGACCGAGCTTACGCAAATGATGAAGCGATTATTGGTGGTATGGCGCGATTAGATGGCAAACCAGTGATGATTATTGGCCAGCAAAAAGGTCGCGAAACCAAAGAAAAAATCCGCCGTAACTTTGGCATGCCAAAACCAGAAGGCTACCGTAAAGCACTGCGATTGATGGAAATGGCTGAGCGTTTCAACATGCCAATTATCACCTTTATCGATACTCCTGGCGCATACCCAGGCGTGGGCGCAGAAGAGCGTGGACAAAGTGAAGCTATTGCCAAAAACCTATTGGTTATGGCTGGCTTAAAAGTGCCAACCATTTGTACCGTTATTGGTGAGGGCGGTTCTGGTGGTGCGTTAGCGATTGGCGTGGGTGACCGCGTTAACATGCTTCAATACAGCACTTATTCGGTGATTTCTCCAGAAGGTTGTGCATCGATTTTGTGGAAGAGTGCCGATAAAGCCCCAGTTGCTGCAGATGCAATGGGCATTACTTCCGAGCGCCTTAAAGAACTCGACTTAATCAATGACATCGTGCCGGAGCCTCTAGGCGGTGCGCATCGTGACGTAGCAGCAATGGCTCTGAATCTTAAAGCTAAGCTATTGAGTGATTTAGAAAGTTTAACAGCCCTAGACACTGACACCTTGTTAGAGCAGCGTTATCAGCGCTTAATGTCTTACGGATATTGCTAAACAGCTCAGGGCATTGGCTCCGTTCCAATGCCCTACTAAGAGGTTACTTTGTCCCTTCAATCTCGCTTTTCAAACTCCTTAAATTCACTTCCTTCAACAACTCAACGTATTGTTATTGCCCTTAGTGGTGGCTTAGATTCAAGCGTATTATTGCACTTGGCTGCCCAGTATCATAAATCTCATCCGCAATTAGACTTGCTGGTTGTGCATATAAATCATGGCTTGCAAACTCAAGCAAACAGCTGGCAACTTAGCTGTCAGCAACAAGCAGAAGAGCTAGGACTAAGCTTTGTGGCTGAGGTGGTTGACGTTGAAGTTGGGGCGCGCACTAGTCTTGAAGCGGTGGCGCGAGAAAAGCGCTATCAAGCCTTAGCCAAGTATATTGATGCTAATAGCTGCTTGCTTACCGGACACCATGCCGACGACCAGTTCGAAACCTTTATGTTGGCGCTTAAACGGGGTAGTGGCTTGCAAGGGCTAGCCGCAATGCCGCCCATGCGCAGTTTTGCTGCAGGGTGTTTGTTAAGGCCTTTATTATCGGCTACACGAGCAGAGCTGGAAGGCTACGCTCGCCAGCAACAACTCAGTTGGATAGAAGATCCAAGCAATCAGTCTTTAGAGTTTGATCGTAACTTTTTACGCCATAAGGTATTGCCAGAGCTAACAGAGCGCTGGCCTCAATGGCTAGCATCCACTCAGCGAAGCGTGCAACTGCTGCAAGAGTCGGTAGAGTTGTTAGAAGAACTGGCTGAATCTGACTATCAAACCCTTAAGCGCGAGCAATCGCTGTGTTGTAAGAATCTGTTGCTGCTTTCTGCAAAGCGCCAAAGGAACGTGCTGCGTTACTGGTTAAAACTTATGGGCTGGGCTTATCCGAGCCAAGCACAATTAGAGCAGATCCTGATTCAAGCTTCTGCGCAACAAGATGCCAAAGTAGCCGTTACCCTTGCCGAAGGACAGTGTCGTCGCTTTCAAGCTTGTTTGTATTTAGTGCGAAAAGCAGAATTGCTAGAGTCCGAGCTGGTGACCGACTGGAACCTTGCCAGCTCGCCAATTTTAACCTTGCCTAACTGTAGTCAACTAGCTTGGCTAGATGGTGGCAAATTGTTGCCGCCATCTGGCAGTCAGCAAGTTAGTGTTAAATTTAGAGCTCAACTAGAGCAAAAAGAGTTTAGTGCTGCCGGGCGTTTGGGCAGTAGAAGCATCAAGAAGCTATTACAAGAAAGAAAGTTGCCACCATGGCAGCGAAATCGCGTGCCTTTTGTGTTTTATGATGAGGTTCTAGTTGCGATATCAAACATTTATATTCAGAAAGATTACCTATGCCCTCATAACAAGGGCATTGCTCTTAACTGGTTGCCGACTTGTTAGCGTAAAGCTGCTCGTCTGCGCTTTGTATGAGGCTCTCGCTATTGCTGCCAGGGGTCCATGCACTTACACCAATACTGGCAGAAATATCGTATTGCGCTAGCAGTGGTGATTCTTCAAGTTTGGCATGTAAGCGTTTAATCACTTTTTGCGCCGAGTACTCGGTGGCTGGGCGCAATAACATGGCGAACTCATCGCCACCGACACGAAATGCTTGATCGCCGCTTCTAATGACTGATTCGAGTATTTTGGCAAAGCCGATTAGTACTTGGTCGCCAACAGGATGGCCGAGCGAATCATTCACTTGTTTAAACTTGTTCAAGTCTAACAGCATTAATACTAAGCCACCTTGTTGCTGGCTTTGACGGGTTTGCTGTTCGATAGATGTATGCAAAGACTCATCAAAATGAGCGCGATTGCCTATGCCGGTTAAGTAGTCATTGCGAACCCGTTCTTGCAAACGAGCTATCTGCAGGGCATGTTTTAATGGAGCCTGTAGCAATTGAGTTAGCTGGCGAAGTTGATGAATTTCGTTACGCTGAAACGGTGTGTCTCTAGTAAAGGTAATAATCGCTAACGGTTGGTTTTTATTATTGAGATTAAAACTGCGGTAATAACGTTGGCCTTCAAAAAGGCTGACTTCGGTTTGCAGGCTGTCGCTAACCAAACGCATTGCAGAAAACTCAACGTAGTTAGTTGCCATAGCGGCAAAGTTTTGCAGTAAGTCATCTAGCTGCAAGCTTTCTTGCAAAGACTCAAGAATACTCAGTTTCTGAACGGCACTAAGTTTAGTGTCGTTAGAAAAATGTGATATTTTTCTTGGGCTTACAATGTTGTTCTGCGCTAATTGTAGAGAATCCATACTTACTTTACTCTTTTCTAATCTTGCCGTTTAGCGTCAAAAAACGCCGCTAATTAAGAGTAAAGCAATTTGTAGGCCAGCTAATCTTCCAAAAAAGCCAAAATTTTGTCAATTTGCTGCAGAGTGTTTTGGTATCCCTCTCTAATCAAATAGTTAGTGTAATCTTGTTCAAACATTAAAAAGCTGGTGATGGCCGAAGGCTTGTCTTTTTTAATGCCTAAGGTAGCCAACATTAATCGAACTGAAAGAGGCAGGATAGCAAAATGATTATGGGCCGTTTGTTCGAAATCGATGTTGGGTTTAACACTCAAAGAGTGAATAGGGCGCAAATCTAATTGTTGTTGCTGTTGCGGCGTTAATAATTCAATGGTTCGATTAATCCGCTGTAAGCGCTCTAAATCAGAATTTAAGGTATCTGAAAATACCGAATCCAGTAGATGACCGGCAATCGTTGCGCTATTGGGGGGTGGACAATCTACCGCGCAATTAGCTTTGCGTGGTTGCTCTAGATGAATAGCTAAAATTTTGTCGGCGCCTAGATGTATTGCAGGGCTAAGTGGACAAAGCTGGTGAATAGAGCCATCGCCATAATAATCTTGGCCCACTTGTTCCGCAGGAAATATAAGGGGAATAGCGGTTGAAGCCATTAAGTGGCTGGTATGTATTTGGGTTTTTTGCCCAAGTCGCCGCGCCCGCTGCCAGTTTTGTTGATGCTGCTTAGCTTGAAAAAATGATAGGGACTGACCATCTCGATAATTTGAGGCGGTGACCGACAAGGCATGCAAATAGCCTGTAGCAATATTTTGGTCAATTCGTTTGTAGTTGAGGTAATCGTTTAATAAGGCCTGTAAGGGCTGGTTATTGAGTAAAGAAAAGCCTTGCTGTTGGTTATAGTCTGCATGAAGGCTTTTGCACACCATCGACGATAATTGCTTGGCTATGGCTAAACCGTCGGTTCTAAAAACCTGCTTACATTTAAAGTTACGCCATATATATTCAAGCTTTTTTACTCCTAGTCGAAAGCAAGATGCATAAACTCCTAGCGCGGTTGCGTTGATAGCACCCGCAGAAGTACCACAAAGTATTGAAAAGGGACTGGCATGGTTTCTGGGGTATTGCTCGGCAATCGCTTTTAACACCCCAACTTGATAAGCGGCTCGCGCGCCGCCGCCAGTAAGTACGAGAGCGACTTTGGGTTTGTTTTTAGTACTAGCCTTTTGATTCATAATCATATCTTAGCATAGCGTTTTACCCTTGCTTGCTGGCGATATCACACTCCCAAAAACAAAAAAGCCGGCTTAGGCCGGCTTTTAAACTCAATCAGTGCGCGTTAAAATTGTTCGAAGATGTTCTCTACAGCTACTTCAATTTTCTCACCAGTGCGGCGGTTCTTATATTCAATCACACCTTTGTCTAGGCTACGGTCGCCAATCACGATAACGTGTGGAATACCGATGAGCTCTATATCCGCAAACATAACGCCGGGGCGCTCTTTTCGGTCATCGAACAACACATCAATACCGCGCTGTTTGGCTTCTTCATAAAGCTTGTTAGCCACTTCTTGAACACGATGAGATTTATGCATGTTCATTGGCACAATCGCCAGCTTGAATGGGGCAATAGCATCTGGCCAAGTAATACCGTATTTGTCGTTGTTTTGCTCAATGGCTGCAGCAACAATACGAGAGACGCCAACACCGTAACAACCCATGGTTAAGGTTTGGTTTTTACCTTGCTCATTAAGTACAGCTGCGTTCATTGATTTAGCGTAGGCGTCACCCAGTTGGAAGATATGGCCAACTTCAATACCGCGTTTTATGGATAAGTTACCTGAACCACAAGGGCTTGGGTCACCTTCAACAACATTACGTAGATCGGCAATCTCGCCAAGTGCTACGTCGCGCTCCCAGTTGATGCCAAAGCAGTGCTTGTCATCAACGTTTGCACCTGCGCCAAAGTCGCTACAATGGGCTGCAGCGCGATCGACAATAACCGGCATTGGAAGATTCACAGGTCCAAGGGAACCAGGGCCTGCGCCAACCGCTGCGCGAATTTCTTCTTCACTAGCAAACTCTAGTGGTGAAGCAATCTCTGGCAACTTTTCTGCTTTAATTTCATTGAGTTCGTGGTCACCACGCAAAATTAAAGCGACAAGTGAGTGCTCTGACTCTTCACTGGCTTTTACAATTAAAGTTTTAACGGTTTGTTCAACCGTAAGGTCGAACTGTTCAACTAGCTCAGCAATCGTTTTAGCATTTGGCGTAGCAACTTCTTGCATCTCTTGGCTAGGCGCAGGGCGCTCACCCGCTGGGCTTAGGGCTTCCGCTTTTTCAATGTTAGCGGCGTATTCGCTGTTATCAGAGAATACAATTGCATCTTCGCCAGACTCGGCGAGTACGTGGAACTCGTGAGAAACACTACCGCCAATGCTACCTGTATCAGCTAATACAGGGCGGTACTCTAAACCTAAGCGTTCAAATATGCGGCAGTATGCTGCGTACATTTCATCGTAGGTGTTTTGCAGACATTCATCCGACAAGTGGAAAGAGTAAGCGTCTTTCATTAAGAATTCGCGAGAACGCATAACGCCGAAGCGAGGGCGAACTTCGTCTCGGAATTTCGCTTGTATTTGGAACAAGTTCAAAGGTAATTGCTTGTAAGAGTTTACTTCTCTGCGAACTAATTCGGTTACCACTTCTTCGTGGGTTGGGCCTAGCACAAAGTCCCGAGAGTGGCGGTCTTTAAAGCGAAGTAGCTCTGGGCCAAATTTGTCCCAGCGCCCCGTTTCTTGCCATAAGTCTGAAGGTTGAACAGTAGGCATGTGGATTTCAATGGAACCACTTTCGTTCATTTCTTCACGAACAATCTGTTCTACTTTTGAAAGAACGCGCAAACCAGTGGGCAGCCAAGTGTATAAACCTGAAGCTAGTTTTCTTACCATGCCAGCGCGCAGCATTAACTGGTGAGATACAATCTCTGCATCGCTTGGGGTTTCTTTCTGAGTTGCCAGAAGATATTTGCTCGAACGCATATCTGTCCTTTCATTTAGCTATTAAATTGCGGCGATTGTAACAGGCTAATTTAGCTCTGTCAGGCCTTGTCACGGCGGTCGCCGATGATTTTTGCAGGGTTACCGGCAACGATAGCCCATTTAGCCACATTTTTAGTGACTACAGCTCCCATACCAACAACTGCATGGTCGCCAATCTCGATGCCGTCTACAATGCAAGCGTTAGCACCAATCCACACATCTTCACCAATAATGACACCTTTGGATTGGCTGTTCTGTCGCCAAATATCTTGCTCTGGGTGCATACCATGGTTGAAGGCATAAATTTTAACCCCATTGGCAATGCGGCTGTTGTTGCCAATACATACACCTTTTTGCCCGCCGTCGATAGAACAACCATGGTTTATGGCTACGTGCTCGCCGATAGTAATTGGGCCGTGTAAAAAGCTTTGGGCGGCAACAAACGAGCTTTCGCCCAGCGAAACTAAACGGCCGGGTTCAGCAAAGATATTGGCATCGGGAGCAATAAAACAATCTTCGCCAATTTGAACCGTTTCTAAGGCTTGCAAACGCTGTTGTATATCATCCTGCCAAGGCTTGGCCCATTGCAGATGTTTAGCTTTTAAGCGGTAATAAAGCCACGGCATCCAAGCTAGGCGTTGTTTGTGCTGTTGCTGATAGTCCTGAGGGTCAAGCTGCATGGGTCACCGAAACAATTTCTACCTGTGGCTCACTGTTATTAACTTCTATAATTCGCCAGCGGATATTGAACTGATACAAGGCCACACCATATTCTCGGTCGTCAGTTTTGTTTTGCTTATAAGCGGGGCGGGGATCTTGCGCTAGCACTTGCTCTATCACTAGCTGTTGAGTTTGCTCAAGCTTTAGTTGCTGGGCTTGTTGCAAGGCTTGGTCTGTCCATGTCACTAACAGCTGGTGTTGGGGCGCTTGCTGTGCATAACCAGCCTGGGCATTAGGGATACTATCGGCATAAGGCAAATAAGGTTTTACATCATATATTGGAGTGCCGTTGACTAAATCGCCGCCTTTAAAATGCATGGCGAGTTTTTTCGGGCTGCGCTCAACGTGACTAAGTTCGAGTAGCGATAAACCTAAATGATTCGGTCGAAATGATGAACGCGATGCCAATACACCTACTTTTTTATTGCCACCTAAACGCGGCGGTCTTACTTTTGCCTTCCAGCCAGATTGAATATTTTGATGAAAGGCAAACACTAACCAAAAGTGGCTAAATTGTTCCACTTCATCAAGTAAGTCTGGCTTAGCAAATTCAGCGTTGAATACTAAACTACTGGTTGTTGCGCTCACCAAGCCGGGCTGGCGAGGAACAGAAAACTTTTCTTGATAGGGGGAATGGATAAGGCCCAATGGGGATAGTTTTAAGTTCATTACTTTTCTATTCGGTATGCTTTGCCAAAACAGCTCAGCATAGCAATGCACGCTGCGGGTTCTTCGATGGGGTAGCATTGTTGCACTGTGACTACATTGGCACCTATGCTTGCTGCTTGCTCTCGAAGGTTGTTGCGCGCATCAACTTGTTGCGGTGGCGCTTGGTTGGCTTTCTCTTGGCAGCTTACACCTTCTACTATGCCTAAATACTCGGCTTGAAGCGGATCTATCTGTTGGTCGTCGTATATTTCTACGCTGGTGGCTGGCAAGTAATTCTCAAAGTTTTCTTTATCCACATTGGTGTTAAAGCTGTAGTTGCCGCTGCAAGCCAACAAGCTGCCGCTGAGCACCATTATTAGAAAAACACGCATATACTTCCCTTGGTTTAAATACTTGAAGCTGGTCATTAGCTGGTAAATTTGACATGTACTTATTGATAATACTGGGTTTATTATAACATCACTTAGTTTCGCTTGTTGTTTCAAGTTAGTGCTGAATAGCGAAAAAGCTTTTAGGATGTTTTACCAAGGATATAGGTAATGTCTAAACCCAGCGTCAGCATGTTTCGCAAACTAGATTTAGCGTGGCGGCATAGTATTGGCTTGTTGTTTTCGCTGGTGTTGGTGGTAGCCCTAGCTTTTTTGGGGCGCCAGTCTTCAGCTTCAATGGCTCCGCTAGCCACTATTGTGGTGGCGATTCTTAGTATTATTCTGCCGTTTTCTGTTGGTTTAATGTGCCGCAGCTTTTACCGTAAAAAATACAGTTATACGATGTTGGTTTTTGGCGCCGCCTTTTTCTCGGTATCGGGTTTAGAGCTTTGCTATTTTGTTCTCAACTATCCCTCGTTTTTCAGTGTTCAGCCCTTATCTTCAAATACAGTAGCAGTTTGGTCTGGGCTGATTACCCGTGGCTTTTTAGCGGCTGTGTTACTCATTTGTGGGGTATTACTTAGCCGTTATGAGCGCTTAGCTAACGGCGGCAAAATGAGTATAGCGGTGCTGGCTATCGGCAGCGTGATATTTTCTTTCCTAAGTGTCGCGTTTCTCTATGTTGTTTCATTACCCTTCATGCAGGTAGCGTTAGCCCATCTTCATTCTGTGTTGGAATTGTTAGTAACAGCGGTGTTTGCCATTGCCATTGCTTATTTTGGTTGGCGTGGCCGTTGGTTAAATTGCACGCTTGAGTGTGGCGTTTTTGCTTGTGTGTGCATTCAATTCGTTTTGTACTTTTGGCCGGTGTCAGAAGACTTAGGGCTAAACAGCTTTGCGGTATTTTCTCTGTCGTTAATTAAGCTCAGCAGTTACTTGGTAGTCGCCGTTGCCAGCTATTTGGAATTACGAGCGCCCGCGCCAGTGACTGCTTTGGAGCGGGAGCGACGCCGTGAAGATCGGCTGATTCGTTTAATGGAAAGGGCGAGGGGGAAACAGCGCTCGTGGTTTAAACGCAGTAAAAGCTCGATAAGTACCTACGTTACTTTGTTGAGTGGCTGCCTGGTGGTGGCTGGGGTCACGGTAACTTATCTCATCTTTTATTTTTCTTTTGTTGCCAGTTTAGAAAGCGAGCGTGAGCAGCAACTCAGTTTACGAAATGCAATACAAGTTGAGCGTTTAGACCGTGAAATATCACACGCCTATGAAGAACTCAGTCACTTAGCTGAGCAATCCTTGCTTAATGGCTTTATACAGCAGCAGTTTGTAAACGAACAATTCGTAAATCTAGAACCTGATTTCTGGCATTCTCGTTTAAGCAGCGACATTCGCCAGTTACTAAAACGAGAAAAAGCCTTACAGGCCGCTCACCTAATTGTGGTTAGCCAAGGGCAACAATTTGAGTATCTTTCAGTAGGAAAGCGAATTGGTCAAACCTTGCCTAAGGCATTGCTGTTAGATGCAGAAAAGTTGCCAGGTAGAGTGCATGCTCAAACAATCAGACAAAATAGCCATGGCGTATGGTATTTGGCAACTAGCGTGCAGCATAGCGATGGCGGCGTTGCTGCTATTTGGCTTTTTGAGTATCGCCTTGATGACCTATTTAAAGTATCGCAGCAGGCTTCATCAAATCGCTCTAGCCAGCATGCTGAAACCACCGTCGGGCCTTTATTGGTGTTTGATATTAATGGTGAGAGGTTGTGGCGAAGCGAGCATGGCAGGGGGCAGTCTACTAGTTTTCAAGCCTCAGAGTACCAACGCATCAAGCAGCTAATTAATTCCCCAGTTAAAGACCTACCAGAGCAAGTAGTTAAGTTTGGCTCTTACATTCTAAGTATTCAGCGCTTGCCGTATCTGCCGTCGAACAATCAAGAGTATTTGGACTTGGTGCAAATAGCCGATTACGAGGAAACTATCGCAGCGTCACAAATGGCGGCTAAACAAGCCTTGCTTGCTGCTGCAGTGGTAATTGGTTTAATGGTGCTAGTAGGCTGGTTTTTCGCCCACACTATTGTCGCGCCATTGCGTTACATTACCAATGCAACTTTGTTATTTGGTGAACGCAATATACAGGTGACCTTGCCAGATAAGTCTAATGACGAAGTGGGCGTATTGGCCCGAGCTATTGGTCAAATGACTGCAAAAGTAGATGCCCGTACTGAGCAGCTCAATGATGAAATTGCTGAACACCAACGTAGCCAACAGAAGCTAAGCATTGCTCGGCGAGACGCAGAAGCTGCTTCGCAAGCGAAAAGCGACTTTTTGGCCATGATGAGTCACGAAATTCGTACCCCGCTAAACGGTATTTTAGGCATGACTCAGCTACTCAGTGCTTCCTCGTTGTCTGAGGAGCAAATCGAGCACGTTAATACTGTTCGTCTTTCCGGCAAAGCCTTGTTAGTGATTGTTAACGATGTACTGGATTTCTCTAAGGTAGAAGCCGGTAAAATGGAGCTGCGTTTAGATGCTTTTAGTTTGCATTTAACCTTGTTGGAAGTGGTTAAGCTATTCTCTCCTCAAGCTAAAGCCAAGCATTTGAGTTTGAATCTCGATTATCCCGAGCATTTACCCAAAGTGTTTATTGGCGATCAGGGTAGGGTGCAGCAGATATTCATCAACCTCGTCAACAATGCAATTAAGTTTACCGAAGTAGGCACGGTAAATTTAAGTGTGGAATATAGTCAACAACCAGGTGCCGATGAAAGCGTGTTGGTAAGAGTGACCGATAGTGGCATTGGCATAGCGGAAGAATCTATTAGTAATCTGTTCATGCCTTTTGCTCAGGCAGACAGTTCAACAACTCGCCGTTATGGGGGAACTGGTTTAGGGCTGGCTATTTGTCAGCGCATTGTCTCCTTAATGGATGGTGATATATCAGTCACATCGGGGTTGGGGGTTGGCTCAGAGTTTAGTGTGAACTTACCTTTGCAAAGTGTCGAAGATGACGTGTTGAGTGTAAGTGTTACCGACAGCCGTGAGCAGGCATTATTAAGCAAGTTGTCTGGCCACGTGCTGTTAGTTGAAGACACGGTAGTTAATCAACGTGTTGCTAGCCACATGCTAGACAGCTTTGGCCTTAAAGTGATGATCGCTCGTGATGGCCATGAAGCAATAGATTTGTTTAAGCGTTGGGGCTCAAAACTATCTTTAATTTTGATGGATTGTTTAATGCCTGACATGGATGGCTATGAAGCCACTATGGTTATTCGCGAATTAGAAAACCTCGCTCAACGCATTCCTATTATCGCCTTAACTGCTAGCGTTAGCCTGGAAGCAAAACAAGCCTGTTTTGATGCCGGAATGGATGACTATGTGACTAAGCCCTTTGACCGAGTGGGTTTATATGTTTGCCTACGTAAATGGTTAAATACTAAAAACGTGAGTGCAGAGCAAAGGCTAATTGCAACTAGCGACGAACTTACTTCAACTCAATATCAACGCATTTCACCAAGCGAACTCACTAAGTTGTCGGAAAGCATGGGTGACGAATTTGATGCTTTATTGCAGGAATATCAAAAAGGTGCTGAGGCGATGATTGAAGAATTGTTGCAAGCTTTGCCAGTTAAGCGCTATCAAGATGCGATACGTTTAGCTCACGGGCTTAAATCTAGCAGTAGCTATTTTGGCGCCAGTAGTTTGCAAGCTCAGTGTTTAGCGCTTGAAGAAGGCTTGAAAAAACAACCGATTTTGGATGAGCACATAGCGCTTGCTGCTGGCTTATCTACAACTCTTAGTGAAACTATGCTGGAAATCGAACAGCATATGCGCTTATATTCTAAATAGATTCGTTTTAGGTTTGCTGGATGTAAACCACGATGCGTTGTAGCTTTAGGCAGATAGACTAGCCTTCAACAACAGCACCGTTTTTTTGTGAAACAAGGGAGTTCTCTTCGTGTCTATTTCGAATAAGCTGCTATCAGCTTTTGGTTTCGTTGCTGTTTTGATGTTTTGTTCCGCCGTTATTGTGTTTATTCAACTTGATAAAATTGCTCAGAAAGAGCGACAAATCGTTGAAGTTAGTGTTCCCGTGGTCGCCCAAAGCAAAGAAATTGAACGACACCTCCAGCAGTCGCTTAGTGCTCTTCGAGCTTATCTCATTCATGGCGCTGATAAGCAACGGGCTGAACATTTTCAAAATTTGTTCGAGCAATCTTGGCTCAACATAGACTTGGCTGTAGAACAGATCCAGCTATTAAGCGATATAGCGGTTCCAGAGCAAACCTTAACTAGCTTTTTAGCGCTAAAAGAACTGCAGCAACAAATAATCAAAATCTCTAATAGCGAAGATAACCTTCCTGCCCACGCTTTATTGCTGTTTGATATCGCCCCCTTAGCTGAAGAAGCGATGAATCAGGTATCTAGTGCTGTCACCGAAGAAATCTCTCAACCTGGCTTATATAGCCCTAAAAAACGGGTGCGCTTGCTAGCGGATATGAGCGAAGCACGTAATGAACTGGCCAATGCCTTAACCAGCTTGCGCAGCTTTATTATTACGGGTGACAAGTATGAGCAAGAGAAATACCAAGAGTATTTTGCCAGACATAAACAACGAGTAGCGGATGTAGAGGCCGCAAATAACTTATTTACCGAGGAGCAAGCTAGGCTTTGGCAACAGTTTGTCGAGTTAGTTGATATTTTTGTCCCATTAGTTGATGAGCTGTTTGTGATTCGTGCTGCACCTGACTGGAACATTGCCAACCACCGGATGGCTAACGAAGTGATTCCCTTAGTTGCCGATATAGAACTACAGCTTAATGACTGGAATATGCAGCAGCAGAGTGTATTAGTAGGTCATCAACAGGATCTCGAAAGTTTGGGTGAGCAAGTGGTGCTGGTGGTATTTGCTGGTGCTGCTATCGCCGCTTTACTTGGAGGGTTGGTGGTGCTTTGGTTAACTCGCCAAATTAAATCGAACTTGGCCCTAGTCAATCAGCGAGCGATGCAAATAGCCGACGGTAACCTTTCGCAACCAGCTTTAAAAGTTAGTGCTAAAGATGAGGTAGGGCAACTTACTGGCTCAATCAATGCGATGGCTGAGCAGCTAAAAGGCTTAATAACCGAAGTGAATCAAACCGCTGCAGACGTGAGTCAAAGTAGCGTGAAAGTGTTTGATAAAAGCTCTGGCATCGGCAGTGCCCTTGATGAGCAGCGCTCAAAAGTCGACTCCGCTGCAACGGCCATTGAAGAAATGTCAGTGGCAGCTAGAGAAATTGCGCAAAATACCTCCCAAGCTGCTGACCACGCAAGAGACTGCGGAGACGTTGCTACCCAAGGCGGACAAGTGGTGACGGATACTATTTCCATCATGCAGAAAATAGAAGGTTCAGTCAGTGATAGCAATCAACACATTGCCAAGTTAAATCTAGCAGGCGAAGAAGTAGAAAAAATTACCGATGTAATTGCTGGTATCGCGGAACAAACAAACTTACTGGCTCTAAATGCAGCTATTGAAGCGGCTCGTGCAGGCGAGCAAGGGCGTGGTTTTGCTGTAGTTGCCGACGAGGTACGTAGCCTGGCCAGTCGAACAAGCCAGTCTACCGAAGAGATTGCTCGAATTATTAACCAAATCCGTAGCTTAACAGAGGCGGCTAACCAAAGTATGTCGCAAAGCACTGAACTGGTCTCTAACGGCCGCAATGTGGTTAATAAGGCGGGAGATGCTCTTCATCAAGTCATCGATACAACCCAAGGTGTTACCGAAATGGTTACGGCGATTGCGGCAGCTACCGAGGAACAATCTGCAGTGGCCACCGATGTAGCTTCAACCTTGGAGACGATAGCCCTTATTGCCCAAGACTCAGTGAGCGAGGCGCAGTCGAGTTTAGATGATGCTAAGTCTTTGGAAGAAAAATCCAATCAACTCAAGCAACAAATTCAGCGCTTTGTATTGTAGAATAAGCGCTTAACTGAATGAGTAAAGAATAAATTGATGAAACAAGCTGCCGTTTTTTTGGACCGAGATGGGGTAATTAACCACGATCGAGCTTATGTATCTCAAGTAGATGACTTTGAGTTTATAGACGGCGCTATCGAGGCGATGAAAAAACTTAAACAAGAAGGTTGGTTGTTAGTGGTGGTAACCAACCAAGCGGGCATCGCACGCGGCTACTTTAGTGAAGAGCAGTTTTTAAGCTTAACCGAATGGATGGACTGGTCGCTTGCTGATCGCGGCGTTGATTTAGATGGTATCTATTACTGCCCCCATCACAGCGAATACGGTGATGAACATTACCGCCAAGATTGTAGCTGTCGTAAACCTAAGCCTGGTATGTTGCTAGAAGCTGCTGCTGAACTGGGTATTGATTTGGAAAAGTCATGGTTAGTCGGGGATAAAGCATCAGACATCTTAGCGGCTAAAAATGCCGGAGTGCCAAATCGATTATTGGTGAGCGGTCAATACGATGTGAGTGAGCAAGATAAAGCCCTAGCAACAGCTACAATTTCTTCTCTTGATGAAGCCGCTAAGTTTATTCTGCGGGACTAGATCATCGTTTTTCTTATTACCTTTACTTTCTAATAGCTCTTTAGGGATAGATTTATGCAAATAAGCTATCCTTTTAAAGTGGTGCTGTTCACTATCTGAACACTTGAACGTGTTTCTGTGATTTTCTTCAAAAAACGCTTGCGTGCAGAGATTCGATCCCTATAATGCACCTCCACTGACACGGCACGCAGCGCACTAAAGCGCAGCAAGGCTAAGTCAGGGTTGGTAAGGCCTAGGGCTTTATTAGCGGCTCAAAAACTTCTTTTTAAAATCTTTTAAAAAGCGGTTGACAGCCACAGAGGAAAGCGTAGAATGCGCACCTCGCTTCGGCAAGAAGCAACGCTCTTTAACAATTTATCAAGCAATCTGTGTGAGCACTCACAGGGCCTTAAGCGAAAAAATTAAGCTTAAGTGAACTGGAGTCTTGCACTGTAACAACAGTAATAATTTCAGTTTTTAACTTTGAGCGAAAAAACTTTTGATTGAAGAGTTTGATCATGGCTCAGATTGAACGCTGGCGGCAGGCTTAACACATGCAAGTCGAGCGGTAACAGAAAGTAGCTTGCTACTTTGCTGACGAGCGGCGGACGGGTGAGTAATGC